>DLTU01000074.1:6157-6553 GCA_002500385.1 Candidatus Neomicrothrix sp. UBA7828 | reverse complement strand
AGAATTTGAACAAATGGAAATGGAGTATTTCGTCCCACCCGAAGAAGCAGACAAATGGTTTGAATATTGGTGCGAAGAGCGAATGAACTGGTACCTTAACCTCGGCATCCCAGAGGAAAAAATTAGACTTCGCCCTCATGATGCGGATGAATTAAGTCACTACAGTTCTGGAACAAGCGATATAGAATTCATGTTCCCTTGGGGATGGGGTGAACTAGAAGGAGTTGCAAACCGTGGGGACTATGATCTCAAACAGCACTCAGACCACTCAGGCGAGAAACTCACATACTTCGACCCAAACCTAGGCGAACACTACGTCCCCCACGTAATAGAGCCAGCCGCAGGTGCAACTCGTTCAATGATGGCTTTCCTCCTTGCCGCATACGATGAAGAAAC
>DLTU01000074.1:5154-5809 GCA_002500385.1 Candidatus Neomicrothrix sp. UBA7828 | reverse complement strand
GACCTACGCACTGTTCTACGATTCGATGAACGAATCGCCCCTTACAAAGTAGCGATCCTGCCCCTTTCAAAAAAAGATACGCTAACCCCGATAGCGCAAGAAGTATTTGATTTAGTTAAAGCAAAGTGGATGACCGACTACGATGAAACCCAAAATATAGGAAAACGGTACAGACGCCAAGATGAACTCGGAACACCGTATTGCGTGACAATAGATTTTGACACTATCGACGATAAAGCAGTGACCATACGCGACAGAGACACAATGCAACAAGACAGAATCGCTATCGACCAGCTAGTTACCTATCTAGGTGACCGCCTAACCTGACAAGAGGTAGCAACTTGACCGGACACGACAACATTGTCACTTCAGTGACCAAAGCTGAGAACAATGACATAAGCACAGAAGAAGCTATTAGCAACGTTGACCCACAAGACCTCATGGAAGTTCTTTTCAGCACTGCAGATGAGATAGAAACAGAACCTCTTGCCACAGGAATTGCTGCGTCTCCTGGAGCGGCCACCGGCAAACTTTGCTTAAGTGTAGATGCCGTGCTTGAAATAGTGGACGCTGGCGAAGAAGCAATAATGTTCGCAATGGAAACAGGCCCAGAAGACGAACCTGGTATGCGATGGTCCTCAGGCATAGCTACTGC
>DLTU01000074.1:2329-4798 GCA_002500385.1 Candidatus Neomicrothrix sp. UBA7828 | reverse complement strand
GCCATCTACTCTAGGGGTTTAGGATTGCCAGCGGTTTGCGGCATTGCCGAACTAAATGTGACCGAATCGTCAATAGACATAGGTGGCGTAACTATCAATGAAGGATCAGAAATTTCAATTAATGGAACGACGGGTGAAGTCCACGCTGGAGCAATACACATCTCGGAAGCAGAAACCCCTCCGGAACTAGCAACACTTTTAGACTGGTGTGACCAAGTGCGCCATAACCGAATTGGCGTTCGCGCAAATGCTGATACGCGCGAAGAGGCTACCGAAAGCGCAGAAGCTGGAGCCGATGGTATTGGGTTGTGTAGAACAGAGCACATGTTTCTTGGAGAACGTCTTCCAGTGATCAGGAAATTCTTGACAGCAGAAACCCATGAGGCCCAAAATGACGCGCTCAAGGAACTCATTACAATACAAACAAAAGACTTTGTAAATGTCCTTGAACCAATGGACTCAAAGCCAGTGACAATCAGGCTCTTAGACGCTCCATTGCATGAATTTCTAGAAGACAGTCACGAACAGAATCCAATGCTTGGATTACGGGGAGTACGCCTAGCCCTAGTTACGGAGAATTTATACCGAGCTCAAACTCGTGCACTCATCTCTGCAGCCCAGAAGAGACTGGAAGCCTCTGGAAATCCAGTAATTGAAATTATGGTTCCGCTAGTTTCAATCAAGGGAGAACTCGAAACAACATTGGGATGGATACGAGAAGAAATCAAAGATGCTCCTATCGATATCCCTTTAGGGACGATGATTGAAACTCCGAGAGCTGCTCTCATCGCAGGAGATCTAGCACCTCTTGTAGACTTCATGAGTTTCGGGACTAATGACCTCACCCAAATGACATATGGATTTAGCAGAGATGACGTAGAGGCAAGTGTGATTAAGCAGTACATCGAAATGGATATTTTGCAAGAAAGCCCTTTCGCACAGTTAGACGCTTTCGGTGTTGGAAAGCTAGTCCAAGAAGCAATAAACAGCAGCAGAGCAGTTAACCCTAAAATCAAAATTGGGATATGCGGAGAACATGGAGGAGATCCAACGTCAATTCGTTTTCTAGCCAGATCTGGTGTGAATTACGTAAGTTGCTCTCCTCCTCGTATTCCAATCGCCCGATTGGTTGGGGCTCAGGAGTCACTAAATAATCAATAACCGCCGATGAGATACCGTCCTACTTCTCGTGTATGTTCTTGGTATGGCTTGGAGTAGGCAATTCATTGAAAAGATAAAAGATGGAGGGGATTGTGCCGAATATGCAAAAGCCATGATCGGTGGCACCTCAAATGCTGGTCCAGGAAAAATCAAGCTGTGTTGCCCGCTTCCAAATCACAATGAAAAGACGCCTTCGTGTTATGTGCAAAGGGAGTTCTTTAAATGCTTTGGATGTGGCGAAGGCGGTGATTGTTTCAAACTGATCATGGAAACCGAGAACTGCGACTTTAACCAAGCGGTGGAGAAGTATGCGAAATTCGTTGGCATAGAACCCGGACCGGAGGACTGGGTAGGAAGCAAGCAGGGTGATAAGAGGAAAGATCTTTATGAAGCTCTAGCAATGGCATCTGGCATATACCTCAATCGATTACTTGATATGGATAACAGAGACGCACAAAGGGCCCGCAACTTCTTAAGAGATCGAGGAGTTACCGGTGAAATGTGTAGCAAATACGGAATAGGCTACTCATTCCCCAAACAAAAAGGGCTATCCGACAATCTGATCAAAGTTTTAGCTCCGCAAATGGAAGAAGAGTTCAAAAAAGCAAATATTAAAACTGAAGATATTGCACAAAAGGTAGAAGCTGCATTAAAACGCTCAGGTCTTTCATCTGAATATCAAGGTCAAGTAACTGATTTCTTCTTTAGTGAAAGAATAATGTTTACAATTTATGACTCGAGTGACAGATCAATTGCGTTCAGCGGAAGACAGTTACCTGGAGGACCTGAGCCTAAATACAGAAATTCCCCTGCCACAGAGATTTATAAAAAAGACCAGACCCTATACGGACTCAATTGGGCTAAGAAAAATTTTGCAAAGGAAGACCGCATCATTATCTGTGAAGGGCAACTCGATGTAATCGCATTTCATGAAAGTGAACTCCCAATTGCAGTGGCCCCGTGTGGAACGGCAATCACAGAAAACCATATTAAAACGCTCGCGAACTATTCAAAGAACATAATTATTTGCTTTGATTCAGATTCAGCGGGACAAAATGCCACAAAAAAATTCGTTCAATGGGAGCAAAAGCATAATCTTCAAATCAAAGTTGCAACTCTTTCTGACGGAAAGGATCCTGGCGATTTTTTAACAGATAAAAACCTAACAGAGCTAGAAGAAGCTATAGATGGCTCCATACCGTTTCTTCGCTGGCAGATCAAGAATGCTATATCAAATGAGGATCCCCAAACGATAGAGGATCGAGTTCAAGTAGCGAGCAAATGTTTACAGATAGTGAAGAATCATCA
>DLTU01000074.1:0-2007 GCA_002500385.1 Candidatus Neomicrothrix sp. UBA7828 | reverse complement strand
GGAAATGTTTCATGATGACTACGTGAAATACATCGCTGATGAGTTTGATTTACCTTACGCAGGTCTAAGAGAGAAATTTGACAAACTAAACAAGTTGCAAAACCCAGTTACGTCCAATTGGCAGCAGACAATGCCTGAAGAGCAAACTAAAAGTGGGCGTAATGCAACTGCAAAGATTCAAGCGAAAAAAGAATCTAAAGAAATCCCATCTGTAGTACCGATGAATGTGCTTTTATTACTCCTCTATAACAGGCAAACCCTTGAAACAAGAAAAATCCTAGACCGCCTTGAGCCATTCTTATTTCCAATGGGCCCACTGAGAGATATCTATACGGCGTTATTGGAAAGCAAAAGCCTTGATGAATGCATTGACAAACTTGAAGGAACCGAAGAGCAGTTATCAATCATTGATCAACTGCGAAACTCCAAACCAGCCGAAACAGCTGATGTCGAAACTGTCATGAAAATCGCTGGTGAACTGCTTATTCGTGAAGTGGAAAAAACTTACGAGACACTCCATCAAAGGGCAGTCACAAATAATGATCTCAAAAGCATCAGGGATCTAGGGGATGTTCATACGAGCAAAAGCATTATGCAGAATGAAGGCTACGACTTCTTTTCTTCTGAGGCGGACTTTCTTATTGAGTGGCTTCGTGGAAGGCTATAAAAATACGGACACCCGTAAGAAGCCTAAAATGACTAACAATAAACGATTACTAACTAAAGACGAAGAAATTTCGCATGGAACGAAAATTCAAATTGCTGCCCAAGCCAGTATTAACATATTGCGTGAAGCTGAATCATTCATGCAATCAGAACCCAGTTCAGAAACCGCACTTCACATACATTCACTGATCAACAAAAGTAAAAATATTGAGTACAACTTTAAAAGAATCGAAGAAATAAGCAAAGTACTAATAGCTGAATTGCCACCTAAATCTGAAGCGAAAGAACAACTAATTAGAAGTAACTTGGAGAAAGTCAAAGTCGGCGGATGGGCAAAAGGACAGATGATCGAAAGGAATCAAGGTTTGGTGCGCAAACTAGCTATGGCGCATTCAAGCCGGTACGCAACTCAAGATGATCTAATACAACAGGGAAATGAGGGCCTTATTCGAGCAGTTGAAAAATTTGACCCAGATATGGGAAATAAATTCTCAACTTACGCTCGAGATTGGATCAAGCAAACAATCAATAGATATGTCGATGAGCAACATACAATTAAGATTCCCGAGTATCTCCGAAACAAGATCACGCGCATACGAAAAGCCCAGAATAACTATCTTCAAGCTATCGGGCAGGAAGCTCCCATATCTGTACTCGCATCTGAGTGCGAAATGTCAGAAAATGAAGTTGAGGCCCTTCTCTCAATTAAACCTGATGCAGTTTCATTAAATAAATCTTTTGGTGACGGAGAATCTGACTTAGAGAATTTCATTGAGGACGAAAAGTCGCTAACGCCAGAAGACGCAGCAGAGGAAGCCATGGTCAAGGAAAAACTTAAGAGTGCTCTAGAGGCACTTTCCCCTGATGAAAGAGTAGTGATTGTAAGACGTTATGCATTGGATGGCAAGAGGAAGGCAACTCTGAAAGAAATAGGAGATGATTTAGGGCTCTCGAAAGAAGCTGTTCGGTTGAAAGAACAAAGAGTGCTTAAGAAACTTCAAATGTCAACAGACCTCAAGCATTTAAGCGGGGTTGAATAAAAGAAATCGCTAAAGAAAACTCTTCGATGGTTACACAGTTATACTAAGGAACTGTTATTCTCACAGAACCTTCCGGGGTAGCTCAGTTGGCAGAGCGTCGGACTGTTAATCCGCAGGTCGTGGGTTCGAGCCCCACCCCCGGAGCAGAAAGCCTCCTTTGAAAAGAGGAGGCTTATCTCTGCTTGCGTTACCTCGTTTGCTATTTTGCAGGGTAAGATCCATTCGGGCCTGTAGCTCAGTGGTTAGAGCAGGGGACTCATAATCCCTTGGTCGTGGGTTCGATCCCCACCAGGCCCACAGC
>DLTU01000047.1:1603-15276 GCA_002500385.1 Candidatus Neomicrothrix sp. UBA7828 | reverse complement strand
TGCTGACTGCCAAACCTATGCACGCCAGCAAAAAGAACTTGGCTTCTGGGGAGGCGAATCAGAGATAGAACGTGCTGAAGCTGGATTTGCACCCACAACCCCCGTAATTGGCTTACGAAGGCACAGAACAGCCGCAAGTTAAAGCCCCATAACTAATACCATATTAGAAACCAGTATTACCGCTAGGCTACCAACATGAACGAACACGTCGGTCCAGCAACTAGCATTCACGGTTCAAGTGATGGGGTTCTCATCTCCGCCCATGATTATGGCGGAGGAGGCCCATCGATTGTTTTCTGCCATGCGACTGGTTTCCATGGGCGATACTGGGATCCAATCTGTAAACAACTCTGCAATAATTTCCATTGCGTCTCTCTAGATTTTCGGGGTCATGGTAATAGTTCTATGCCGTTAGGCACCTCCATGAGTTGGGTCGGAATGGCCGAGGATCTCTTATGTGTTATCGACCAACTCAATCTTGACCCAGCACTCGCTGTGGGTCACAGCATGGGGGCAAGTAGCATACTTCTTGCTGAACAAATTCGACCTTCAACTTTTAAAGCTGCATGGTTATTCGAGCCTATAGTTATTTCTCCAACGACTTTTACTGAAAAGAACTCAAAGGGTGGGTCTCTTGCAGCTTCAGCAAGGAAAAGAAAAGAGATATTTGCATCTCGCGAAGAAGCATACGAACGCTACGCCTCAAGGCCACCATTTTCCGGAGTAGATTCAGATGCATTATGGGCGTACGTCAATTATGGATTTAGTGACCACAATGAAGGTGTGATTCTTAAATGCAGAGGCGAAATCGAAGCCCAGGTATTTGAGAGCTCTGTAACTACTATCTTCGAAAATTTAGCATCTGTAGAGACTTCAGTGACTGTGGCCGCAGGGGGAGATGAAGAAGGTCCAGCACAAATAGCACCCATAATTGCTGGTGAATTACCTAATGGCCGATTCCGCTCGTTTACTGAATACACTCATTTTGCCCCAATGGAGAATCCAAATTTTTTTGCTACAGAAATACGTAATGAGCTAATTGAAACTCTTTAGCAAATTCTAAGGTATCGTCAAAACATGGACGCACGAACATGGTTAGGTTTAGAACCATCACATAACCCGCACCGTTGGCATCTACCAGTCTCTAAAGGTATCTCTACTGGCCATCGTGCAATGTTTGGTGGTAGTGGTCTTGGAGCAGCAATAGCAGCCATGGAGGGTACAAGCGACCGACCTGTTGTTTGGGCGACAGCTCAATACCTCCTGTTCGCTAAAGTTGGCACTGTCGTAGATTTCGACGTTACCCTAGCCGTTCATGGAAAAAAGACAACACAAGCACGAGCTGTTGGACATGTCGGCGGAACAGAAATCATTACGGTCAATGCTGCTTTAGGTACTCGCTTATACCCTGAAGAAAGAACCTACTGTCTGCCCCCAGAAGTTCAAAAGCCAGAAACATGTCCGGTAAGAGAACGATTTTCAAATGTTAATGATTCTCTTGATTCGCGAATTGAACAAAGATGGGCTCTACCCGTAGGAGCTGAAGAACCAACTGAAATTGAACCGGGCAGAATAGCAGTTTGGAGTCGAATGCCAGAGCTCTTGGAACCATCAGCAGCTACATTTGCTGTATTGGGTGATTATGTACCTATGGGTATCAGCTTCATACAACAGGGAAAAGCAGGATCAACAAGCCTTGATAACACTTTGAGAGTAATTGATCTGGTTCCCAGTGACTGGTACTTACTTGACATTAGAGTCGATGCGATAGCTAGCGGGTTTGGGCATGGTGTTATCCATATTTGGTCAGAAGACGGAACTCTGTGTGCGATCGGAAGTCAATCTTGCATTGTGCGAAGCAGAGAACCTGGCTCTCACTCTCCTCCAAAACGTCTTGTTGAGTCACCTAATACATCTGAATAAGTTGATGGCTAAATTATTTCTCTGAATAGCGTAGGATTGCGCTTACCTCTTGGTTGTTTGCCACGCTCATCTTTGATGTCATAATGTACTGCTAATTCAGCTGTTGTTAAAACTTGCCCATTTCGCTCGAACCTCTGATCATCTGTGGCAAGTTTAGCTATAACTCGTCCCGTATAGAGTGGGGTTTCGGAGTTCTCTTCATCTAATTCTATGTCACCCTTTTCAATACTTTCTATAATGAATTCCGTTAATACTTGGCTCGGCCAAAGACCTATAACGCAAAGTCCATCTTCTTTACCTTCAACTGCAAAATCACGAGTGAGGCGGTCTGTTCCCATCTTAGCGATTCCATAACTTGCGCTTAGGGCGTAGCGTTCCGATCCGCTCGAGGAGATATTCGCAATAAATTTCAGAGAATCGGTGCCTGACATCATCAGTTTCGTTGCATGAACACTGGCTACGTATGCTGCACGGAGGCCAATTCCGACTTGGTCATCCCACACTTGAATAGGGTGCTCCCAGAATTTACCCCCCCATACAGGTGGGTTAGGGATCTTGAAAGCGTTGTTAACGTGAATATCTAGTCTGCCGTGATCACTTTCTATTTGTTGATACAACCTCACTATTTGTTCATCGTCTCCGAGATCCACCGACACGGGCACCCCTACGCCTCCAGCATCATTAACCATCTTGGCAGTTTCATCGATTGTTAAAGGGCCATCTCCTTTTGATCTCCCTGTTATGTAAACAGTTGCTCCTTTTTCTCCCAGCCCCACAGCGATACCTCTACCGATTCCTCGACTAGAGCCTGTTACTACCGCTACTTTTCCTCTGAGTTCATCTTCTTGCATTTATCCTCCTAGCTAACCGATGCTTCTTAGATCAACTATAAAAACAAGCGTTTCGTTAGGGGCTATAACGCCACCGGCGCCTTGGGACCCATACCCCTTCTCTGGAGGGATTATGAGTTTCCGGCGTCCTCCAATTCTCATACCCTTGCAGCCTTCATCCCATCCTGAAATAACTTGTCCTCCTCCCAGATGAAAAGCAAAAACTTCGTTACGAGACCACGATGAATCAAATTCGATACCTGTAGACCATGAGATACCGACGTAATCCACACTGACAATTTGTCCGGACTCACACTCTGCCCCATCACCGATGATTAGGTCCTCTAGAACTAATTCAGTTGGCGGGTTGCCCTCAAAGAGTCCATCAACTGCTGGTTTTTCAAATGAATTCATAACAACTCCTTGGCCTTGATTTCTTTGGCTAGTAGAAACCCAAAAGACGATCTTATCTCATTCAATAATTTGCTTAATGGACCGTCTATCCATTCTGTCCATTAAAGAATTTCTTCGCTCTCCAAGCTCTTTCCATGTTAAGGAAGGAACACTCTCTCGAATACCAGCAACCCTTCTAAAGGTTATATCATTCACATCATCAGCACTTAGTGAAAACCCTATTTCGGTCGCAACTCGTACCCCGTTTCTGCCAAAAAAAGCAGACGCAACTTCCAAGAATTCATTAAGTAAATCCATTTCAGGATCTAGTTCCTGCATGACTGACGATAGGTAAGCAAAGTTCTTTACAAAGAGCATAAGTTCTTTTGGAATGCGCGCACCTTCAGCGAGGAGGCCCTTGATAAGACCTCGAAATTCATCAATAAATTCTTCCTCTGATAGCTCGAGAGGGTCAAAGTTGTTGCGCTCAAGTTGGAATTCGTTTATCAACAGACCTATGTCAGCATCTTCAGGGAAAGCCCCTAGGTCTTTTATTCCAACGACTTGAGATTCAACGTCTCCGGTCATTAGACCGACTACGTATCTGAGAAATGCCTGACGCCGAGCACCATCAAGTCGACCCGTTATTCCAAAATCTACAAGACCTATTTTTTCTGATTGGTTAAGAAAAACGTTTCCTGCATGAAAGTCTCCATGGAAAATACCATGGATAACAGCGCCCTCTAACAGGCCTTCAACCATCTGTCGGAAGACGGCAGAACTACTCTCACTATCAATTCCCATAGCTATTGAATCACCAAGTGATACGCCAGAAATCTTAGTCATAACTATCACTCGCTCGGTAACAAGTCCGAGCTCAGGGTCGGGAATTTCCCACTCTTGCTTCAAATTTGAATAAAGAACTCTTCTGATCTCAAATAAGTTAGCTACTTCCAGTTTGAAATCTAACTCCTCACAGATTGTTTCTGCGAAAAGCTCGACGAGGGCAGGAGGGTTGGCAAGAGCAGCGACTGGTATTTTACCTACAAGTTTCGGAGCGACCCATGCCATCACTTTCAGATCATCAATTACCTTTTTTCGTATTCCCGGTCGTTGTATTTTTATTACAACATCTGAACCGTTACTAAGAACCGCTTCATGCACTTGAGCAATTGAAGCAGCAGCAATAGGAACCTGATTCACTGAAACAATATCTGACCTTCTGTTATCTAATTCATCATTGAGAACTTTTGAAACTTCTTTCCATGGTTCTGGAGATACTTGATCTCTACATTTTTTACATTCAGCAACCAGAGCTTCAGGGAAGACGCCTTCCGCTGCAGAAATTAGTTGAGCGAGCTTGACGTAGGTGGGTCCTTGAAGTTCAGCAACATGGCGAAGCCTTTCATAAAGGAGCCCTTGTTTCTCTGATGCTGAGGCTTTGCGGTCTCGGACTTTCCACAATATGAAAGCTTTCCCGAATCGGAAGACTGTAACTAGCAAACGAATTAACGGTGGAAATTTTGGCTTCCTTATCAGGTCAGGTATTGATAGGCGCAGTGTTCGCCTCTTCTTATCTGCCTCCCGGATCCACTGATTGATGATTTCAGATGTTTGGTTTTCTTCAAGTTTTGACTCTGCCTTGACTGTGGTCTTAAAGTTTGTTTGATTCTGGGATATATCGCTTTTATGGTCACCTAAAATTTTGATTTTAAGTTTTGCTGGACCCCAGATTCCCATTGACAGAGGTTTCCACTCAACTGGAGAAATAAGCTCATATGATGAAACCTTCTCAACAAAAGATGTCAAGGCTTCTTGTAACTCAGCGCGAGCAAGTGAGGCGCCGAGGCAGTGATGAGCTCCGGACCCAAAAGCTAGATGAGGACAGCCACTTTCTCTAAAGATATTAAATTCGAACCCCTTTTCTTGTGCTTCAGAAAGTCCCCCAGCGTGAAGCCCCAGAAGGACTGTTGTTCCCGCAGGAAAGAGAATCCCGTCTATTACTTGATCAGTAGTAGCTAAGCGACCGGTTGTTCTAACAGCGCTTATATACCGAAGTGATTCTTCTACAGCTGCAGGAATGAGAGAAGGGTCATTTCTTAATGCTTGGTACTGGTCTGGGTGGTCTGCTAGCACCGCAATTGTTGCTCCTAACTGGTTTCGGGTAGTGTCAGTCCCAGCGAGTAATATAGCTTCAACCATCGCGCTCAATTCATCATGTGAGAGGCGGTCATCGTTGTAGTGACTTTGAACTAGCTCAGTTAGTAAATCATCTTCTGGGGAACTGATCCTCTTAACGATTAGGTTCTGGATATAGGCGTCAAGATCTTTTTGAGCTTTTGATATTTCACCTAAACGTCCAATAACGGACTCAATATCTGCGTCGAGGGCAGAGAATATTATGTCTGCCCATTCGTCAAAAAGTTTCCAGTCATTATCATCAACCCCGAGGATGCGGCAAATCACTGGAACAGGGAAAGGGCGACAGAATTCAGAGACAAGTTCTCCTCCACCATTTCCAACTATGCTTGAGACCAAGCTGTCTGCATGATTTTTCATGAATTCACGATGTTTATTTGTATTGCCAGAGGTGAATGAAGAATTAACCAGTCGTCGTAGCCGTTTATGGTCTTCTCCTTCTACGGATAAGACATTTGGGCGCATTTTGACTGTTGAAGGAATTTCGGGAACAATTCGCTGAGCTTGTTCAAGCATGACGTTCAAATCAGAAATCCCATTTTCCATTTGATCTAAAGCGGAGAAGCTTGATAGAAGTGATATCCACTCGGGATTTCTAAGAATAGATTTGACCTGCTTGTAGCCTAGTACCATCGGGCCAGCAGGTGTAGTAACAACCCAACCTTGATTTGTCATAGATTCTGTGAGTGACAATATCTCGCCGAAATTTGTAGCTGAGAGTTCTACGAATGGGACAGCGCCGGGTGCACTGACATCAACTACTCCAGTTGCAGAAGCTGAGTTATCTTCAGTCGTTGTCATTTCTAAGCTTTCTTAAATCTTGCTACGCTTTAAAATACATGTGTCCGCAGCATTAATGCTGGAGCTAGGGATATTTTAGTATTTCAATGACTGCTGGCTATGCTCGGGTAAGTGCTTCTTCAAGTATATTCCTAGCGATACTTGGGCATTCAGCTAAGAGAGTATTAAATTCGCTTCGAGACATAGCTAATATAGTTGAGCCATAAGCCGCTCGAACGGTCGCATCTCTTGGTTCATTAAGAATCACAGCTCTTTCACCTACAACCGCGCCGGGGGCGATAGATGCTATCAGCTTTCCGTCTTTCTCAATAACAAGCTGTCCATGAACTAACAAGAGCACTTCATTTCCAAATGCGCCTTGATGCATTAGGATGCTTCCTTTCTTTACGTCTATACGAGTTGTAAGCCTGCAGAGTGTCTCAAGTTCTTGCGGAGTCGCTGAGGCCGCAAAGGCAAAATCAGCGTATTGTAAATGGTGAGATGATTTCTTTGCCATTATTAATCCTTTGGTAGGGGGGTGGTCTTGAATTAAGACCATTAATATTCTGCCTTAATTAAGTACTTATTGCTCCTCAATAGGCGGTGTCTTTTGTCACTATGGAGGATGTCACAGCTTGAAATGGGTCAGCAGCTGCTCAACGCTGTCAAAGAAAAGTGCGAAAGTACTTCAATAAACGCCTATTGTAGAACTATGTCAGAAGATAAAATTTTGTTTTGGGACCGTGCTGGAACTCCTAAATTTGAAGCTTGGTTGAAAGCAGCCGAAGCTGTTGTAGGAGAAGGCAATATACAGCGAGTCTTGCACTCTGATCTGGCAGGTGGTTTGCATATAAACCCTATCTATACGGATGAGATGACTGAGGGATTAATGGACCTAGTGTCTGGTGGAGTTGGCTTACGTTCCTCAAATCCGGCTGGGAATCTTAATGGTTGGGATATCCGCCAACGTCACTGGATCACAGATGCTAGTTCAGCGAATTCACTAATCTTAGAGGATCTCTCTCGAGGAGCTAGAAGCATCGAGTTGGCAATTGAGAGGACGGAGGCGATTCCGTACGAGGAGCTTCTAGAAGAGGTTATGCTTGATATGGCAGGAATTGGTCTCTCATGTAGAAGCGAAAGCCTTTTAGCTGCTTCTGAACTTTTTGATTACCTATCAAATAAACTGCCTGAATCATCTGGGAATATTTTTGATCTCGGCGTTGACCCTCTCGGGGAACTCTTAAATAATTCACTTGAAGTTAGTGAATTTGAATCATATCTCGCTGGTTCTGCTGAACTGGCGGGTCAAGTTTCAAACAACTTTTCACAAGCAACTACATTTCGAATTAATGGTTTGGGATACGCGCAAATAGGTGCTGATACAGTTACAGAAATTGCGGGAGTGCTTTCAACGTTTGTTGTCTATTTGCGAGCTATGGAAAAAGCCGGTGTTGAGATGAAAATAGCTTTGAAACAGTGCCTGATTGTTGTTTCAATAGGAACTGACCAATTCCTCGACATTGCCAAATTACGTGCCTTGAGACTTCTTCTGCTGAATATAGGAAAGGCTTGTGGGATAGAGAGCTTTCAAATAAAAATACAAGCCCAAACTTCAGATTATCTAATATCTCGAGACGACCCATGGGTGAATCTGTTACGAACAACAGTAGGTTGCTTCTCAGCCGCTACTGGAGGAGCTGATATCATCTCTATTCCTGCATTTGATAGTGCTTTTGGGATACCAAATGAATTTGGGTTGAGACTAGCCAGAAACACCCATCTTGTTCTTATGGAGGAATCAAATATCCATCGGGTCGTAGACCCTGCTGGAGGGTCATGGTACGTTGAGTCGCTCACGGAGGATATAGCCGCGAAATCATGGAAAAGATTTCAGGATTATGAATCAAGTGGTGGATTCAAACAGCAAGTTGTTTCGGGTTCTTATACTAAGCAGGCACACCTTTCAAGAGATAATTATAAATCTGCAGTGCTGTCTGACGAGAAGGTTTTAATTGGTGTGAATTCATTTCGAGAAGAATTAGCAACTGATCTCCAAAGGAATCCATATCCAAGATCACAAAGCAATGACAATAGTCAGTATCTGAATTTTAGGATTTCAGACATGATCACAGATACTGAGGAGATGTAATGCCAGTTCCTGACTTTGAATCAATTCCTTTTTCTCCTCTTCCTATAACTAATGATGATAAATTCCCTGACTGGGATGAGTTGTGCTCTGACTATTTGAACATAAATACAGAAGAATATACTTGGCATGCTCCTGAAGGAATTCCTATAAAGCCTCTTTATATGAAAGATGACCTCAAGTCCCTTGACTTTGTTCATACTCTGCCTGGGTTCCCTCCTTTTTTACGAGGCCCATATCCAACCATGTATGTCAACCAGCCATGGACAATCCGCCAATATGCTGGATTTTCTACGGCTGCCGAATCTAATGCCTTTTATCGCCGTAACTTGGCGGCTGGACAAAGAGGGCTTTCTGTAGCTTTTGACCTACCAACTCATCGTGGATATGACTCAGACAACCCGAGAGTATCTGGAGATGTTGGGATGGCGGGAGTTGCTATTGATTCCATTATCGATATGAGGCAATTATTTGATGGGATTCCCTTGGATAAAATGAGCGTTTCGATGACCATGAATGGGGCTGTTCTCCCAGTTCTTGCTCTTTACGTCCTTGCAGCAGAAGAACAGGGCGTGTCTACAAAACAACTCGCTGGAACCATTCAAAATGACATTCTCAAAGAATTTATGGTTAGAAATACATTTATCTATCCGCCAAAACCCTCAATGCGAATTATTTCTGACATCATTGCGTTCACGTCAAAGGAGATGCCAAAGTTTAATTCCATTTCTATCTCGGGCTACCACATGCAAGAGGCAGGAGCGACTCTTGACTTGGAAATGGCGTATACCTTAGCAGATGGTGTTGAATATATTCGCTCGGGGCTTGGTGCAGGTTTAGATATAGATGCCTTTGCCCCTCGATTAAGTTTCTTCTGGTGTATCGGCATGAATTTTTATATGGAGGTCGCGAAATTACGAGCAGCTCGGCTACTTTGGACAAAGCTTGTTAGCCAATTTCAACCTAAGAATCCTAAATCGCTATCTTTGCGGACTCATAGCCAGACTTCCGGCTGGAGCCTAACTGCCCAAGACGTCTATACGAACATTATCAGGACATGTATTGAAGCTATGGCAGCTACGCAGGGGCACACGCAATCCCTGCACACAAATTCATTTGATGAAGCACTAGCTCTTCCATCAGAATTCTCAGCCAGAATTGCAAGGAATACACAACTTTTCCTCCAGCATGAATCAGGTACTACCCGAGTTGTTGACCCTTGGGGAGGTTCTTACTACATCGAGCGCCTCACCCATGACCTAGCTAACCGTGCATGGAAACATATCTCGGAAATAGAAGATGCCGGAGGGATGGCAAAGGCAATTGACCTTGGAATCCCTAAATTAAGAATTGAAGAAGCAGCTGCGAGAACACAGGCAAGAATTGATTCTGGAATTCAACCGGTCATTGGAGTAAATAAATTCATACTTGATAAAGAAGATGATGTGGAAATACTTCAAGTCGATAACCGCGAGGTAAGGTACCAACAAATTCAACAACTCGTTGAGCTAAGAGATACAAGAGATGAACAGGCATGCCAAGCTGCACTTGAACGGCTAACCAATGGAGCTACGCAAGACGGCAACCTACTTGCCCTGTCCATAGATGCTGCCCGAGAGTTTGCTACCGTTGGAGAAATCAGTGATGCTTTAGAAAAAGTATTCGATCGACATAAATCTCAAATACAAATAATTTCAGGAGTGTATCGAAGCGAAGTGGGAGAAAATAACGAGAAAATAGAGTTAGTCCGATCAGAGACTAAAGAATTCTTTAAAAATCACGGTCGCAGGCCAAGAATCCTAGTTGCCAAAGTAGGACAGGATGGTCACGATCGAGGACAAAAAGTCATAGCCACGGCTTTTGCTGATCTAGGCTTTGATGTTGATATTGGGCCTTTATTCCAGACGCCCGAAGAAGCTGCCAAACAAGCTGTTGAAGCTGACGTCCACGTTGTTGGTGTCTCCTCTCTTGCTGCAGGCCACTTAACGCTTGTCCCCGAGTTAAAAGCCCAACTTGATGCTCTCGGACGTGGCGATATTCTTATCGTTGTAGGTGGTGTAGTGCCACCGCAAGACTTTCAAGAGCTATATGATGCGGGTGCAACCGCTATCTACCCACCTGGAACTGTCATATCTGATGCAGCCATTGATCTTCTAAAGTCGATTGGCTAATTATGCAAGATAATGAGCTCGAACTCATCGCTACGGGTGTTATTTCAGGGGACCGAACTTGGGTATCAAAAGCAATAACACTTGTTGAGAGTTCGAGTATTTCAGATATAGAGATTTCCAATAACCTTCTTGAATCGATATCGTCACGAACTGGGAACGCCATTCGAGTGGGGATAACCGGTTCTCCCGGAGTTGGGAAAAGCACATTTATTGATGAATTAGGAAGTTATTTGACATCAATAGGGCACAGAGTAGCTGTGCTTGCAGTTGATCCATCAAGTTCAATTTCTGGAGGCTCAATACTTGGTGATAAGACGAGGATGGATCGCTTGTCCACCGACCCAAATGCCTTTATTAGACCTTCACCATCTTCAGGGATTCTAGGAGGGGTCTCAAGAGGAACTCAGAAAACTATGCTTATTCTCGAAGCAGCCGGCTTTGATGTGATTTTAATCGAGACAGTAGGGGTAGGGCAGAGCGAAGTTACTGTATCTGAAATGGTAGATTTTTTCCTTCTATTGTTATTACCAGGGTCGGGAGATTCTCTTCAAGGTATAAAGAAAGGAGTCCTAGAGTTAGCAGACCTGATCGCTGTTAATAAAGCAGATGGAGAAAATGAATTACGCGCTAAACAATCAGCGCGAGATTACCAATCAGCTATGGCATTATTATCAAATACTGGATCCCACTGGGCTACATCTGTCCTCACTTGTTCAGCGCTAACTGGTCAAGGAGTTTCTATCATTTGGGATCACATAAACGATCACTGTACAGATGCTAAAGAGACTGGTGCTTGGGGCAAACGAAGGTCACAACAGCAGATTCGATGGATGTGGTCTATGGTCGAAGATCAGCTAATACATAATTTGAAAAATGAAGCGTCTATTTCCCAAACGGTCTCTGAAACCGAAGAGCAAGTTTTAAATGGTGATTTATCTGCTACTGAAGCAGCGAAAGTAATACTCAAGTTATTTAAAGAGTCATCGTAAAAGAGCTCAAGCTCGGTGCTTTCGCACCGAGCTTGGCTTGATTCCAGTTAGGGGACTGGAGAACTAAAAGTCGTCAGAGAATTCGACTTCTCCTTCAACTCCGACTTGGTAGGCAGTTACAGTTTTCTCAAAGAAGTTTGTTAGCTCTTGAACATCTTGTAACGCCATAAAATCAAACGGGTTTTTTGAACCGTATATTGGTTCAATTCCTAATTGTTGGAGTCTTGAGTCAGCAACAAACTGAAGGTATTCGCGTGTGTCGGAAAGGCTCATTCCAGTGATCCCGCCTCCAAGGACATCGTCTGCAAATTTCATCTCACAATCTACGGCTTCTCTTAACATGTTTTTAATATCTTCAACTAAATCTGTTGTCCAAAGTTCTGGTTGTTCATTCCGAACCGTTCGGACGACCTCAAATGCGAAATTCATATGGGCACTTTCATCTCTGAAGACCCAATTTGTTCCCGCTGCTAGCCCATTTAGCAAACCTTTATCTCTTAGGAAATATACGTATGCGAAAGCGGCGAAGAAGAAGAGCCCCTCTATACAAGCAGCAAAGCAAATTAGGTTTCTTAGGAAGGTGCGTTGCTCGTCTTCGTTTGTTAGCTTGTCTAGCGACTCCATTGTTCCCATCCATTTAAAGCAAAAATCTCCCTTTTCCTTGATTGAAGGGATATTGTGAATAGCTGCAAAGGCCTCTTCGCGTTCTTTCATATCTGGTATGTAAGAATCCAATAGCGTTAGATAGAACTGGACGTGAAGGGCTTCTTCGTAAAGTTGCCTACTTAAGTACATTCTGGCTTCAGGGGCATTGATATGTTTATATAGATTCAGTACTAGGTTATTAGAGACTATTGAATCACCTGTAGCGAAAAATGCTACTAGTCGACTGATTAGGTGTTTTTCGCTTGGTTGCATTTT
Source organism: Candidatus Neomicrothrix sp. UBA7828 (assembly GCA_002500385.1). Lineage (GTDB taxonomy): Bacteria > Actinomycetota > Acidimicrobiia > Acidimicrobiales > UBA8592 > UBA8592. Next base: position 2,921 of record DLTU01000047.1, on the reverse strand, counting down.
TCTTAGATCAACATGATCATCGGAGAAATCTATCTCGTCTACAGTCCAAGTATTTTTAATAGCGTCTTTGTACATATCAAAAAATACTTGGTATTTCATTGGTCGTAGAGTGAGATTGAAGCCAGGGTCTAAGATATTATCTGGTCGAATTGCAGGGTTTATTTCGCTATCAATCTGTTGATCTGACTGCAACCCGTTGGGGTCAACTGAGTAACTATTCTCGTTGGCAAGGGCCATTTCTGTAATATCCTTTACTTGTTTCCGGTTATTGGCATGAGTCGCATGATTCGGGGTTTTCTAATGAACAAGCGAGCTCTTCAGATGTTTTATTGGTTAGCCCGTCTCCACCTGATGGTGTCGGGCTTGAAGTATTGACTGTAGTTTGATTAATTCGCGTAGCGGGGCGAGATCTTAGGTAATAGGTTGTTTTAATTCCTGACTTCCAGGCAAACATATACATAGAGCTAAGTCTGTTTATTGTTGGTGATTCCATGAAAAGGTTTAATGATTGACTCTGGTCTATATAGGCACCCCTGTCAGCAGCCATTTCGATTAGGGATTTCATTGGTATTTCCCAAGCAGTTCTATATACGGATTTCAAGTCGTCAGGGATTCTTTCAATTGTTTGTACAGAACCCTCATTCCGGATTAGTTCTGTTCTCATTTCTTCATCCCATAGGTTTCGCTCTTGTAATTCATGGACAAGGTATTTATTAATTTGCATAAATTCTCCCGAAAGAGTTTCGCGTTTGAATAAATTAGAAACCTGGGGTTCAATGCACTCGTAGCACCCAGCTATTGAAGCAATTGTTGCAGTGGGAGCTATAGCTATCATCAGTGAGTTCCGTAAACCGTGGTCTGAAATTCTTTGGCGTAGGCCACTCCAACGTTCGTGATCTGTTGGTTCAACACCCCAAAGGTCAAATTGCAGATCCCCTTTGGCAGCTCGCGTCATTGTAAATGTGTCATGAGCGCCATTCTTTTCAGCGAGTTCAGTTGATGCCCATAGAGCGTTGAAATATATTTCTTCACTTATTCTTGCTGATATTTCTTTTGCTTCTTCAGAGTCAAAAGGAATCTGCATTTTGAAGAACACGTCTTGTAGTCCCATCATACCCAAGCCGACTGGTCTCCATTGGCTATTTGAGTTACCCGCCTCGTTAATTGGGTAGAAGTTTATATCTATTACACGGTCAAGGAATGGGATCACTTGCCTTACAGTTTTTCCTAGTTCTTCATAATCAAATGATGCTACTTCGTCGGAAGTGACGAAAGATCCGAGGTTCAGAGACCCTAAGTTACATACAGCTGTTTCTGA
>DLTU01000047.1:0-1253 GCA_002500385.1 Candidatus Neomicrothrix sp. UBA7828 | reverse complement strand
TGGTTTGTTACTTCGATTATTTCAGTGCATAGGTTTGATAAGTGCACTACACGGGTGCCACCGTCGTAATCGTTCTCAGATTTGTTGTCAGAGGTTTGGTTACATTTTTGGTTCGATGCATCCTTGAACGTCATCCAGCCATTTCCAGTTTCGGCTAATGTTCGCATCATCTTTAGGTAAAGATCTTGAGCATCTACTTGTCGTTCGTATAGTTCTGCTTCTTCTGCCTCAATGTATGCTTTTTCAAATTCCTCGCCAAATAAGTCAGTTAGATGAGGGACTTTTTTAGGGTCAAATAAGCTCCATTGCCAGTTGTTCTCAACTCTTTTCATGAAGAGGTCGGGTACCCAATTTGCAATATTTAGATTGTGAGTTCTTCTTGCATGATCTCCAGTATTTTGTTTGAGCTCAAGGAACTCTTCTATATCGTCATGCCATGTTTCAAGGTAGATACACGCAGCACCTTTTCTTCTTCCCCCTTGGTTCACGGCGGCGACTGAGCTATCCAGGGTTTTTAACCAAGGGACTATACCGTTTGAGAGTCCGTTTGTGCCTTTGATAAGGCTTCCTTTACTTCTTATCCGGTGCCATGCGACTCCGATGCCACCAGCAAATTTTGAGAGTTGAGCGATGTCTGTATATCGCTTGTAGATTCCTTCAAGTGAATCTTCAGGGGAATCTAAAAGGTAGCAGCTTGAAAGTTGTTGGTGAGTAGTTCCAGAATTAAAAAGTGTGGGGCTGGAAGGAAGATAGGCCAGAGAGGACATTAAGTCATAGAATGCGACTGCTTCATCAACATTTTGGGAAAGTCCGCACGCAACTCGAAGAAAGAAATACTGTGGCGTTTCTATTACATCTCTAGTCTCTGGGTGTCGTAGGAGGTATCGGTCGTAGACTGTGCGGAGCCCGAAGAATTCAAAGTTCTTATCTCTGCCTGAATTTATTGCTGCATTAAGAGTGGAAGCATTATCAAGTACGAAAGCCAATGCGTTATCACCTACTACACCAAGCTCGTGGCCTCTTATGACTGATTCAGTAAACCACGGAATGTTTTGGTTTCGTACTTCTTTATCTATGTATGTCGCTAGCAGGCGTCCAGCAAGTCTGGAGTATCGAGGCTCTTCAACAATTAATCCAGCAGCTGTTCGTATTGATAGTTCATCAAGTTCTCTTGTAGTCGCTCCATCTGCAAGGGCTGATATTGTTCGTGTTGCGACTCGCATAGGGTCTACTCCCATGAGCCCTTCAGCACA
>DLTU01000138.1:4032-4988 GCA_002500385.1 Candidatus Neomicrothrix sp. UBA7828 | reverse complement strand
CTATTCTCTGAACAAGCAATCGGAACATCATATGCTCTAGGAATCCAATTAAGTAACAGAGTCGGATACCGAACGTTTGAACATGGCGGAGGCGTACCAGGCTTCCGTTCCCATGCCCGCTACTTCCCTGACTTAGATGTAGCAATCGCGCTATCCGCAAACATGATCCCAGTCGATCCAGACGTAGGAAGTATCGCCGACGAAATCTCAAACATCGTCATCACCCATTTGAAAGAAAACGGATTGAACGTGCCGGAACCAAACAATGCAGAATCAGACTTGCCACCAGTTGAATCAACGAATACAGGGGAGATAGGATAGACACAAGTAATGCAGTTGATAGCAGAGACGGAACAAGGACCTGTTCAAGGTAGAGAACGTGGAGAAATAGCGCTTTTTGCTGGAATCCCGTATGCATCTCCACCACTTGGAAATCTGCGATTCGCTCCACCAACGCCACCAGTCAAAAGAACGAACGTTCTTGAAGCGCAGCAGTTTGGTCCAGCATCTCCTCAACTACCAGGTGACGGATTAACAGACTCTCATAAAGTCCATTGGGATGAGGACTGCCTAACCCTCAACATCTGCACACCAAGCGCAGACCAAACCAAAAGACCAGTCATGGTCTGGATCCATGGAGGCGCATACCGGCACGGAACCGGATCAATACCCTGGTACGACGGGACACGATTCGCAAAAGAAAGCGACATCGTTACCGTCACAATAAATTACAGACTGGGTGCGCTTGGATTTGCACGAATACCTGGAGCCCCAACATCAGGAATTAACGGCATTCTTGACCAAATCTCAGCATTGGAATGGGTTCGGCAAAACATTCAGAACTTTGGTGGCGACCCAAATAACATCACCATTGCGGGAGAATCCGCAGGTGCCTTTAGCGTTGCCACGATAATGGCTATGAATACAAGCAAAGGGCTGTTTCAAAAAGCTATTAC
>DLTU01000138.1:542-3625 GCA_002500385.1 Candidatus Neomicrothrix sp. UBA7828 | reverse complement strand
TTATCCGCAACATCCCTAGAAGATGCTCAAAACAAAGATATCCATGCGGTGCTAGCCGCACAAAAATACGTAGAGGAAAACGCCCACGAAGTTATGGATAAAGGGCAACTCCCTTTCTACCCATCAATAACGAATGGATACTTAGAAGACCACCCAATATCACTCTTCAACAAAGGCGTTTCCTCAAACATTCCTGTTCTCTCTGGCACAAACACCGATGAGACAACACTCTGGGGAACCAACCAGATTCCAGAATTGAAACTCAGGAAATGGCTCAAAAATTACATCACAGACCCCGAGCCCTTGATTAGCGCAGTGAAAGAAGACAGAGGAGATATCTCAGCCGGTGAAATAGCCTTAGCGATCTCTACAGACCACACCTTCAGGATCCCAGCCATACGCATGGCTGAAGCACGAGCAAACCATGGGGGAGACACATGGATGTACGAATTTGATTGGAAAAGCAAGGCGTTCAACGGGGCTCTAGGGGCCTGTCATGCACTAGAGATCCCCTTCACTTTTGGAACACTCGGAGTAAGCGGAACAGACGTTTTTCTAGGTACCTCAGAACTCCCACATGCACTTGAAGATCTTATGCATAAGTCATGGGCAGCTTTCATCGCTACCGGAAATCCAACAACCCAAGGGTTACCAGAATGGCCGACGTATTCGCCAACCTCAAGAACTGTGATGCGCTTCGCAGACCACACTGATCTCACACATGATCCATGGTCATCTGCACGAAAATCGTGGGAAGGAATTCGATAGAACTAAATGGTGCAACTCACGCCCCCAAGTGCATCTCGATCAGCCGTAGAGAAATTTATTGAACAGTACTTCAGCCATCTCACCGACGCGCCGTTTATAGGGTCACCTACCATTCGCGGAGGTCAAATAGCTGCAAATTCTCGCCTAGCAGCCCTCAACCTTTCAGGCTACGCATCAAAACGGAATGAAGTGCTGCCTATCTCATCAAGAGGAGCAAGCCAACTCTCACCATATATACGCCATGGTCTCTTGCAACTATCCCAAGTCTGGATCCATGCAGAGACTGGAACGTCAAAAGATAAGAAAAAATTTCGCGATGAATTGTTATGGCAAGAATATGCACGCCATTGGTATGCGGCTCTAGGAGAGAAAACAAGAGCACCATTAAAGAAGAAACCCTTAGAAGTTCAGAATGGCGATGGGTGGGACCGGACACTTCCATGCATCAATCTGGCTGTTGAAGAGCTAGAGACGCATGGCTGGTTAGTGAACCAAACCCGCATGTGGCTTTCAAGCGATTGGAGCGTACGGCACGGTCAAGACTGGCGGAAAGGAGAAGATCGGTTTTTTCAACATCTCATTGATGGTTCAAGAGCAGCTAACCGCCTTGGATGGCAATGGGCAACAGGAATCGGCTCCACAAAGTCATATGGTTTCAGTAGATGGCAAGTTGAAAAGCGCGCTCCCGGCTTATGCAACCGTTGCCCACATCAAACACAGTGCCCCATTCAAGAATGGCCCGACGAGCCCTTACTAGAGGAAGTCCCTGCTCCTACGAAAATAGACAATTACGGGCCAACCACGACCTTCAATACAGGCACACCCACCCACGTGTGGCTTACGGCGGAATCTCTTGGTGAAAACGATCCAGCACTGCTTCATAACCCGAACCTCCCAGCAGTATTTGTCTTTGACGAGCCTTTACTTAGGCGTTTGAGAATCAGTCCAAAACGAATAGTCTTTCTTGTTGAAACGCTCTCAGAAATAGCAGAAACACGTCCATTAAATATTTTTTTAGGGGACCCTCAAGTCGAACTTGATGGAAAGCAACTTGCCGTCACCCACGCACCGGTCCCAGGTTTCCAAAAGTACGCACAACGTCTAAACATTATCGAAACGTGGCCGTGGCCGTGGTTATGTCAACCCAATAATGCCCCAGTCCATTCATTCTCATCTTGGGTTAAGAAAGCAAACAAACCATGAGGACAAATTTTCCCCAAAAGAATTGTTCGTCATGTGGTCGTTCATTTACTTGGAGAAAATCTTTCGCTAAAAACTGGGAAGATGTTAAATACTGTTCAAACGCTTGCCGCAACAGAAAATTGTCAAAGATCGACCAACAAATCGAAAATTCAATACTTGAATTACTTGAAGCCGAAACCTACTCAAACCCTTTAAGTACAGATCAAATAGCTGACTTTTTAGATTTTGGAAATGATAAAAACCTTCTCGAATCTATAAAACGCGCAGCGAGACGACTTGAAATGAAAAGTTTCGTTATTATCACACAAGATGGCAAGAGGGTTGACTCCTCAACAGCAAAAGGGCATTTCCAGATACGGAAGCAAGATGGAAACTGAAGAGTGGATCGACCAAGAGAAACAATCGGACAATTCTCCAAGCGAAATTGATCAGAAAGTGCATCACCACGCTCGACTCGACAATGAAAATGGAGTTATCTCTCATGGAATAGTCACGACCCTGTGCGGTATGCAAATAAAGCCAAGACCGGAAGCTAAAAACTATCCATGCTGCCCCTTATGCGCATTATTGATGGGTAAACCCTGTAAATAAAATATTTACTGACGCAGGATAGGTCGAGTCAAACAGGTAGGACCACCCTCGCAAGGGATGCATAACTCATCACCAGGGAAAGTGGAGACAACACATCCAGCATTTTCCATGAGGGCACGTGTCTCACCAAATCCCTCAATTGCTATAACATCGCGCTCCGAGACCGCAAGAACATTAAGCGATAGCCCATAACTCAACTCAAACTCATGAACGGGAGCAAATAATAAATCGTAGCCAAAGTCTTTAAGAACGCTTTGTAGATTATCGGGTAACAAAGGTTCATAAACGAGGGCCAAATCATGATCAAGAGGACTGACGACAGACAGCAAATGCAAACAAGCATCAGGGTCATCTTGAATAGGTAGATCAAACTGGACAATATTTATGTCTACATCAGAAAGAATATCTCTCATTTGACCTATCCCATTTTCGTTAGACCTAAATCCGCGACCCACGGCGAGAGTTGAAGAATCAAGCCAGAAGCAATCGCCCCCTTCTAGAGTCCCTTCTCCTGTAATTTC
>DLTU01000138.1:0-149 GCA_002500385.1 Candidatus Neomicrothrix sp. UBA7828 | reverse complement strand
CGACGCTTATCCTTACCCGGACGCAAAATGATAGCCCCATGAGGTGTCATGAAAGACGGGTCATAAGCAAAAATAGAATCAGCCAGGTCATCAGGTTCATCATCAAACCAAAGAATCTCAACTCCGGAACGGTCTAACAATGCAATAAA
>DLTU01000068.1:3234-7332 GCA_002500385.1 Candidatus Neomicrothrix sp. UBA7828 | reverse complement strand
TCTTGGTTATCAACAACGGCTCGCATAGTAATTCCTATACGAGTACTCGTCAGTAATACCTTAAGGAGTATGGCGAGAAATACAGCTACTACAACAACAATGGTCTGATGAGTTGTTATAAATGCATCTCCAAGTTCCCATTTTGAATCACGACCAAAGAAAGGCTCAGGAATTCGTGACTCAAAATCTTGCCAGATCCAATTTGTTATCCCAATGAAAGCCAACATAACTGCAATTGGAATAACAAGCTTCGTTGTCTCTGAAGTTCCCTCGAGTCCTTTCATGACGATTGCTTGCAGAAGAATTCCTAATGACGGCGATACGATTAGGAGAACGAATGCTAGGGCTATAGGTGCCGGCCATTCACCTCCCCAAGCAGAATCCCAACGCAGTTGCCAGTAAATGAAGGCAGCGAACATACCGATAGCACCGTGGGCAAAATTAAAGATACCGGAAGTAGTGTACGTCACTACTAAACCAACTGATGCTATCGAGTAGATGGAGCCTATTGCTAAGCCGACAACTGTAAACGTTATAAGCTCAGTCATTTTGATGAACTACTCAGCAGTAAATTTTTGCGAAACTCTGTTCTCATCCAGTACTGCATCGTCAGTCCACCTGTTGGTAAATCCGGCATTCCAACTTTCATTACACTCAAAGGTTCCTGGTTCGCTTGGGAAAATACGTTCATATGTAGTTCCAACTAATTCAATCACGATTCCGCATGGCGGTGGTTCGTTTACCCCAGGGTCACTCGCCACATGCATGCCACCACCTGACCATTCGTCAATCTTTGCTGCTTCCTCGAGAACACATGTTCTAGTGAGATTAGAGCCGCAAGCTTTTGCCGCAGTTGCCCAAAGAAGGAATGCTGAAGCAGCCTGCATCCCCAACAAAGCTATTTCGCCACCCTTCTCCTCCATAATCTCTAAATAGTCATTAACTCCTGGCGCGTAATCACGTTCTTCAAATGGAATGAACGCCATGCGTACATAGGTATTATTCATGACGCCATCGTCATTTGCTTGCCGGCAACTGTCCTCGTAGAAATTAGCATCAGTTGTATAGATGGCATCAAATCCATTTACTGATGCTGCAGAGCGGAATGCTTGATAGTTTGGCAGGCACGTTCCAGTGAAATAGATGTGTTGAACTCCAGCGTTCTTTAATTCCAATACGAATGGAGTCCAATCATCCTCCCCCACAATGTTGTACTCAAGGTTTGCTATAAATTCGAACCCAAGTGGGGGGTAAGAAGATAAGGTTTTATCCTTTGTCTCAATAGTCGCAGCGAAGTTTCCATACATAGTTGCAGATTTTGCTATTGCGTCGGGGTATGTCTCAGCAATATAGGAGGCCATTGATAATGGATTTCGGTCTGAAGGGTTAGGAACTGGTTGTATCATCATTGGCCCATGCGCAGCTGCTGCGCTGACTGTATAGGTAGGTATGTGAGCCAGTTCACATTGAACTCTTGTTTCTTCTCCTAGAGAGTCAACTGCAAAACCCTCTGCCACCATCATGAACATTCTTGGGCAGGCATCAAGCCAAACATTACTAACTTCAAAAATTTTCGCATCATATAATTCGACCAAGACCTCCCTTCCATTAATTCCACCTAAGTCGTTACACTTTTCTACAAAAGCTTTGAGCGTATCAGTTTGGGTGATATTTAGGCCTAAGGAAGCTGCATAGCCACGGTCATCTCCGCCACCAATTAAAATACTAGTATCGGTCACTCCTTGATCTGTTGCACCTGTTGCTGTTCCAGGGTTACATGGCCACACAATGTCGCCGAACATCTCATATGCAGGTTCTTCCTCAGCAGTTGAAGTTTCTCCATTCCCATTTGCAGTAGTGGAGGAACTTGAAGAGGGTTCGCGTTCTACTGGTGCACTATCTTCTTCTACTGATTCTGTCAAAGATTCACGAGAGCTGTCTGTTTCCGAGTTTGAACTTTGATTTGTCTGATTGGTCGCAGTCACGTCACGATCGCTACCGCCACCGCACGCAACTGAAAGGAGCAATATAACAGATACTATCGATAGCATTTTTATGTGTCCTCGCATGATCCCCCGATTTGTGATTCTTATGTAGTCAAAGAATACACCGATTTCTTTCTGGGGTCAGATTGATGCGAGAGATCTACTTGTTTATGTAATCCGCTTTCCATCAATAAATGCTTGTCGGGCCTTCTCCCCTTCACCCGCAAGGTTGAGTTCATAGGTAAAACCTTGCTCGAATCTATAACTATTGCGTATATTGACTAGTTCGATACCATTTGCAGATTCTTTAGCTGCTCGAATGGTCTTTGAAGGTTTTGAAACTATTTTCATGGCAATTTCTCGCGCAAAAGTTAGTAGTTTCCCAGGAGAAACAACCTCGTATACAGTTCCATAGCCCTTTAGCTCCTCTGCTCCTGCAGTTTCACAGGTATAGAGCATGTGCCTCGCTCTTTGCTGTGGGACAAGACGTGTCAAGTGTGTTAGGGCGCCTAGTGCCCCATTGTCAACTTCTGGAAGTCCGAACTGAGCGCCTTCTGCTGCAATAACAATATCGGCTGCCCCTGCAAGACCAACTCCGCTTCCGAGACAAAAATCGTTAACTGCTACGATAACAGGCACTGCGCATTCATAGACTGACGCAAAGGCATCAAAGCAAGACTTGTTTATTCGGAGTATTCCCTCATTTGATGGCAAATTTTCTATTTCTTTGATGTCGACTCCAGCGCAAAAGCCTTTTCCCACCGCTGTTAATATCGCTACCTTAACATCGAGATTTTTTGCGACTGATTCAAAGATGGTCGCTAATTGATCTGTATCTGCGATGCCTAACGCGTTGACTGGTGGATTGTCCATTACAACTTCGAGAACACCGTTATTGTCTATATCGTAATTTATTGACATCTTATATCCTTGCTATGACCGAACTTCCGTGCCCGAACATTCCATAGTTAATTGACATACCTATTCGTGCGTTATCTACCTGTCGACCTGTTGCCTGTCCTCTTAGCTGCCAAGTAAGCTCACAGACCTGAGCAATTGCTTGGGCAGGTATGGCTTCACCGAATGCCCCGAGACCACCGGAGGCATTTATTGGCACTTTCCCCCCGATCTTAGTGTCGCCATTATGCAACAGGTTTCTGGCGTCACCTGGCGCACATAGCCCTATGTGCTCATACCAATCAAGTTCATACGCAGAACTTAGATCATAGACTTCTGCGAAATCCAGATCAGAGGGAGTGATTCCCGCTTCTTTATAAGCATGCTGTGCTATCTGATTCTTGAAAGTATGGTGCTGATTGCCAACTGAGTGCCAAGAGTCAGATGCGAAATATGGCATGTCAAGTATTGCATTTGGATACGTTGGACTGACTGTAGAAATTCCAGCAATTTTAACAGGATCTTTGATTCCTTTTTTTCTGGCATAGTCAAGGCTTGAGACCACTAGCGCGGCACCCCCGTCACTCGTTGAGCAGATTTCTAAAAGGCGCAACGGGTCAGCCACCACGGGAGATGCGTTCACATCCTCGATGGAGAATACTTTTGCATATCGAGCATTTGGATTACCCGATCCATGTTCTGAGTTCTTTACTTTAACAGCTGCGAAATCATCTTGAGTATCACCGTAGAGAGCCATTCTTCTTCTTGCGAACATCCCGAAATACGCAGGGTTGGATAAACCCATTAGTCGAAAACGCAACCAATCAACATCATTGGGGCGATCTCCGGGAACTGGTGCGAACATACCTTTAGCTACTTGATCAGCTCCGATTACGAGAGCTACCTCGCATATACCTGAGAGGATTTGTGATCGGGCGATGGACAACGCAGTAGCACCAGAGGCGCACGCAGCATAACTTGAAGCTATTTGACATCCTTGAAATCCCAATGCGTTGGCAAATGTAGATGCTGAGACCCATCCGGGATATCCGTTTCGGACTGTATTGGCGCCGGATAAAAATTGGATCTCATCCCATTCAATCCCAGAGTCATCAAGCGCATTTCTTGCCGCCTCTACACCAATGTCCACAAACGTCTTTCCTGGGAATTTCCCCCATTTGTGCATACCAACACCGAGTACAGCTATTTCAGTAGT
>DLTU01000068.1:934-2849 GCA_002500385.1 Candidatus Neomicrothrix sp. UBA7828 | reverse complement strand
TTCTTCGTCCTCATATAGAACATCCAATGCTAGCTGAACTTTGGTCCCAACATCGATGTCATCAATTTCTATTCCAGGCATCATTTGTCCACATATAACAATCTTTTCTTTCTCCAGTTCTACAGCACTAATGACAAAAGGCTCGAAGGGCTCAACTATCTGGTAAGGAAGAGCAGGAGGGTAACTGGCAGTTGTGTAACTCCAGATAGTTCCAATTGTTGAAAGGAACACTTCTTCACGGTCTCCTATATCTCCCCCTGCAGGATCTGAACCACTTAAATTTTTTGGAAAATAATAGCTTCCTGTGCTTTTGCTTCTTCCCCCAATAAGTTGGGGATTTTCGAAATCCATTGTGAACATCCCATCTACTGCTGGGATACGATTCTTTGACATGTTTGTATTGTAGATGATCTATTGTGTAGTTTGCAGAAACAACGCTTTGGAGATTGGGTGAATTTTGGATAACCAACAATTATTGGTGACTGACCTTGATGGGACACTCTGGTTTGATGGTGAGTTGTGCCATCAGGAATCTTTGAAAGCATTTGAGCAAATACAAGATAATGGAGTGACTATTTTGATAGCAACTGGGCGACGTTTTCGTATTGTTGCCGATACTTTTGCCAATTTTGGTTGGCGTGTGCCTTGTCTTTTGCTTAATGGTTCTTTGTGTTATGACTTTGCCATTGAGAAGAGATTATTTTCAGTTTGCTTTTCCCACCAAGAAAATATTGAGATTCTCAAGATTTTTGACGCGTATGGTCTCTCCCCAACTCTTTATGCTGACGATAGTTATGTTTACGCGTGTAACCCGACTACCAGTAAAGGGCATCTTGAGGCGATCGAACCAGACCTTATCATTGTGCCAGCGTTGGATAGTTACTCTAAGCGCATAAATATCCTGAACTTCTGTATCCTTGGCGTTCCAATAGAAAGCTTGGAAGGCATTTCTCATGATCTCAGTGACAGCGGGTTCGCTAATCCCTCTCTGTATAAAGACCAAATTTTTGATGGCTACTCGTTAACAGTGCAACCATTCAACGTTTCAAAGTGGTCTGGGATAATTCAGTGGTGTGAATATTCTAACTTTTCACCCTCCCGAATCGTTACTGTTGGTGATGCTGGAAATGACTTAGAGATGTTAACCCATGCAGATACATCAATTGTTGTTGCTGGGGCTGAAAAGAGACTTATAGATATTGCCGACCATGTTATTCCTCCCCCTAACGTCGGAGGATGGTCTGAGGTTTTACATTTTCTTTAATTTTCAGGAAAGTGGATCTTAGTTTCTAAATTACAGGTCAATGCATTCTCCGAATATGCTAGAGGTTGACTACAAAAGGAGAAGCATGTCCATATCTTCATGGGATGATTACCCAGTTCATCAGACCGCAGAATATATTCGACACCCAGCAACTAGTGATAGGAACTTCTACGACCGTTATTATTTTAATCTCCACGGCTCTTCTGACGAGGTAATGACGATTTTCGGTTTGGGACAGTATCCGAACCTGGGGGTTACGGATGCCTTTATCGCAGTTGGTACCAAAGACAAGCACCGTGTCGTCCGAGCTTCACGGCCACTTCGAGATAGGTCGGAAATGAAGGTTGGCCCGATATCAATTGAGATTTTAGACCCGCTTAAATCATTGCGCGTTAAATGTGACCCGAATGAATGGGGTGTCGATTTGGATGTCACCTGGACTGCATCACACCATCCTCTTGAGGAACCTCGACAGTACCTTAGAAGAGAAGGAAAAGTAGTCTTTGATACTATGAGATTCGCTCAACTTGGTCGCTGGGAAGGCCATTTACATACTGCTGATCAGAGCTGGGATATTGATCCGGAAAGTTGGGGAGGTAGTCGAGATCGCTCTTGGGGTGTGAGGCCTGTTGGTGAAAAGGAGTCTGATGG
>DLTU01000068.1:0-540 GCA_002500385.1 Candidatus Neomicrothrix sp. UBA7828 | reverse complement strand
CAATTATTTACATGCTTCAGGAAACCAATGAGGGGGTTCGGGAGTTAGAGGAGGCTATGCGAGTTTGGCATGATCCGGATAGGCCTAGCGAGTGGCTAGGACGTCCAGAATATGAACATGAACTAGTTCCTGGGACAAGGATGTTAAGTGGTTCTGTGATTCATTTTCCTGAGGCTAAAATTAGCATGAAGTGCACTCCTTTATTAGCAAACTATGTTGCTATGGGAACTGGATATGGCATTGAAGAGGATTGGCGTCATGGAATGTATCAAGGACCGGACGAAGTAGTTCAGGGACTTGTTAATGATGTTTCATCGATATCAGGGGTCGGCCAGTATGGGATCGTGGATCACGTTGGCCGTTTTGAATACGATGATTATGTCGGTTATGGATTATATGAGCATGGATTCTGGGGCAGGTTTGAGAAATTTGGCTTAACTGACCGTGCATCAACATTTCCAACTGATTAATTAGCGACAAAGGGCATGATCACAATATTTAAGCTAGAGTTTAGTCAGCTGCAATATTCATTGCGGGAGA
>DLTU01000007.1:0-3118 GCA_002500385.1 Candidatus Neomicrothrix sp. UBA7828 | reverse complement strand
GCCTTTAATTGATTGCTCGATTAGGATTTCATTTATTGGACTTGCTGATAAGCCGTTTTTCGCGAGGCTCTTAAATTGTTCAGGTGTTTCGGCTATGCCCGTCCCTTTTCCACCGAGGATGTAAGCTGGCCTGACAATAACAGGCAAACCTATATCTTCAATGATCCTGTCTGCGTCTTCCATACTGTGAGCAACGCCACTTATTGGGACAGATAACCCAATCTCAATCATTGCTTCTTTGAATTTTGCTCTATCTTCAGCTGTGGAGATTGCCTCTGCATCTGCGCCTATCAGCTCAACTTTATACTTTTCTAGGATCCCTTCTCTCTCCAAGTCCATTGCTAAATTAAGTGCAGTTTGCCCCCCTAGCGTAGGTAGTAATGCATCTGGTTGTTCTTTAATAATTATCTCTGTCAGCACTTGAACTGTTAAAGGCTCAACATAAGTTGCATCAGCAAAATCTGGATCTGTCATTATCGTCGCTGGATTCGAATTAGCTAAGATAACCTCATAGCCCTCTTCACGCAAGACTCTGCATGCCTGTGTTCCAGAATAGTCAAACTCACAAGCCTGACCTATTACTATCGGCCCGGACCCTATCAGCAGAATCTTATGAATATCTATTCGTTTGGGCATTTATTTCGCCGCCTCTTCCATTAGTTTTGCAAAATCATCAAATAAATAAGAACTATCATGTGGGCCTGGCCCTGCTTCTGGGTGGTGCTGAACGCTGAATGCTGCCGCTCCTTTAAGCCTTATCCCCTGACAAACCCCATCGTTTAGGTTTATGTGAGTTACTTCCGCAACTTTTGCCACTGAGTCTGGGTCAATAGCAAAATTATGATTTTGGCTTGTGATCTCAACGACACCATTTGACACTTGCTGCACGGGATGATTACCTCCATGATGCCCAAAGGTCATTTTCTTTATGCTTCCGCCTACAGCCAATCCAAGAAGTTGATGCCCAAGGCATATGCCAAAGATAGGCACCTTCCCGATCAATTCAGATATTGTCTCAGGTGCCCCTTTCACAACTTCTGGGTCGCCCGGTCCATTTGATAGAAAAACACCATCGGGTTTAAGTTCTAGAATTTCCTTGGAAGATGTCGATGCTGGAACAACGAACACGTTTCCGAGGCGCTTTAAATGATTTATAATCGTCGCTTTTATGCCAAAATCTATGGCAACAATTAACTTGTCTTGACGATCCCCGTCGATCATGTAGCTCTCGCTGGTTGTGACTTGTGAGACAAGGTCAATACCTGACGTTCCTGGTTCAGATTTAGCAATTTCGTGAAGATCATCAGCGGCGAGCGTCCCAAAAGCTGCAGGCATAGCTCCAGATTCTCTTATGTGCATGGTTAGCCTTCGCGTATCGAGTCCTGCTATTCCTGGTATTTCCATTTCTTTCAGGAAAGAGTTTAAATCGCTTGTTGCACGCCAGTTACTGTGACGGCGAGCCAGGTCCCTCACAACGACTCCCCTACAATGTGGGCGACCACTTTCGTTGTCTACTTTATTTACTCCATAGTTCCCGATATGAGGATACGTGAAAGTGATGATCTGCCCAGCATAGGAAGGGTCTGTTATAACCTCTTGATAACCGCTGAGAACGGTGTTGAACACTACTTCACCTGTAGCGTATTCTTGCCTTGGGGAATGGCCAATCTGACAACCTTCAAAGATTGTCCCATCTGCTAGGACTAGCGTTGAATCATTAATTCTGATCACCTTTACCTTCCATGGTTTTGAACTACTCCATCAATAACTACTAGTTCTCCGTCTACAAGTGTGTGACTTACTAAACCTTTCAATTCAATATCTTCAAAAGCAGTTACTGAACACTTACTGGCCGTTTGATCTCCTTTAACGACCCAGTTAGCTTCTGGGTCAAATACAGTCAGGTTTGCCGGTCTGCCGGGCACAAGGTCCCCTCCATGCGTATCTGCGATGCCAGCTATTTCTGCAGGGGACCATGATATGAGTCTGAGAATTTCTTTAAGTGGAATATTTAGACTTTTAATTGATGCTCCTAGCGCGGTTTCCAATCCTGTGGTTCCAAATGGAGCTTCTGTATACGCTTGGTGTTTTAAGTGATCTTGACATGGACTGTGCCCTGTCGCTATGGCATCTACGGACGTTATCAGTTCGTTGATACGTGTTAATTCTTGCTTTGACCTTAAAGGGGGTAGAACTTTATAACGAGCATCGAAACTAGTGATTAGCGATTCATCTAGAGAGATATGGTGAGGTGATACCTCACATGTTATTGAGGCTCCATTTGATTTAGCTTCATTGATTATTTCGATTGATTTCGCCGTTGAAATTTGTTGGAGATGCAAACTTGCGCCAGTAAGCAGAGCTAATTGCGATAATTGAAAGACTTCTATTTCTTCAGCAACTGTGGGGATTCCTGGAATGCCTAGTTGCGAAGAAACCGCTCCTTCATTCATCGCCCCCTTTGGTGAAAGGAAAGAATTGGAACATGAGTAGAGCAGAGTTATCTCGTACTTCTGTGAGTACTCCATAATTCGTCTTGTGGTCTCGAAATCGGTCAATGGAGGACCGCTGGCAGAAAACATCTTTACTCCGGTATCCGATATCTCTCCTAGCGGTGACATAGTCCCCGCATCACTGTGAAGAGTTGCTGAGCCGGCCACAATAATTTCACACAATGCTTCTTGGGATAATTCTATTAGTGCTTTAACTGAACTTGCGTTATCAGCTACAACAGGATTTCTGGAGATCGCCACAACAGCGGTGTATCCTCCTTTAATTGCGCTTTCAGTTCCTGAGGTAATTGTTTCTGAAAGTTGGTCCTCTGGCCCACCTAGGTAAGCATTTAGGTCTACAAACCCAGAGGATATGATTTTTCCTTGAACATCTAACGTTTCTCTTGCTTTAAGCCCCTTTCCTATTTCGGCTATACGGCCCTCAGAATCTATTAGGACATCAGCGAGTTGATCACCGGATTTATCTAAGACTCTGCCCCCTTGAAGAAGTAACTCACTCATCGTTGAAACCTTCAAGTTGAGTAATACTGCGTGATCCGAGAAGGTAATACAAGGCGCTCATTCTAATTATTACTCCATTAGCTACCTGGTTGTTTACTACTGAT
>DLTU01000114.1:0-4168 GCA_002500385.1 Candidatus Neomicrothrix sp. UBA7828 | reverse complement strand
CACCACGGACATGATTACCATTGATGGCGAAGGCGTGCATGAGACATTAATTGACGCCGTAGTGACAACTCTATGTGGCATGCATGATCTCAAAAAAGCCGAGCCCCTCAAGAACAGCCCAGCTGGATCAATCTACATAGTTAAACCCAAAATGCATGGCCCCGATGAAGTCGTAATGGCTGACAAAATGTTTTCAACCATTGAGTCAATGCTGAACCTGAAGCCCAACACCATCAAAATAGGGATCATGGACGAGGAACGGCGTACGTCGCTAAACTTGCTGGCTTGCATTGAGGCAGCATCTGAACGTGTCGTCTTTATCAATACTGGATTCCTAGATAGGACTGGAGACGAAATCCACACCAGTATGGAAGCTGGACCTGTTGTCCCCAAAACTGAAATGAAAACTCAGCAATGGCTTACAGCATACGAAGATATCAATGTTGATGAAGGCCTCGAAGCTGGCTTACTGGGTCACGGTCAGATCGGCAAAGGCATGTGGGCGCGTCCCGATGATATGGCGGACATGCTTGAAGAAAAGGTTTCGCACCCTCTTGCAGGAGCAAGTTGCGCATGGGTTCCTTCACCTACTGCGGCAACATTACATGCTCTACATTACTTCGATGTGAATGTCGCTGATGTACAAAGATCATTTCAGGACAGAGAATTAACGAGTCGTGAGCTTATGCTTAAAATTCCAACCTTAAAATCAGGAAGAGAACTAAGCCCACAGGAAATTAATTCTGAATTACGAAACAATGCACAAGGCATACTTGGATATGTATCTCGATGGGTAGGTCAAGGTGTTGGCTGCTCAAAAGTACCGGATATAAATGATGTTCAACTAATGGAAGATCGGGCAACACTTAGAATATCGAGTCAACACATAACAAATTGGCTTCATCATGGGCTCATTACTCATGAGCAAATCCATAATATTATGGAGGAGATGGCTGCTCTGGTGGATGATCAGAACAGCGATGATCCTGATTACATACCGATGTCTAATGATTTAGATGAAAGTATTTCGTATCAGGCTGCTCTGGCACTAATTTTCGAAGGACGAGACCAATCAAATGGCTATACAGAATTTCTTCTTACTGAACGCCGACAAAAAATGAAAGCCTCGTTAGGTAAGCCATCAGACATTTAAATTTGCGCCCCCGGCAGGAGTCGAACCTGCGACCTACGGATTAGAAGTCCGTTGCTCTATCCAGCTGAGCTACGGAGGCCTCCTATAAGGCTAGAGGTTAAAGGACAGAAGTTGCTATCAGAATGGCCGATCTCCAAGAATTGTTGTTCTCTCCATTCTTCTGTGAGCTGGAAGGAAATCATCAGTTCCAGTGTGTTGCACGCAACGGTTATCCCATAGAACCACTGTAGTCTCGTCCCACCGTACACGGATTTGAATACTTGGATCTCGTATTGCGTTTTCTAAACGCTGCAAAAGTAAATTGCTTTTATTTTTATCAACCCCATCAATATGAGATGTGAAAAAGTTATTGGTAAATATTGCCTTCTCTCCTGTTTCCGGATGTGTGCGAATTACTGGATGGCTTACCAAAGGATATTTTTTTCTTGTTGATTCAATATCCTTTTTATCGAGGACGTGATGATTTTTCTTAAACCAGTCATGAGTGGCAGTTAACTCTGATACTGCGCTTTTCGTTTCTAAATCCAACCTGTTATACGCCTCAACGGCATTAGCGAAGCAGGTATCTCCTCCGACTTCTGGTACCACTACTCCCCTGAGGATAGATCCCATAGGTGGTTTCTCTCGGTAAGTAACATCTGAATGCCAATCGGTTGCAGCATAATGTGTTTTCCCCGTTGGACCTCCTGACTCCAGAACTAGTACTTCTTGATAGTTGACGTGCTTGTTAGCGAATGGATGGATTTCAAGGCACCCAAAGTGTTTAGAAAAGTTCACATGTTCTTTAGAAGTTAAGGACTGGTTTCGAAGAACCAGCACCTTGTGTTCGAGCCATAATCTTTGGAGGTCATCAATTTCCTTAGTATTAAGATTCCTTAAATTAATTCCTTGTACTTCAACTCCAAAAAAGTTATTGAGTCTTACTACTTTCATGTGAATCAGACAGGCTTAGTGCCGATTATTGTGACGCGCTCAACGTGTCTGCTCTGTGGGTAGAAGTCGTTGGAGGCCTGATGCTGCACAATTCTATTATCCCACATGACAATGGTGTTGACCTCCCATTTGATTCTGCACTGCACTGAAGGACTCTGTATAGCATGATGTAAACTTTTGAGGAGATACTGGCTTTCCTCTTTAGCTATTCCCTCGATATGAGAAACAAAAGGTTTATTTGTGTATATCCCCCGCTCCCCTGTCTCAGGGTGTGTTCGAATTACTGGATGTCGAGCTGGAGGGTATTTCTTCTCTTTCGCCTTTCTTTCTTTTTCTGACATATTCCGTCCAAATGCTTTAGAAAAGTCGTGGATTGCGTATAAAGAATCGACTCGGTCTTTTATTTTGAGGTCTAACCGGTTGTAAGCTTCTGCAGTATTCGCAAATGAGGTATCTCCACCGACTTCGGGGATAGTCCGCCCACGCAAGATTGACCCCATTGATGGCTTTTGGCGCCAAGTTACGTCTGAATGCCAATTTGAAGCAGCGTATTGAACTTTGTCGTTGGAGATGATCTTTACTATCTCTGGATATTTTTTAGGATGGGGAGCGAACGGGTGTACTTCTAGCTCTCCAAAGTTTTTACCAAATGCGATATGTTGCTGTCTCGTAATATTTTGATCCCTAAATACAAGCACCTTATGTTTAAGCCATTCTTCTTTGATTGCTTGTATCTCTCCTTTAGTTGTTTTGGCAAGATTGATATCTGTAATCTCTGCGCCGACAAATCCTGTGATCGGATGAATATTCAATATCCCCACCTTATGCGTACATACTATTGAGCAATCTTTTTAATATTATCTGTTAAATGTTGTCACGTTAAGTCCAGAATGGCTTTATCATAAGGTGTTGCCCGTTATTCGGGCCATGGTGGCCGTAGCTCAGCCTGGTAGAGCCCCTGTTTGTGGTACAGGTGGTCGCGGGTTCAAATCCCGTCGGTCACCCGATAAAAAGTACACCCGTTTCCTAGATTTTTGGTATCTGCCAGAGGAGTTATTAAAATGGTCGGTCACCAATAATTGTGACTCGCTCAACAACTCTTTCATCCGGATAGAAATCCGCAGCGACTGCATGTTGTACTGATCGGTTATCCCACATCACAAATGTGTCAACTTCCCACTTGAGTCGAAATTGCACTGTCGGGCTCATGATCGCTTTCTCCAAAAGCGCTAATAGCTTTTCGCTTTCTTCTGGTGAGACTCCTTCAATGTAAGCTGTGTGGTAACCGTTGGTATAGATGCTTCGCTCCCCTGTTTCAGGGTGAGTTCTCACCACAGGGTGCCGGGCTGGAGGGTACTTCTCTTGCAAATCTGCACGTTCCTCATCGGTAAATTTCTCTCCAATGCTCTTCGTAAAGTCATGTATGGCGTATAGGTCATCAATTTGAGATTTAATAGAATCGGGTAAGAGTTCGTAAGCGGCGGCTGCGCTTGCGAAACAAGTATCACCACCTGTCTCTGGGATAACAACGCCTCGAAGGATAGAACCTAATGAGGGTTCTTCACGCCAAGTTACATCTGAGTGCCAAATTACGGCTGCGAATTCTTTTTCTGGGTTTGATGCGATTCGAAGTATTTCTGGATAGTCACCGAGTCCGACATGCCCGCCTCGCGCGAAAGGATGAATTTCTAGCTCACCGAACTTCATTCCAAAAGCTATGTGTTCTTCAACGGTAATATGCTGTTTCCGAAAAACTAAGACTTTATGATCAAGCCAAGCTTTCTTGATCTCCTCAACATCATCATCCGTAATGTTAGCTAGATCAACGTCTGAGATCTCAGCGCCTATATTTCCTGATATCTGCTTTATTAGCATGCCTGCCTCATGATGTTTATTTTAAGGGCTATGTAAGAGTTAGTCATTTCTTATTCATTTATTTAGTTCTTTGGCGTCATGAATCAAAGTATTTCGAGCCTATTCAGTTCGGCATTAACTAAGATTTTTAATATTGCTGTGCTGGCTCGCATGATTATCGGCATATTCCCGCTAGGATTTCAATTTCTAGCGCCTCTAGCTCAATTG
>DLTU01000103.1:0-17682 GCA_002500385.1 Candidatus Neomicrothrix sp. UBA7828 | reverse complement strand
CGAGTCGGATTAAATCCCATATAACTAGTATTGTTCTTCTATGGAAGAAATACTCGTAAATCAGAATGGAAATATAGCCACCGTCACCATAAATCGACCTGAGGTCAAAAACGCAGTCACGTCAAAAATGTGGGATGACCTAACTGCCACTTTTACTGAATTAGGCTACGACGACAGTGTTAGAGCTGTAATAGTAACTGGAGCAGGCGATGACTTTTGCTCAGGCGCAGACGTAAGCGCAATGGGCAGAGATGAGAACGAAGTCAAATTGCATCAACTAGAAGCCATGAGAAAAGTAGGGGATTGCTGTCTGTCTTTGTTCAATATGCCAAAAGTAACTATCGCAAGAGTCCCAGGCATAGCAGTCGGAGCCGGAATGAATATGGCGTTATGTTGCGACCTACTGGTAGCTTCAGAAAATGCCCGTTTCAGTGAAATATTTGCCAAAAGAGGGCTTTCCGTTGACTTCGGCGGCTCATATCTTCTTCCCAGAATAGTCGGCCTCCAAAAAGCAAAAGAGCTAGTTCTACTCGCTGATGTGATCTCGGCATCCGAAGCCAACAGGATGGGGTTTGTAAATTATGTCGTAGATACAAACGATCTTGATGCCAAAGTAAACGAGATCGCAGAAAAGGCCGCTGCAGGACCTCCACGCGCACTTGCCATGAGCAAAGCGCTCCTCAACAGGTCTTTCTCGAATTCATTGGCTGATGCATTGGATCAAGAAGGAACAGCCCAAACCTTTAACTTTACGACAAAAGATATTTCAGAAGCTATGACGGCCTTTAAAGAGAAAAGAAGTCCAGATTTCAAAGGCTGGTAATGCCACGACCCTCTCTTCGATTTGCACCAGTAATTCTCAGCTTAATTTTTCTGATGTCATCCATATCCTGTGGGGTTAGCGCTTCGCCACAGGTTCAGCCAGATGAGAAAGGCTCAGTCGATCCAGAACTAATACAGGGAAGAGAAGTCTGGGGAGTCCACTGCTCCTCTTGTCATGGGTCCTCGGGTCAGGGAGGTAGAGGAAAAAAACTCAACAACGGAGAGTTAGCTATAAATTACCCCGACCAAACATTACTTGTCTCAGTCATCCAGAATGGCAAAGGGCAAGGGATGCCAGCTTTTTCATCAAAACTCACTATTGATGAAACTAAAGCTGTAATCAGCTACATATTTGATGTTTTAAATTAGCAAAAAACAATGGCTTTAATTACTCAACAATTCTAGTAATCTGGATGCATGAGCTGGGAATTGCCAAACTTCGTTCAATCTTTAACGTCGGTCTCTGATTCAACCGCCTCAGTTTATAAAAGAGATTTAAAATCCTTCATTGAATGGTGCGAAAGCGAGAAATTAACTGGCCCATCAAAAGTTAGTAGAAGAAATTTGCGACATTACCTTGCCTGGCTTCAGGAAAATGATTACTCGCGGAGAACGATTTCCAGAAAAGCCTCGTCTCTACGAAGGTATTTTAAGTGGGCTCAACATAACTCTCTGGCAGATTCCAACCCAACGGTTAATCTCCAAACGCAAGGTGGTAAATCAAAACTTCCTAGAGTTTTAAAGAAGCAAGAATTGCAGGTTCTGTTGGACAACCCAAGACCAGCGATACGAAATGATGGTATCAGGAAGTTTAGAGATGATGCGATACTTGAACTTTTATACGGGAGTGGATTGCGGGTAAGCGAACTTTGTAATCTTAAATTCGACCAAATTGATTTCAGAAAGCAACTCCTTCGGATAGAGGGAAAAGGCAGGAAAGAGCGCCTAGTTCCGCTATCCAGAAAGTCGATAGAGAGTCTCGAACTGTGGTTAAAGAATGGGAGACCAGAAATGCTGGGTACTGAGAGGGAACACGACTTTGTGTTCGTAAATATGCGATGTAAACAAATTACCCCTAGAGATGTGCGGCGATTACTAGACCGTAGATCTTCTGTCCCAGTGAATCCCCACGCCTTGAGACATACCTTTGCCACACACCTTCTTGACGGCGGGGCAGATTTGCGTGAAGTTCAAGAGCTTCTAGGCCACTCTGATCTTAGCTCAACCCAAATCTACACTCATGTAAGTAAAGATAGATTAAAGGCCATACATAAACGGACCCACCCCAGAGGATAAGTCTAAAGCTTGCAAAAGCAGGTGTAACTTCAATATCTAATTGTTAGAATCTGATGTGCTTGAGATTCAAGTAAATTTCACCTGAATAATTCCACGGTCGCCTAGGCGTATATTCAGGAATCGTTTAACCGTGGTAGGAGAAAAATGTCACCAGTTGTTACTATGAGCCAGTTGCTAAAGGCCGGAGTCCATTTTGGTCACCAAACAAGAAGATGGAATCCCAAAATGCAACGCTTTATATATGGAGAGCGAAATGGGATTTATCTCATAGACCTAAACCAAACACTTGAGAGAATTACTGATGCTTACAGTTATGTCAGAGATACGGTAGCGGAGGGTGGCATGGTGCTTTTCGTAGGTACGAAAAAGCAAACACAAGATGCTGTCAAGTCCTCTGCGCAAGATTGTGGGCAGCCTTATGTTAATCAAAGGTGGCTAGGTGGAATGCTCACGAACTTTGAGACCATGGCAAAACGTGTTGGGAAAATGAAAGAATATCAGCGAATGCGAGACTCAGGCGAGTTTGATGAAATGCCAAAGAAAGAAGCTTTAATGCTTTCCCGTGAGTTAGCGAAACTAGAGAGAAACCTCAGCGGAATTAGCATGCTCAAAGAGCGGCCACAAGTAGTCTTTGTGCTAGATACCAAAAAAGAACACATTGCAGTAACGGAAGCCAACAAATTAGGTATTCCTGTAATCGCTGTTGTTGACACCAATTGTGACCCCGATGTAATAGATTTCGTTATCCCAGGGAACGACGACGCGATTAGATCAGGCGAACTGATGTGCCGTGTTATCTCGGAGGCAGTTGAAGAAGGGCAGCTAATCCGATCAAAGAAATACGGATCACAACCAACTGCCAAAGAAGAACCGGCCGAAGTAGTTGAACCAGTTGAGCAAGAAGAAGCCCAAAAGAAAGCGACTGCAGATTTTCAAGAAAGAGAAAAAAAGGTCGCCGAAGAGATTGCAACAAAACCCGAAAAAGAAATCGTTGATGGTAATTCAGAACAGGAGGAAATATAGATGCCAGAATTTACAGCAAAAGATGTACAAAAACTCCGTCAAGCATCTGGCGCCGGAATGATGGATGCTAAAAGAGCTTTAGATGAGTCCGCCGGAGATTTTGATGCAGCATTACAAGCGCTCCGCGAAAAGGGAATAGCGAAAGCAGATAGCAGGAGCGATAGAGAGAGTGCAGAAGGAGCAATTGCCGTTGCACAAAGTGAAGCGGCAGTAGCCATAGTTGAGCTCAAATCTGAAACTGATTTTTCGGCAAAAGCTAGCGACTTTCTGTCATTAACTCAGGAGCTCGCTGATTTAGTTCTCGCAGGAGGTGAAGACGCTGTGTTGACTAAAGAAGCTGAAATAGATGATCTTCGTATCTCGAAAAAAGAAAATATACAACTGGGAATTGTCAAGCAGATTGTTATTGATGAAGGTTCTTTGGTTGATGTCTACCTACATACCGATCAGGAAGGGCGAGGAATCAACGGCGTTATTGTTCAAGGTAAAGACGTATCGCCGGAGACTTTACATGAAGTTGCGCTTCACATAGCTTTCGCGAAACCATCAGCTCTCTCTCGCGAAGAAGTAGCTAAAGAAGACATCGAAAAAGAAAGAGAGAGTGCTCTAGGGGTGACTAAGGCCGAGGGGAAACCAGAGGCTGCGTGGGATAAGATAGTTGAAGGGCGAGTCTCGAAGTGGCTAAGTGAAAGAGTCCTTTTAGAACAAGGAATGTTTGGAGAAAAGGAATCAGTTGCACAAAAATTAGGAGCCGGTACCATCACTAATTTCGTCCAAGCATACATCGGTGACTGAATAAAATTATGGCCCACAAGAATCAAATTCCAGGAAAAGCATGCACTTTAGCGCCAGAAGAGGCATGATACAGACGTGAGTGATTCCGGTACACAACTTCAGCCAGGTCAATGGGGCAGGGTAGTTCTAAAAGTCTCGGGCGAAGCCTTTGCTGGGGATATGGGATATGGAATAGACGGACATGTTGTTCAAGAAATAGCTCGACAGATCGTTAAAGTCCGATCCGAGTTTGACGTGCAGCTAGCTGTAGTCGTCGGTGGTGGAAACATCTGGCGAGGAATGGCAGGCTCTGGAGCCGGTATGGATAGAGCACAAGCTGATTACATGGGAATGCTCGCAACCGTCATCAATGCCTTAGCTCTGCAAGATACATTAGAACAACTTGGCCAACCCACTCGTGTGCAAACCGCTATCCACATGAGTCAGGTCGCAGAACCATATATAAGACGAAGAGCGCTTCGCCATCTTGAGAAGGGTAGAGTAGTAATTTTTGCTGGAGGAACTGGAAACCCTTTCTTCACCACAGATACAACTGCTGCACTTCGGGCAGTAGAAATTGAAGCAGGGGCAATCCTCAAAGGAACACATTCAGGAATTCAAGGAGTATATGATGATGACCCTCGAGTAAACTCTGATGCTCAATTACTTGAAGAAATTACCTACATTGATGTTCTAAATAAAGGATTAAAGGTGATGGATTCTACGGCGATCTCACTCTGCATGGACAATAATTTACCTATTGTGGTTTTTGATTTAATGGGCGATGGAAATGTAGGAAAAATTCTTGCCGGCAAACGGGTAGGAACATCTGTAAGTTAGGAAGACAATGAGTGACGAGTTAATAGAACTTCTATTTGCTGAAGCAGAAGAAAAAATGGAGAAGTCGGTCTCTAGAACGAAACACGAGTTCTCTTCAATAAGAACTGGTCGTCCAAGTCCTGCTTTAGTCGAGCGGATACAAGTTGATTACTTTGGAAGCGACGTCCCACTGCAACAACTTGCCAGTTTCTCAGTACCAGAAGCCCAATTGCTTGTAATCGCTCCTTTTGATAAGGGGGCGATCGAGGCTATAGAAAGAGCGATAGTCCTCGCTGACCTTGGAGTCAGTCCCGCAAATGATGGTTCAATTCTCAGGTTGAATTTTCCGCCGCTAACAGAAGAAAGGCGAAAACAACTCGTGAAGGTAGTCAAAAATCTAGCGGAAGAGGGAAGAGTATCCATTCGAGGTATCAGAAGAACAGCTCGTCAGGAACTAGATAACCTTGATAAAGAAGGGGATGTTTCATCGGACGATGCGAAGAGAGCATCAGAAAAGATTGATGCTTTGACACGAGACTTTGAGGGCCAAATAAACGCTGCACTTGATCAGAAAGAAACTGAACTATTAGAAGTTTAGACTATGGTAGATTTCTGGAGATGTTATGACGGAAGACGAAAACACAAAGAGACCAGAGGGGAGTTCAACAAACCATGGTCTACCACATTGGAGCGAGCCAGCTACAGGTCAGTTCCCTAAAGTTGAAGTAAGTAAAAGCGACGAGCCTAATGAGGATTGGGAAACGTTAAGTGAAAGTCCCAAATGGGACCCCGATGCTGATCGTGAAAGTCCGGTCAGCCAAACGCAACGCATAGATGTCACGATAGGTGAGGATTCTAAGACAGATGATTTCTTTTCCTACGAGAAGCCACCTGATTTAGCTGAAACTACAGAATCAATCATCTCTGAAGGGAAAAAATCAAGAAGGTCAGGATTGGGATCCAGAGAAACGTTGACTCGTATCCTCACTGGGCTTGTTCTCGGCGGAATCGTCATCCTTTGCCTTGTAATCAGCAAGATAGCTACTGTTGTTTTAATAGCGGTGATGCTCGGTATAGCTTCAACTGAGTTATTCCAGAGCCTCTATAAAGTTGGCTGGCAACCCCCAACCCTTGTGGGACTGGTAGCTTCCATAGGAATGCCACTAGCTGCCTACTGGAAGGGTGAAGGAGCTATTGGGTTAGTTCTTTTCCTCACATTCCTAACAGGGGCACTATGGTACTTGCTTGGAATTGGTGGACCGCGGCCTGTTCCGAATCTCGCAGTTTTGACTCTAGGAGTTGTCTATGTGGGAGTCCTAGGTTCCCATGCGGTTCTCCTTTTGGATGACCCTAAAGGGAAAGGACTGCTGCTTGCCGCAATCCTTCTGGCAGCTGGATATGACATGGGAGGTTACTTTATAGGACAAGCCCTCGGACGTTCACCCCTTACAGAAGTCAGTCCGAATAAAACGATAGAAGGTTTGTTGGGGGGAACATTAGCCACAGTTGGCGTAGGGGTTCTACTAGCTGTATTTAACGTAGGACCCTTTGATGGCGATCCCTTCGGCTTGTCAAATGCGCTTTTAATGGGAATAGTTGTGGCAGTAATCGCACCCATTGGTGACCTTGCAGAATCATTGATTAAGCGAGATTTAAAAATAAAAGATATGGGAACAGTCTTACCGGGACACGGAGGAGTACTAGATCGTTGCGATACTCTGTTATTCGTCATCCCAACAGTTCATTACATGGTTCTTGTTATGGCATAAATCACTTCAGTGTCTCACATCATCAAGAAGATTAAGACTTACACTTTAGATATGATAGGGAACGACAGTTGATGAAAAATGTAGCGTTACTCGGCTCAACGGGATCAATCGGAACACAGACACTAGATGTTGTCAGGGCGAGTCCAGAAAAATTCAATATCGAAGTACTTGCTGCTGGTTCCTCCATAGGCCATATTCGAAAACAAATTACTGAATTTAACCCATCAACAGTGATTATGTCCGATGTCCATGCCGCAGAAGTATTGGATGACGAATTCACTGCGGTAACTGTGCTTAGCGGCCCAGATGCCCTCAAAGAATCAGTTGTGGCCTGCGATATTGTCGTTAACGCAATAGTCGGATTTGCTGGATTGCCGGTGACCATAGCAGCATTATCGGAAGGGAAGACTCTTGCGTTAGCAAATAAAGAATCTCTTATCGCAGGAGGCCCAGTTGTCCAGAAGGCTCGACAAACGATGAAATCTTCAATCATCCCCGTGGACAGTGAGCACTCGGCTCTCCATCAATGTTTGCACGGGTATCGGTCAAATTATGATCACCCCTCGAAGTTGATAAAGCGACTCATCGTTACGGCAAGCGGTGGTCCCTTTCGAGGATTTTCATCGGATAAATTAGACAACGTTACTCTGGAGGAGGCACTTGAACACCCAACATGGAAAATGGGCCCCAAAATTACCATTGACTCGTCCACACTCATGAACAAGGGCCTGGAGATAATCGAAGCACATGAGTTATTCGGCATCAAATATGAGCAAATAGACGTGATTGTTCATCCGCAGTCCATCGTCCACTCAATGGTTGAGTTTGTCGACAGTTCAGTCATTGCCCAGTTGTCAATGCCCGATATGAGGCTACCTATTACTTATGCATTGAATTATCCAGAGAGAAGCGAAGCCCAGTGGGGATCAATAAAGTGGGATGAAGTTACAAAACTCGAATTTGAACAGCCCGACTTTGATAATTTCTTATGTTTGAGACTTGCATACCAAGCTGGAGAAGAAGGCGAAACAGCCCCTGCTTGGTTAAACGCTGCCAATGAAGTCGCTGTTGCAGCCTTCCTGAACTACCAAATTAAGTGGGTTGATATACCTCACTTGATTGCACAGGCATTGGATAACTACGACGGACGTAAAGCAGAAGAGGAACACGATATTTATGAAGCTGACAAGCAAGCACGCCGTGTAACAGAGCAACTCATAGCAGGCAAGGCAAATGGCTGAGGAAACTTTACGAAGCAGTGAGGTTACAGATAGCTTCCCTCAGGAGGCAAACTCCCCAGTGGGAATAATCACCGTGCTGTTTCTTTTTGTTTTGCTTGCCATGAGCACGGGTTTCGCAGGCGTTATTGTCGTACTCTCGTTAGTCGCAATGCTGTTTTTGCACGAGCTGGGGCATTATTTAGCAGCTAGAAGAGCTGGAATGAAGGTTACTGAATTCTTTATCGGATTCGGACCAAAAATTTGGTCGTTCACTAGAGGTGAAACAGAATACGGCCTCAAAGGCATTCCCGCTGGGGCTTATGTAAGGGTAATTGGAATGAATAATCTTGACCCTGTCCCCCCTGAAGATGAACACAGAGCTTACAGAAATGCCAAATTCGGGCAACGGCTCCTTCTAGCAAGTGCAGGATCTCTAATGCATTTTTTAATAGCTTTAGCCCTCTTGTACGCAGTTTTGGTTGGTAATGGTATAAACACAGATGAATCTGACTGGACAGTGAAAGATCTTCGCAGCGGTGGGCCCGCAGAGATAATGGGAATTGAAGCTGGTGATCGAATTATCGCGCTCAATGGAGTGCCCATTGTCGACTGGTGGGATTTTGCTACAAACATTGCAGGTTTACCCAATCAGGAAGTAACTGTCCAAGTTTCCCGAAACGGAGACCTCATGACATTTCAAGGAATTGTTGGATCTCGCCTAGCTAATGAGGGCGGACAGGACTACGGGTTCATTGGCATCGAGAGAACTAGATTTAGTACTGTAAAGTCCGGCCCCATTGACGCCTTGGGTGAAACTGGCGAGCAATTTGGACTTCTTACTTCTGAAACAATAAAGGGTTTAGGAAATTTCTTTAGTCCCTCCGGATTAGGCGATTTCTTCGCAAAAGTTTTTGATCTAGATTCTCAGCAGTCTCCAACCAATATAGGTGTTGGCGAAGGAGATGAGGGAAGAATAGTCTCTGTAGTCGGCGCAACGCGTTTAGGTGCTGAACTAACTGAAACAGGCTGGACAGGTTTATTTCTTTTCCTAGCAACAATTAACGTATTCATAGGGATTTTTAACTTAATCCCTTTGTTGCCTTTAGACGGTGGTCATGTAATGATTGCTTTCTACGAGCGTCTAAGGAGCCGAAAAGGCACTCGGTACCATGCAGATGCTTCGAAGCTGCTACCGCTCACCTATATGGTGGTCTTTGTGTTGATCGCTATAGGCCTAGCAGCTATCTACCTAGACATAGCTGACCCAATATCCCTCTAGAATGTAAATAATGGATAACACTTCATCAATAGAACGAAAAAAAACACGACAGATACTTGTCGGAGACGTACCTGTTGGGGGTAATTCGCCCATAACAGTGCAGTCCATGACCACTACGAAAACCTCTAACGTCGATGCGACACTGCAGCAAATCTATTCTCTTGCAGCAGCGGGAGCTGACATTGTTCGGTGCACATGTAATGATTATGAAGCAGCTGAAGGATTAGCGCAGATAGTGCCAAGGTCACCAGTTCCAATCGTTGCTGATGTCCACAATCAATATAAAATGGCCTTAGCGGCAATCGCTTCAGGAGTAGACTGTCTTCGGCTTAATCCTGGGAACATTCGAAAACCAGCACACATCAAAGCCGTTGCTGAAGCCGCTGGGGAAAAATCTGTCCCGATTAGAATTGGTGTAAATGGAGGTTCACTCCACCCTGAACTATATGAGAAGCATGGCGGAAAAGTTACACCTGAAGCAATGGTAGAATCTGCGCTGACAGAACTAAGTTATTTTGATGAAGTCGGCTTCGAGCAAGTAAAGATATCTGTCAAAGCATCGAACGTTTCATTAATGGTCGAGGCTTATCGTCAACTCAGTATGGCTACAGACTACCCCCTACATCTCGGCGTGACAGAGGCTGGACCTCCACCGACAGGACTAATCAAATCTACTGCAGGTATAGCAAGCTTATTACTAGAGGGTATTGGAGACACCATAAGGTATTCACTGACGGCAGACCCAGTGCAAGAAGCCAAGGCCGGACGCCAACTCTTAGAGGCTTTAGGGTTGCGAGAGAGAAAAAATATAGACCTGATCGCATGTCCCAGTTGTGGGCGAGCAGAAATCGATGTATACGCTGTTGCGTCACAAGCCCAGACGGCTTTTGAGAATAAACAAATCCCGCTACAAATTGCTGTAATGGGTTGTGTCGTTAATGGACCTGGAGAAGCAAGAGATGCTGATCTTGGAATAGCTGCAGGTAATAAACGTGGCCACCTTTTCGTGAAAGGACAAAACGTAGCGGTCGTAAAAGAAGATGAAATGGTCGAGACTCTAGTCCAATGGGCTGAATTTATCACCGAGAATGGTTTTGAGGCTGCCCTTGCAAGGGCAGATATGGAAAAGGCTCAAAAGGAAGCCGAGAAAGACCGCAAAAAACTACTAGCTATCCAAGGTGAAGATGCTAACGAAGATGGTTCACGGGTTAATCTGATAAGAGAAATTTAGCATTCAAGCCAAAAGCTGATGTAACGATGATTCCAGCAAAAAAGAGCTATAATCCTATATGTCTTTAATCCAATGGAGCGAGGCGTGGGGTATCCCACGCCTTTTGTTTATCAGTCCTAGTTTTTGAAAGGAGAAGAATGGCAATAACGCAAAAAGTAAATGAAATAGTGGAAGCTCTTCTGCTACCTTTAGAATTTGAACTCTATGATATTGAACTAAATGGCGGCATTCTAAAAGTGACCATTAATTCAAAATCCGGAGTTAGTATCGATGAATTAGTGGATATTAATAGAAATATCTCGGCAGAACTTGATAAACAGGACCTGATACAAAATAAATACACGTTAGAAGTTTCAAGTCCCGGTCTGGAGCGCAAACTGCGAAAAAAAGATCATTACCTTGGTGCAATAAATGAACGCATCTCAGTAAAGCTCGGCTCACATGTTGAAGGAGAGCGCAGATATGAAGGAATGCTAGTCAAAATAAACAAAGAAATATTGACAATCGAAGACGATAAAGGCACGAAAGATGAAATTAATCTTAACGATGTTACATCAGCTAAGACCGTTTTTAAATGGGAGAAGAATCCCAAACCCGGCTCACGAAAAACTCACCTAGGTGTTTCATAGATAAGGAGAAATGATGAACGCAGAAATGAAAGAAGCTATAAATGCAATAGCAGCAGATAAGGGGATGCGACCTGAGGTTCTGTATGCAGTTCTAGCTGATGCTTTAGAATCAGCCTATAAAAAAATGCCTGGGGCACATGAATATGCGTGGGTGACCATAGATCCTGACACCATGGAATATCGGGTTATAGCTCAAGATCTTGATGACGAAGGTGAACCATTCGGAGAAGAATTTGAGGTAACACCAGATAACTTTGGGAGAATAGCGGCCCTTGCATTTAAGCAAGTACTCGCTCAAGGTATCCGAGAGGAAGAGCGCGAACAGAAATACGAGGAATATGCAGGACGTGAAGGAGACATTGTTACAGGAATCATCCAACAAAGTGACAGTCGTTACACACTGTTAGACTTAGGACGCGTAGAAGCCCTTCTGCCTCGAGCCGAACAGGTCCCCAATGAAAGGCCTGATAGTAATACCAGGATCAAAGCCTATATTGTTGAAGTTCGTAAAACTGCTAAAGGTCCTCAAATAGTTGTAAGTAGAACACATCCAGGGCTTATAAAGCGATTATTCGAATTAGAGGTACCTGAGATTGCAGATGGAATAGTTGAAATTAAATCCTGCGCTCGAGAACCAGGTCACCGAACTAAAATAGCCGTCTGGTCAAATGACCCTAACGTAGACCCAGTTGGGGCTTGTGTAGGTGCAAGTGGAGCACGTGTACGAATGATTGTGAATGAGCTAAGAGGAGAAAAGATAGATATTGTTCCATTCTCAGAGGAACCTGAAGAGTTTGTTTCAAAGGCTTTATCCCCAGCAAAGGTGCAAGAAGTTCGCATTGATATGGAAACAGGCACTGCAGATGTAATAGTCCCTGACTATCAACTTTCTCTGGCAATTGGTAAAGAGGGCCAGAATGCAAGGCTATCTGCGCGACTTACTGGCTGGCGAATAGACATAAAGTCAGAAACGCAACAAGCAGAAGAAGACGCGTACCATAGTGTTGACTGGGCTGAAGGAGAATGGATAGAAGATCCAGAAACCGGAGAACAAGTCTGGCAACCAGCTGAAGGAGGGCCAGCCCTCTCAGCAGAGGAGTGGGAAGCTAAATCTGACGCTGAAGAAGATGCTGAGCCAGCTTCCACTGACACCGAATCGGGCTCAGAATCTGAAGTCGAAGAAGTGCCTCAACCAGATGAAACCATGGGTGATGAGCAAGGGGAAGATAACGAACCTGCCCAATTAAATGATGAAACTACCTCTGATAATGAAGAGGTGCTATCCGACATTGATGAAGAAAAGCTAGACTCATCAGAAGATGAACCTCTTCAAGAAACCTAAAAGATTACTTAAGAGGATGGCGGATCAGTCTTAACAGGCTAATCTGTACAATCGGGAAAAGTAACGACAATGAGATCACAATGACCTTATAGGAGAAACGAGCAGCGGCTCGAGATAAAGAGAAGTAACTAAATTGCCAGCAAAAGTACGTGTTTACGAGCTAGCCAGAGAACTAGACGTAACGAATAAGGAAATCATCGCTCTATGCGAGTCTTTAGGAATTGATGCTAAGAGTCATAGCTCCAGTCTTGTTGAGGCTCAAGCAGACAGAGTACGAAAGAAAGCAATAACTGATGGTATTGCTACGGAAAAGCCACAACAAAAGATAAAACCGAATTCTAAAACAGAAAAAGATTCAGGTGAAGAGAATCAGGGTAAATCTGAAAAAGCTGCTAAGGCAGTAAGTTCTAAGAAGCCGCCACCGAGTAAAAATCAGAAAACGGAAAGCGCACAAAAGGCTGAAGATGAGAGCGTTGTTAGCTCCAGAAAACCATCATCTAAGCCTGTTACAGGCCAGCCTTCAACAGATGATGTAACAGAGGGCAAACCAAAACCAAAAGAAACAAAAGTCACCTCAGGCCAGCGTGCGCCTAAGATGCCACCCGTTTCTGCATCAGGAAAGCCCATACCTCCTCCCCCCGGACCTATTTCAAAGTCGGGACGACCGATACCACCGCCCCCTGGTCTAGGCGGTCGAGGGCCTTCTCAAGACGCACAGCGTGGTGGTCCTAATATGCAAAGGCGCAGTAAAACTAGTTCAGGATCCTCTAAGAATGATAGTAGGCCATTTGGGGGACCAAGAGGAACAAGACCCGCAGGGGGACCTGTTGCTGATTTCTTTCCGAAACCGGGACAAGGAGGAAAGCCATCAACTGGAAAACCAGGTAGCGGGAGGCCAGGCGGACCTAACCAGCGTCCCCAAAGAAAAAAGAAAGGGAGAAGGCGGAGAAGGCAAGAAGAACTTCAGCCAATGGACACTCCGGCCTATACCCCTGATGATGCTCCGGTACCCGAGGGTGAAGTAGTCATTGAACGCGCATCATCCTCAATAGATGTAGCTCCAAAACTAAACCGAAAAACGGCAGACCTCGTTAGGTTTCTAATGGAGCAGGGGGAGATGGTTACGGCAACACAGTCGCTGACAGACGATATGATAGAGCTTTTTGCTGCTGAGATTGGCGCAGAGGTCCGACTAGTTGATCCTGGCGAAGAACAAGAGATTGAACTTCAAAAGAAATTAGAAAAAACCCAGATAAGTGATGACGGATCAATGCTCAGTCGACCGCCTGTCATTACAGTTATGGGACACGTAGACCATGGTAAGACGAAATTGCTTGATCAAATCAGGAAAGCAAACATTGTTGCCGGGGAAGCAGGGGGTATCACTCAACACATTGGTGCATATCAGGTCACTCTTGACGGGAATACTCTAACTTTCTTAGATACACCAGGCCATGCTGCTTTTACGGCCATGAGGGCAAGAGGAGCAGAAGCTACTGACATAGTTGTGCTAGTTGTTGCAGCAGATGATGGAGTTATGCCTCAGACTATAGAAGCAATTAGCCACGCTAAAGCAGCAGAAGTCCCGATAATTGTAGCTGTTAACAAAATAGATCTTGAGAGTGCGGATCCTCAAAGAGTCCTTGGTGAACTAGCAGAATATGAACTAGTTCCTGAAGCATGGGGTGGCGAAACGATTGTTGTCGAAATATCTGCTCTGGAAAACATAGGAGTAGATGATCTCTTAGAGAATCTTAATCTAATTGCTGAGGTTGAAGATTTTAAATCTTCACCTGAAGGCCGAGCCTCTGGAGTTGTTTTAGAATCCCACCTTGATATTGGCCGTGGACCTGTAGCCACAGTTTTAGTTCAGGAAGGAACGCTTTCTGTCGGGGACCCGATAGTAGCAGGACCCTCATGGGGAAGAGTGCGAGCCCTTGTTTCAGATACAGGAGAACAGGTAAAAGATGCAGGACCATCATGTCCAGTCCAAGTTTTGGGAATGTCGGACGTTGCAATTGCTGGTGACGAGTTTATTGTTGCCCCAGATGAACGAACAGCAAGAGATGTGGCCGCTACACGCGAACATTATCAGAGAGTCGCAACAATTGGAAGGGACTCTTCAGCAGGCTCCGGCGGTGGCCGTCTAGAAGATTTATTTAGCCAGATAAGCACTGGTGAGCAAGCAACGCTCAATTTAATACTTAAAGCTGACGTAAACGGTTCTCTTGAAGCTGTTAGAGAAAGCATTAAAAAATTAGAGAGAGACGAAGTCAAAGTATCGTTCGTTCATGCAGGGGTAGGGGCAATAACTGAAAATGATATTCAACTGGCCGCTACATCCAACTCCACAGTACTTGGATTTAACGTACGGCCAGACCGAAAAGCACGTGAAATGGCAGATCATGAACAAGTTGAAATTCGTAACTATGAAATTATCTACAAACTTCTCGAAGATATTGAATCAGCAATGGTAGGTATGCTTATGCCAGAGTTCGAAGAAATTGTAACTGGAGAAGCAGAAGTAAGAGAAATTTACAGGGTCCCACGGATAGGGGCTATCGCCGGGTGTTATGTTCTTGATGGCAAGATTACACGAGGCTCTAAAGTGCGATTTCTTCGAGAAGGTGCAATTATCTGGAAAGGTGAAATCTCCTCGCTAAGACGATTTAAGGATGATGTGCCTGAGGTGGCAGCGGGGTATGAATGCGGCATCGGCCTTTCTGACTTCCAAGACCTAAAAGACGGAGATATTATCGAAACCTTTGATGAAAAGCAGATAGAAATCACTTAAGATAAAATTCATAAGTCACTACCGGAATGCCAAAACGAAGAACAAACCAAAAGAAAGATTACCAGCGAAGCGATCGTCTCAACGAATTGCTTCGTGAGGTTTTAGCTCAAGAACTTGAGCGTCTTAGTGATATGGATATGGGCCTCGTCAGTATTACTTCTGTCCAAGTGGACAACGAATTAACCAAAGCAAAGGTTTTCCTATCATCACTCGATGAGGAAGAGCAGTTACTAGAAAAGGTAAGTCGCCACAAAGGAAAATTTCGTAAGGCCATCGGGGATCAAGCAAGAATCAGGAGAGTTCCTGAACTTGAATTCTTTCTTGACCCATCAATCTCTGCGAGCACCAGGATTGATGAGATTCTGGCCGATATCCATTCAGCAGACAAGTCAAATAATCATGGCACAAATGATAGCTAAACACGGCTTCGCCATTATAGACAAAGAAGCCGGCTGGACGAGCCACGACGTTGTGGCTAAAGCAAGAGGTATTTTCGGAACGAAAAAAATTGGCCACTCAGGAACATTAGACCCTCCAGCTACTGGTGTTCTTATTCTGGGTTTAGGTAAAGCCACTAGGCTACTGAGATTTATAACTGATTTGCCCAAGGAATATGAAGCTACAATGGTAATCGGCGCCGAAACAAGCACCTTAGACGCAGAAGGGGAAGTTCTCAGGAGGACAAATAATAAACCCTCACTAAAGGAACTTCAAGCAATCTCAATGAATTTCATTGGGGTGATAAGCCAAATCCCGCCTATGGTTTCAGCGGTAAGAGTGCAAGGAAAACGACTTTACGAAATAGCGCGCGAAGGGAAAGAGATCACCCGCGAGCCAAGAAAAATCGAAATACACGAACTATCAGTATCTGATGGGCCCCAAAGTAATGTGTTCAAGATAAAAGTTAAATGCGGATCAGGAACTTATATACGTTCCCTTGTCTCAGATATTGCCCAACAAGCAGGATCTTTGGGCCATGTGGGAAGTCTACGAAGAACTGCAATCGGTTCTCACAACGAGATTGAAGCAGCGCAAGTTGAGAAAGCGGCAATCATTGAGCTAACGGAAGGCCTCAAAGACTACGAAATGATTCAAGTTAATGACACGATGCGAGATCGTATAAAAGTCGGGGCGGTAGTTAGAACTGAAGAGCTCTCTCCCGTACAGCCTCGCGGACCTTGGGCCATCGTGGATTTGGAACAAAATCTGCTAGCCATGTATGAAAACTTTAAATCCGATACGTTAAAACCAGCAGTTGTATTACCCCAGGAGAATTAGAAATGGGTTCCATCCAGATCATTAGCGATAATGAAGCGCTTCCCGAAAGCGTTGATCAAACAGTTGCTTCAATAGGAGTATTTGATGGAGTTCATAAAGGCCACCAAAAACTTCTGGGCCTGGTCAAAAGTAAATCGATATCAGACGCAATCCCCTCTGTTGTAATTACTTTTGATCAACACCCGACGGAAGTTACAAGTCCAGAAAATGCTCCCAAAGTACTTACCCCATTAGATAAAAAAATACTGTTACTAGATAAGTTAGGCATCGATTATGTGTATGTTCTTGCATTTAACGAAAGCAGAGCATTAACGCCCGCTGTAGAATTCATAAAGGAAATCTTTGTAGAAGCTATCAGGGCAAAAGCAATTTACGTCGGAGAGGATTTCAAATTCGGCTACAAAAGGTTTGGAAACGTCGATCTTCTTAAATCTGAGGGCCAAGCGTTGGGTATCGCAGTAAATGGGGTGGGCCTTTTCAATTCTGAGTCATCTAACGAAGAGCCCATCTCTTCAACTGCGATAAGGAAACATTTAAAAGATGGAGAGTTGACTCTTGCAAATGAAAAGTTAGGGAGACCGTATTCTATGTCGGGGAAGGTAGTTTCTGGTGATCAGCGTGGACGGACCATAGGTTTCCCGACAGCAAATATAGAAATTGATAAAAAAATAGCGTTGCCATCGGATGGGGTTTACGCTGCAACGTACTTGGGGAAAGATGGGGTCAAAGAAGTAGCTGCCGTTAATATAGGCAAACGGCCTACGTTCTCAGATGAAACGAAATCAATTGTTGAGGCACATCTTCTAGATTTTGAGGGCAACTTATACGGAGATGATGCCACTCTTATCCTTCATAAAAGAATTCGCTCTGAAAGAAAATTTTCTGGACTTGAAGAATTTCAGCTTCAGTTAGAAATTGACCTAACTGAAATAAGGGAATTATTGACCTAATCACCTACTAACAAGTTGGGTTTTCTAACAGGCAAGGTAACCTTTTTTATGTCACAAAAGTGATATTTTGCTTGATTGAGCGGTAACCGCCATGAAGGCAGGGTCAGATACCCAAAGGAAATAAATGGCAGAAAACCTCAAACCTAAAAATGAAACTATTCAGGAGCACAGACTTCATGACTCTGATACAGGGTCCCCTGAAGTCCAAATAGCATTACTAACTGACAGAATCGATCACCTGACTGATCATCTCAAATCGCATAAAAAGGATCATCACAGTCGAAGGGGACTCTTGATGCTCGTCGGTCGACGACGAAGAATGCTTGACTACGTCAAGGATAATGATATTGAACGCTATAGAAATATCATTGCAAAATTAGGATTGCGACGTTAAAGCTAACCTTTGGTGTAGAATTTAAGAAACCAAATAAGGTAACTGAAAACCAACATCGAAAA
>DLTU01000096.1:0-2923 GCA_002500385.1 Candidatus Neomicrothrix sp. UBA7828 | reverse complement strand
TGAAAACTACTCCTTTATTGGAGATTGGGTCTCTGGTCATTTCAAGAAAGGAATGCTGCATTAATTTTATCCAGCATATCTTTCCCTGGCCTCAGTTCAGAATCAGGAACATCGATTAACGGAGTCTCTACGATCCCTAAATCTTCTGCTAGTGATGCTTTTGTGCTGTCGAAATAAAGTAGACCTGTCACGTGTTTTGCTTGATTTTCCGCTTCGTGTAGTGCGGTTAGTGCAGCAACTGCGTTGCCCGGGTCATGAGTATCGGAGATAGTCTCAAGCCGGATAGTAGAGCCGTCGTGCAAGGTTATATCGCGAAAGTTTCCTTCGGGAACTTCAACTTCTGGAATTGGATTAAAATGTGGAATGTAATCAGTCATGTGTAGCGTGATTTCGTTATCTTTGACATATCCATATGAGCGCATTGATTCATCATTATTATTGAAGGTGACACATGGTGAAATTACATCGATTAGCGCGAACCCTTTGTGTGACATTGCTGCTTTGAGTATAGCATTTAATTGCTTTTTTGAGCCTGAGAATGACCTAGCAACAAAGGTACATCCGAGGTTAATTGCTAGTGCGCAAAGGTCAATTGGCTGAGTTTTGTTGATTGGCCCTTTCTTCTTTTTAGAGCCGATGTCAGCAGTAGCAGAATATTGCCCTTTAGTCAAGCCATAAACACCGTTATTTTCGACTATGTAGACCATATCCATGTTTCTTCTTATTGCGTGAATAAGTTGTCCAATACCAATAGAAGCCGAATCTCCGTCTCCGGAAACTCCGATGTAGAGTAGGTCTTTGTTGACAGCATATGCTCCGGTAGTTACTGAGGGCATTCTACCATGTACTGTGTTGAAACCATGAGATTTACCGAGGTAATAAGCCGGAGTTTTTGACGAACAACCGATGCCTGACATTTTAGCAATTCTATGAGGCTCAATACCATTTTCCCAGGCTGCACTAATAATCACATTTGAGATTTGGTCGTGACCACAACCTGGACATAGTGATGATTTCCCACCAGTGTAACTTTCTTTTGGTTCATTTATGACGTTCAGTTTTACCGGCCTAGGTGCACGTTCACGGCGTTCGCTACGAGCAGGGCGTTCCTTGCGCTCTGCCCTAGCAGGTCTCTCTTTGCGTTCCGGTCGTTCTTTTTGTTCGCTCATTTTTACTCACCCTGTAAGATTTTTAATATTAAATCGGCGTAAATCTTAGCACGTGGCGGCATACCGTCTGAGTATGCAGCGCTATGCATCTTTTCAATTAGTTCAAATGGCAATTCTTTCCTTAAAATACCGAAGAGTTGCGCGTCTCTGTTGATTTCTAAAACCACAGTTTGCTTGTGACGGGCAATGAATTTTTCAATTTCGCTGTGCGCAGGTAATGCACGTATTCTACACTGACTAACTTTGATTCCAGAGGCTTCTAGAATATCGTCGATTTCTTGGATAGAATTTTCCATACTGCCAAGATAAATTATCCCGAGTTCTTGTTCTGCTTCTTCTCGCAGAATAGGAGCTGGAAGATCATCTCTGGCGCCATCTATCTTATTTTTCAGTCGGGTCATAAGTTGAAAGTAATCATGTGGTTTTTCTGAATATAGGCCCATTGGGTTGTGCCCTGTTCCACGGTATAGGATAGGAGCCATCCCCGATCCTGGAAGAGTTCGATATGGTATTCCGTCACCATCAACATCAAGATACCTGCCAAATTCTTCAAAGGCCTCAAACACATCACGGTCACGAACAACTTTTCCTCTATCCATTGGAATATCTGGATAATCAAAGCCTGAGCATGTCCATCTGTTCATCCCCAAGTCTAAGTCGCTCATCGGGAATACTGGTGTTTGGTATCGTTCAGCGATATCGAAAGCTCGCCAACCGAATTCAAAACACTCTTCAACAGTGCCAGGGAATAGAACAATATGTTGTGTATCTCCATGGCTGCCTTCGTAAAGCAGGGTAATGTCAGACTGTTGAGTTCTAGTTGGCAGACCGGTAGATGGTCCAACTCGGCAGACATCCCAAAATACGGATGGGATTTCAGCAAAGTATCCCAGTCCAATAAATTCCTGCATTAGAGAAATGCCAGGCCCTGAAGTTGCAGTTAATCCACGTCCTCCAGCCCAGCCAGCACCTAAGACCATTCCCGCTGCGGCTAGTTCATCCTCCGCCTGAATCACCGCACAGTCGGCCTCTCCCTCATCATTGGTTCTGATTTTAGGAATCCAGCCAATTATTCCTTCCGCTATTGATGAGGAAGGAGTGATTGGATACCAAGCTAATAGCTGAGCGCCGCCAAATAGGGTCCCCATTGCTGCCGCTTCGTTGCCTTCGATGAAAAATTGAGGCTTTTCAATCGGCCTGCTTTCAACGGTGTATGGATCGATTTTTTCTAGATTTTCACGAAAGTGGGCTCTTCCTTGTTCTAACGCATCGGAATTGAGTTCGATGGCTGAGGTTTTACCCTTAAATTGCTTTTTTACTGCTGATTCAAGAGCCGATTTTTCGATTCCTAATATTTCGGCTATGGCGCCAACATATACGATGTTGGTAATCAACTTGGCAAGCTTCGGATTTATCCCCCGGGCAATTTTTGTCATCGGGATTGGGTATGAAATCACATCATCTCTATCCATGGGTAGTTTGGAGTTTTCGTTCCATATGACAACAGTACCTGGTTCGAGTGCTGCAAGGTCTTCTTCCCATGTTGCGGGGTTGACTAAAATTTGTATGTCAGTTCTATTGCCTGGGGCT
Organism: Candidatus Neomicrothrix sp. UBA7828; assembly: GCA_002500385.1. Classification (GTDB taxonomy): domain Bacteria; phylum Actinomycetota; class Acidimicrobiia; order Acidimicrobiales; family UBA8592; genus UBA8592. The sequence goes on along the minus strand of DLTU01000096.1, from coordinate 164 downwards.
TGATAGCCATGGTCTGAGAGTCTAATAATATACCAAGTAGGTAGGCCAGAAATATTTGAGGGAAAAAGATTTTTTCCGCTTACTGGGATGCCCATGTCAAACATAGACTGTAATAGAATTAGATTCGCAGACTGGGAACCAGTTCCATTTGCCGTTGCAATATT
>DLTU01000149.1:0-3175 GCA_002500385.1 Candidatus Neomicrothrix sp. UBA7828 | reverse complement strand
TGAATCTTCAAGTTGTAAAAGTTGATTTAGAATCAGAAATTCTACTTATCAAAGGATCAGTTCCAGGGCCGAAGGGTGCAACAGTCGTTGTCAGAAATGCAGTAAAAGTCCCTGTAAGCACAGGTGACGCACAATGAGTACAGTGGATATAAAAAAATCTGACGGCGCAAAATCAGGAACTGTTGAATTAGATGAAAATATCTTTGGTATTGAACCGAATGTTGCTGTCATGCATCAAGTGGTTAATGCGCAATTAGCTACTAAGCGGTCTGGCACGCACAGTACCAAAACTCGTGCCGAAGTTCGTGGCGGTGGAGCAAAACCATGGAAGCAGAAGGGAACTGGACGGGCTAGAGCTGGTTCTTCTCGGATTCCACATTGGCGAGGGGGCGGAATAGCACTTGGCCCAAAGCCACGCGACTACTCACAACGAACGCCTAAAAAAATGAAGAGACTAGCGCTTCGATCTGCCCTTTCAGATCGGGCCAGTTCAAACAGCGTTTATGTTGTTGATGCTTGGGAGTTTGACACACCGAGCACGAAAGCAGCAAAGACAGCACTTGAAGCCATAGGAACTGAAGGAAAAGTACTCATAATAACTGACTTACAAGATGTAAATACCGAAAAGAGTTTCCGTAATCTCAGTAATGTGAATGTGCTTTCTTCAGATCAGCTTAACGTCTTTGATATTCTTGTCAGTGATTCCATTGTGTTCACAAAAAACAATCTTCCGACAATGAATCAGGTTTCAGCTTCATCTCAGCCTGACAGCGATACAGAGGAAGCATAGTTATGGACGGCAGAGATATCATACGTAAACCGATTGTTAGCGAAAAGTCATATGTTCTTATTGAAGAGAACGTTTACACGTTTGAGGTCCATCCCGAAGCAACGAAACCCCAGATTCGTGAAGCTGTTGAACAGATTTTTGGGGTGCGAGTAGTAAAAGTTAACACTCTCAACAGAAAAGGAAAGCGGAAAAGAAACCGAAAGAACTTTTCATACGGTAAGCGCTCCGACCAAAAGCGAGCTCTGGTCACAGTTGCCGAAGGTGACTCTATTGAATTGTTTGATGTATAGGGGAAAAAGTGGCAATTAGAAGACGTAAACCAACAAGTCCAGGTCGTAGATTTCAGACTCAAGCTGATTTTTCAGAAATTACCAAAACGTCACCTGAAAAATCGTTAACAACAAGCAAACCGAAAACTGGTGGACGTAACAATTATGGACGCAAAACTTCACGACATCGTGGTGGCGGTCATAAACAGCTTTATCGCCAAATTGACTTTCGTAGAGAAAAAGCTGGGGTTCCTGCCACAGTTGCATCTATTGAATATGACCCAAACCGAACCTGCCGAATTGCCTTGCTCCACTATCATGACGGAGAGAAGCGATATATTCTTGCTCCTAACTCCCTTGAGGTGGGAGAGGTAATTCAGTCGGGACAAGGATCAGAAATTCGAGTTGGCAATGCGTTGCCATTACGTTACATACCCGTTGGAACCGTAGTTCATAATATTGAGTTACGACCCGGTGGCGGTGGAAAATTAGCTAGAAGTGCTGGTTCAAGCGTTCAGTTAGTAGCTAAAGAAGGAAGCTATGCGACTTTGCGCCTTCCAAGTACCGAAATGAGAAGGGTACCAATTGACTCCATGGCTACGGTTGGGGCCGTAGGAAATTCAGAGCATGAACTCGTAAAGATCGGGAAAGCCGGTAGGAACCGTTGGAAAGGGAAGAGACCTCAAACTCGAGGTGTCGCAATGAACCCTGTTGATCACCCTCATGGTGGTGGTGAAGGAAAGACATCTGGAGGAAGACACCCAGTTTCTCCTTGGGGTAAACCAGAATCTCGAACAAGAAGCAAAAAGAAACAATCTCAGAAACTAATAGTACGTCGTCGCCGAACAAGAGGCTCACGCCGGTAAAGGAACAATTATGCCTAGAAGCCTAAAAAAAGGACCATTTGTGGATTCACACCTACTCAAGAAGATTGACGCGTTGAACGCTTCGGGTTCTAAAGAGGTAATCAAGACATGGTCAAGGCGATCAACGATAATCCCTGACATGATCGGGCATACGGTAGCTGTTCATGACGGCCGCAAGCACGTACCTGTCTATGTAACTGAAACAATGGTGGGGCATAAACTTGGTGAATTTGCTCCCACAAGAACATTTAAGTTTCACGCTGGGCAGGAAAGAGGGGTCCGATAATCATGACGGCAACTAAAACTAACGAGAGACCTGGCACCAGAGCACAAGTTAAATATGTCCGTTCATCTGCATACAAGGTGCGAGAAGTATTAAACCTCATCAGGGGAAAATCTTTTTTTGAAGCTACTAATATTCTCACATTCTCTGAACGTAGAATAAGCGACACCGTCCTCAAATGTCTTAATTCTGCTGCTGCTAATGCAGAGAACAATGATGATATTCCTGTAGAGGAGTTGTTTGTTTCGGCATGCTATGCAGATGAAGGTCCAACCTTGAAAAGGTGGCGCCCTCGTGCTCGTGGACGGGCTACACGAATCAGGAAACGGACCTGCCATATTACGTTGATTCTTGGAAGGTACTCTCCAGAGGAACTAACCGAACAACGAGAGCGAGCGGAGCTTAAAGGTAGCCAAACTCAACAAACCGCAGCTGAATCAAGAAAGAGAAGGGTAGCCAAGTCAAAGGAATCCGAACTTGAAAGCCAATCAGAAGAAGATCAGCCTGAAGATGATTCAGAGACAACCGCTGAAGCAGTTGAAGCTTCTCCAACAGAACAACAAGAGACCACACAAGAATCAGATGTGGAATCTGAAGATAGCCCATACGGTGAAGGTTCTGCCTTTTCCCTCGAAGATGGGTCAGCGCCAAGTTCAGATTTTGTGATTAAAGCCAAAGTCTCAACAAAAATCTATCATCCCGAAGAATCATCTTTCTTCGGAAGAACAAAAGCTGACGTCTGGTTCACCAACGCAGAAGCTGCAGAAGCTGCTGGGTTTAGACTTCCAAACAGCATGCAAAATGACGATGCTGAATTGGAAGAGGACCAAAATGATAATGATGGGGAGAACGAATAATGGGTCAGAAAGTTAATCCATACGGATTTCGCTTAGGTGTAACTACCGACTGGAAATCAAGATGGTTTGCCGATAGAGAGTACGCTGACTTTGTCATTGAAGACTGGGAA
>DLTU01000101.1:761-12961 GCA_002500385.1 Candidatus Neomicrothrix sp. UBA7828 | reverse complement strand
GGGTGGTCTCCGATAAAGATTGCAATGAGGATAGCTCCCATCAGAATTGGAGAGATCCATGAGTCAACGTTGACGCCACCAACTAGTCCAAGTGCGAGTGAACAGAAATAATAGGCAATTTCTTGTTGGCCGAGTTCATTGGATCGGAGTCTGATGATGGAGAGAACTCCAAATAGTCCTAATCCGAGACCTGCACTTACCGCTGCGTCCGCTAGCGTGAATGAAACTCCAAGCACGCCGATGTTTATTGCAAAAAGGGCAACAATCATATCTTTGCGACCGTGGCGGGGGAAATATAAGCAAAACACCATGATTAGTACTGCGATGGCATCAAAAAGTACTAGTAATCCGTCAGACATAATCTCTCTTTTCCTGTTTCTAATCCTAGTTGAGCGAAACGTGACCGTTAATCATGGTGAATTGATACGGCTTTGTTTGCTTTATTGGTTTCGGGCGTATTCAAGGTCACCTTTTAGTTTTTCAATTGATCGGAGCCACTCTGCCATTGAAGGTTGGTCATTGTGGGCTTCGTCTGCTTCCTGCACGGCGTCTTTTATCTGCCCAGCCCATGTGTTGAGAAGACCTTCAACCGTTTCCTTAGCAAATGGACCGGCAAGGAAAGCTTCTCGTAATTCCTGATACTCCTGCTCAAATGTGGCGAGGGTTCCAATGATAGGATCACACGCTGCAGAGAGTTGCGTCAACCCCCACCCACCGTATGCAAAAGGCTTACAGTCGTTAGTCTTTTCACCCCACTTATCTTTGATTGGGGTAACTGGGTTCGCAGGACCGGTTATGTTGTCAAATGCGTTATCAAGGTCCCATGGTATGAGATGAATGAGTTCTGATGTCGGGTCTTCATACCAGTAAAAGTTATGTGAGTTGCATCCACCTCCGATTTCAATTGCATCATTTCCTCCACAGTAGAAATGGAGGACGCCATCATCATTTGCGATTGACCGGTCAACGACCATATATGCGAGAGCCTGATCAGTATCCATCCATTGTCGAATTACATCTTGGCGTGTTTCATTATTGGCGTCAATAATAGCTTGTCCGAATGCTTGGATGATGCCAAACGTTGGATCCTCAGCTTCATTTGTCTTTAATGCTTCTTGAAGTGGCCGGTCGGGCATTGGAATACCATTGTTTGTGATTGGCCATATTTCCTTGTACAAGTTTCCGGTTCCGTCATTGAAGTTTTCTCTGGTGAAACGCCCATCAATTTGTTCTGTGAGTGCAAATATTCCGTTGTATTCCCCATTGATGATAAGTCGTGCGTGGACTGAGCGCGGTGCCGGAACTCCCATTTCTCGAAATAGCCAATACCCGAGTCGCTCATGCATTTTTGTTGGATCAAGGTTCTGTGAATGGAATTGCAGTTTTTTGACATCGTAAAATGTGTTATCAGTATCTTCCCAATTTGTTTTGACCTTCATAGATAGTTTCGTGCATGATTTCTCTCCTTCTGCTTGAAAGAAATCACCGGTGAGGCATCCTACCCATGCCCCAACAGCTCCTTTATATCGAATGCCGACAGGTAGTGATTCCCCTTCGAATGTCAGAATGCCTGGTACATATTCTTCTAATCCAGGTGCACTATCAAGGTATGCGAGATTTTGATCTGAAAGCGTCAATTCAAAAGTGTGCAGTTTTTCCTGATCGAATAGATAATCAGAGTCGCCATATGAGTATCGGGGGCCATCTTGAACATCAGGTTCGCTTTTCTCTTGAGATTCTTCCTCTTCAGATTCTTTAGTATCAGGTGCGGTTTCTTGTGGGGACTTTGAAGAAGTATCTGAGTCCTCACCAGACTGTATTGAAGAGGAATTGGTAGGTGACTTAATGCTTTGCGAGGCTTTCTGAGTGGTTGCGTCACCAGAGGAACAACTCGCTCCAAATGCGACAACTGATAAAATAAGAAAAGAGCGAAAAAGTTTTTTGATACCCACATCGTGAATCATACATCTCCATTCAACTATTCGTTTCTCTATGTCGTCGTTCTTTCTTGTAGTAGTTTAAAAAGGTGCAATTGCGTTCAAAGTGGGCTTCAGATGTTGATTTAGATAATCCTCTTCCCGAATATCCGCGACCTCAACTTGTTCGTTCCGATTGGATGAATCTGAATGGAGTCTGGGAGGCCTGTGTTCATGATTTAGAAAGTGAACCTAGTTTTTCTGACACGATCATTGTTCCGTTTCCTGCTGGTTCCGAGTTAAGCGGTTTTGATCATGTGCTTCAACCCAATGAAGTTCTTACTGTGCGGCGGTCATTTCAGAATCCTATATGTGGCAATGATGAACGTTTGCGTGTTCACTTTGGGGCTGTGGACTGGGCATGCACAGTATTTATTAATGGGATTCTGGTTGGAACCCATGCCGGCGGCTTTGACCCGTTCTTCTTTGATGTTACTGACGCATTAGTTGATAGCGAAGAGCAGGAAATAATTGTTTCTGTTACTGATCCGACGGATACGGGGGATCAACCGGTTGGGAAGCAAACGTTGAACCCGTTTGCGATTCAGTACACGGCTGTAGCAGGTATTTGGCAAACAGTGTGGCTAGAGCCCGTTCCCTCTTACTGTATTGAACGAATCACAGCGGCCACAAATATTTCTGGAAGTTCTGTAACTGTCGCATGCCATATTTCAAATGAAGAAGAAAATATGTCCGTTGGATTTATCTGCTCTGCTAATGGATCCGTGGTGGCACAGACCGAATGTCCAGTGAGGCAAAGCCAAGCTGAAGCTGTTTTGAATATTTCCGATCTTCGTTTGTGGTGTCCCAGTGATCCCTTTCTCTATGACTTGCAACTTGAACTTATTGATTCAAGCGGTCAGATTGTTGATGCAGTAGATAGTTATTTTGGAGCGAGAGAAATCACATGCGAACCTGATCAAAACGGTCACTACAGGCTCTTTCTTAATGGTGAAACAGTCTTTCACTTAGGGTTACTTGATCAAGGGTGGTGGCCGGAGGGTCTATTCACAGCTCCTACTGATGATGCGTTAAAGTTTGATATTGAAGCCACTTTGGCGATGGGATTCAACACAATACGCAAACATGTCAAGGTTGAACCAGCACGCTGGTATTGGCATGCTGATAGATTAGGTGCTCTTGTCTGGCAGGATATGCCAAGTACCGCATTTGATATGGTCGCTTTTGGGAAACAACTCTCAGAGGGTATACAACCTGAAGAAATGGAATGGGATTTAATCAGTCCCGGTAATGATCCTGAAGGATTTCGTATTGAATTAGATGCGATTCTTGATGCGTTGGAATCATTTCCGTCAATCGTGGTGTGGGTTCCCTTTAATGAGGCATGGGGTCAACATAATACAGATCAGATTTTGACTTATGTGATGGAGAGGGACCCTTCTCGACTTGTTGATGGTCCCAGTGGATGGACGGACACAGGTACGGGGCATATGCGCGATTATCATTTGTATCAGGATGCTGAGCAACTCCCAGCCCACGAGGATGGAAGGGCGACTGTGTATGGAGAATTCGGAGGCATCAGTTTGTTCGTTGACGGTCATGTGATGGTTGAGAAAGGGTGGGGCTATACGAAAACAGAAACTGCTGAAAATCTTCAAGCATCATATTCAAAACTGCTTGGTGATATTGCTGAATTGATTCCTGAAGGTTTGGCTGGTGTGATCTACACGCAAACAACAGATGTTGAATCAGAAATAAATGGCTTGCTAACCTATGATCGAAATTACAAAATTGACCCTGAAGTTTTACGCAGTCTTCATACACAGATACTTGATCATTAGCATCATCCTTTGTAGCGGAGTGTTTCTTCACCTACACTTTTGTGATGTCAGATAAACAACTACGCACAACGCTCGGAGGACTAAAGAGTTTCGCCTTTGATGACGTTCCATGGACGACACCAAAACCATTACATGAAAGCCGAGTTGCTATCGTAACGACGGCTGGGTTACGGGTTGAAGAGAATGCTGACTGGAATGCCGGTGATCAAGGCTTCACACAAATCCCTCACGACGCAGAAAATCTCACTCTTGCTCATTACAGTCCCAATTTTGATCGGGTCGGATGGGTGCTCGACAAGAACGTGGTTTTCCCCATTGACCGTCTTAATGAACTAGCGGAAGACGGAATTATAGGATCTGTTGCCAAAACCCACATATCTTTTATGGGTGCACAACCAGATCACACACTTGAAACAATCCGCCTTGATAGCGGTCCTGCCGCAGCGAAACTACTAAAAGATGATGAGGTTGACCTCGTTCTGCTTACACCTGTCTGACCGTTATGTACGCGTACCGTGGGTACGCTCGCATCAATCCTTGAACACGCAGGATTTGCCACCATCGCACTTTCAAGTATTAGAGGACAGATTGAAACAACAGCCCCGCCACGGGCTCTCCATTGTGAATTTCCTCTAGGGCGTCCTCTTGGAAAACCGAACGAACCAGAGTTCCAACGAAAAGTAATCACTGCAGCATTCTCATTACTCGAAGAGCCAACTGGCCCAGTATTGGTTGATTACCCGATTTCAATTGAGGATGATGCCGATACGCCCTTATCATGTCCGATTCCCCCAGCCGATACCAGCGGACGTAACCCTGCAGCAGCAGAGGCACTGGGACTATTGCCCGCGTGGCGACGCACCCAGGATAACTATGGTCGTTCAACCGTAGGAAAAGTCGTCACTGCGGAACAGGTACCTGACATGCTTGACCTATTTGCACAAATTGCAGATGGGGAATCCTGGAAAGATGTTGGTTTTCCAGGTGATCCAACAAAAATCGCAGCTGATATCAAAAATTTCTACGAGGAAGCAGCAATCTCACTATCTGACACTCCCCCCTCAGCAAGAAGAGCTGAATCATGGTTCGTTACAGAAACACTGGGAGGTAAGACAATTCAAACAGCGCGTATCAAGATGAAAGAAGCCGACGTTAACTTCTATTTCTGGTACTACCTTCTTCCGATGACCCAACATCATGAGATAGATACGAATTAATTATGCCACGTTCAGTTTTCGTTCACGAAACAATAGACATCGTCGGTCAAGGCCAATACGACTACATGGAGATGGTTAATAGGGAACCCGCTCAACACATGCCTGACATGACATCTCTACAAGGAACTTTCTACATTCTTGGATTCGGTGGAGGTCATTGGCCACAAGTCATCAACATCTGGGATTGTGGTGAAGATGGTTGGGATGGTTGGGGACGTAACCTAGACAGACTTAATCTAAAGAGACGTAAAGCATTTTATGGGGACTGGTGGGACGAAGCCGCCCAATGGCGCACAGGTGGATTTGACAGAGTTTGTGCAGGTGTTCCTGAATCACCAACGACAAAACAGATAGAAGAAAAGGGAATAAAAGGAACACTGTTTCTTAATGAAGTGCTTTCGGTTCAACCAGGAACACAAATCGAATATTTGAATCTTGTAGTGAAAGAACGCTCAGAGTTCATGACGGATCATGGAATCGTGCCGACAGGATTATGGGAAGTGATAAATAATAATCATGAAGTTGTGATGATATGGGCAACAACTGTTGACCATTGGGTGTCATTCCAAAAGAGCCGAGACACGACAAGAGGGCTTGACGGTAGTGGCACAACTGACGAACGAATATCAAAATGGGAAAATATTTCTGCCACGTATATCACAGGTGGTGATACACACATCATGACTCCAATGCCTGGAACAGTCTATGGGCCAGATGATTGGGAAAATGCTGATCTTAATGATTGGTTGGGAACAGACGCACCTGAAGAATATAGGGAACAAAACCCAACGGGTTCGGAATAGGCTTTTGTGCAGTTAGAAAATAAGAAGAAATCGGAGTAATGAAATGAATTTAACCACTATGCAATATGAAGTGAAGCAAAACATAGCTCATATCGTTTTCTCACGTCCTGAAGCTGCCAATGCAGTCAACCCAACCTTCTGTAAAGATTTGAAAACTGTCATGGAAGTAATCGCAGACGATGAAAGGGTGAAGTCAGTGGCAATTACTGCGGAAGGTAAAGTATTTTGCGCTGGAGGTGATCTCAAGGAATTCAAGGCGGCTGGTGAGGAACTTCCTGGCGTCGTCGAGGCAATGTTGAAAGACCTGCATGATGCCATCTACATGATGAACGATATCCCTAAGACATTCGTAGCGGGTATCCAGGGTGCCGCAGGTGGAGCGGGCATGTCTTTGGTTAGTGCATTTGACCTAGTTGTATCTGGTGAGTCAGCAAAATACACAATGGCGTACACGCGAGTAGGATTAACTCCTGATGGGACATCAAGTTATTTTCTGGCACGCCATATAGGTTTGCGACGAATGATGGATCTTACACTCACAAACCGAGTGTTATCAGCTGATGAGGCTGAATCATGGGGTTTGGTCAACCGAATCGTTTCTGATGAAGAAATCGAGAATCAAACTTTGAAATTGGCACAGCAGTTAGCTGACGGAGCTCCTAACGCTTCGGGTACAGCTAAAACAGTTATTTACAAAGGATATGAATCTAATCTTGGTGAAGCTGGAGATTTTGAGGCGTTGAATATCGTTCGAGCTGCGGGAACACGTGTAGGGCAAGAAGGCATAGCTGCTTTTGTTGAAAAGCGAGACCCAAAGTGGAATGAGTAAAGATTTTATACTTTCTCGTAATCACTGAGTCGAGGTGATTCCATTTCTGACCTGAAACGTGAGAATGGGAATGGCCACGCGAAGGGGACGCCATTGTTGTCCAGATACCAACTGTTACATCCGGTAGCCCATATTGTTCCTTTCGCTGCTTCATACCGTTCAGCGTCAAACCGTTTATAAGCTTCTTCACTTATTACCGCTATATCTAGGTCCCCTTGATTGACGTGGTCAACAACTTTAAGGACGTAGTCAAATTGCATTTCCGCTGTCTGAATTAATGAGAAGTTCCCTACCGGGCTATTAGGGCCATTAAGCATAAAGAAATTCGGAAATTCTGGTACTGCTATAGATAAGTACGCTGATGGCCAGTCTTCCCAGACTTCATCAAGAACAGTACCGTTCCGACCTGTGATATCCATGGGTCGTACGAAAGCATCAACATGAAAACCGGTAGCAAGAACAAGAACATCAAGCTCGTGAAGTTCACCACCTGCTCTAACACCATTGTTTTCTATTCGTTCAATAGATTCAGTAATAATATTCACATTGGGTCTCTGAACAGCGTCATAAAAATTGTGGGAAACAACAAGTCGTTTACATGCTGCCCTATACGTTGGCCGTAGCTTCTCTTTAAGATCTGGATCTTGAACTGTCTCAAGTGCTTCTAGACAGCGTTCTTGTATCCCATCAATTAATTCTGAATCTCCATCAATGACTGATGTAGCGAAGCCGTCGTTGAAAGCGTTGGACATTTCTATGTGTAGGTTTTGGAGGAGGTCCGCGTCAGTTCTAAAAGCTTCTTTTTCTTCTTCGGTATAGACGACTCGTTCATTAGGAACAATCCATTGTGCGGTGCGTTGGAAGACGTTGAGTGTTTCTACTTCTGGGGCTACAGCTGCTGTAATTTGGACGCCGCTAGAACCCGTTCCGATAAGCCCTATTTTTTTATTTTTTATTTCTACATCGTGATCCCATTGAGCGGTATGGAACATTGGCCCTTCAAATGTTTCAAGTCCTTCAATGTCTGGGTATTTGGGATGATGCAGAATTCCGGTTGCAGCTATCACCCATGTAAAACGTTCAACATGCCCTTTTTCTGTTTCTATTTCCCATTCATTTTCTAACCATGTACATCGGGTTACTGCCTCATTGAATCGTATGTGCTGGTCAATGCCGTATCGTTTTGAAACGCCTTCAAAATATTCTTGTACTTCAGATCCAGGTGATGTGAATTCGCTCCAATCAGGATTGAGTTCAAACGAATAACTGTAAATGTGGGATGGAACATCACATGCGATTCCTGGGTAAGTGTTTTCTCGCCATGTCCCACCAACCCTGTCTGCTTTTTCAAAGATTTTAAACTCATAACCGGCTGCTTTGAGTTTTATACCAGCGAGAACTCCAGACATTCCTGCCCCGATAACGGCGAAAGTGTTTTTATTCTTATCAGCAATATCCATAGTCATGTAGGGTAGCCGGTTTTTGCCTAGTGTCTCAATTGCGAGGGATGTCTCTAAAAGGAACATCTTTATCTAGTGATAATTCTCTTGGTAGCCCTAATACTCTTTCACCGATGATGTTTCGCTGGATTTCATCAGTTCCTCCAGCAATTGATTTAGCTGGGGTAGATACAAGTATCTCTGCGATGATGCCGTCGTAACTAGCGGAAGGTCCTGTAAGTAGTGCGGATGCACCGGCAATCATGCTGTGAGTTTTATTTGCTTGACGTGCAACATTACTACTCATTAGTTTCCCTATTGATCCTTCAGGTCCGGGGGCTCGTCCCAGTTTTCTAGCTACCCTCGCTCTGGCCGTTGTCCATTCCCCTATACGATGTATTGAAATAAGTTTGGCTATTTCTTGACGAATTATTGGGTTGGCTTCGCATTGCTCTTTGCGAGCATGCTCCTCTACAAGGTCTACTCTGCCTGCCCGTTGTGGATACCATGAGTAGACTTTGAAATGTTCTTCGGATTCGGCTTTTGCTTCATCAATGACTCGACTTTTCTGCTGTGAGTACCGTGGTTTTTTGAGACTTCCAAAGCCTCTTTCAAAAGCGAGTGTTGTTAACGCCACGCTCCAACCTTCCCCTACTTGCCCAATTACGAAGTCGTTTGGGATTCGAGCTTCAGTCATGAAAACTTCGTTGAACGAAGTGTGGCGATTCATCTGCATCAAGGGTCGTACTTCTACACCCTTTTGTTCCATGGGTAGAGCGAAGTATGTGAGTCCTTTGTGTTTTGGCGAATCCCAATCGGTACGAGCGACAAGTAAACCGAGATCTGCATGATGGGCACTGGTGTTCCATACTTTTTGACCAGACACGATCCACTCATCTCCATCAAGTTCGGCATAAGTTGTCAACCCAGCGAGGTCGGACCCTGCCCCGGGTTCACTGAATAGCTGGCACCAAGTTTCTTCACCAGTTAGAGCTGGGCGAAGAAATCTTTGCTTTTGCTTTTCGTCACCATGTTTGATGATTGTAGGAGCTGCAAGATTCATACTGGCTCCTACAGGTGTTGATACAGCTCCAGCTGTGAGAAGTTCTGATCGAACAATATCATCAGCCCATGCAGGGTACCCTCTTCCGAACCATTCATCGGGCCAAGATGGAACAGCCCACTTGTGGTCAACAAGAAGCGTTCTCCATTCAAGAAGCGAAAGATGAGGATCCCATGTTTCGGATAACCAATGGCGAACAGCACTGCGTATATCCTGTTCATTCACGTCACCCATCTTCCCCTCCTAGCTGAACGATACCCATCATATGAAAGCGGTTCCACTTGTCAGATTGATATGAAATTCTCACTCAAAATGCGTTCTTGTTTATTTTAGGTAAATATATTGTCAGAGATAAGGGGTGTAGATGGCTGGTCAATTGGAAAATAGAGTTGCTGTGATAACTGGAGCTGGTGAAGGGATCGGTAGAGGTATCGCTAGCGCATTTGTGAAGGAAGGCGCAAAAGTCGTTATAGCCGAAATAAATGCTGAGCTTGGAAATGCAGCAGTTTCAGATCTTGGAAAGAATGCAATCTTTGTTGAGACCGACGTGTCCGTAAAGGAAGACAATGAACGCATGATTGCCGCTGCTATCGATCAATGGGGGACGCTTGATATTTTGGTGAATAACGCGTGGGGTGGCGGTGTCATCTCAAGAGTGGAATCCAAATCACCAGAGTTAATGGAACATGGTTTGAATGTTGGCTTTCTCGGGCCTCTGTGGGCAATGGTTGCCGCGCATCCGATTATGAAGGAAAACTCATATGGAAGAATCGTGAACTTGTGTTCGTTAAATGGTGTGAATGCGCATATGGGAACCATTGAATATAATTCGGCGAAAGAAGCATTACGGAGCGCCACAAGAACAGCAGCACGGGAATGGGCTCCGCTTGGAATTACTGCAAATATAATTTGTCCAGCTGCGAAGTCAGCGTCTTTTTTTCGAGTTATGAGTCAGTTTCCTGAACTTATTGCAGCAGCAGATGCAGCGAATCCAATGGGGCGTATGGGTGACTGTGAAGATGATATTGGTCCAGTTGCTGTGTTTCTTGCGAGTGAAGGGTCGAGTTATGTTACTGGGAACACGATCTTTGCTGATGGTGGGTCACATATAAATGGTTCTTCATGGGCTCCCGATTTAGATGAATAAGGTCTAATCAAAGGCTTTCTTTATCGCATCAAACGGATTCTTTCGCGCTTCCTTGACAGATTCCTGGTACGCGGCCAGGGCTTGGAGTTCTTGCGCTGCACGTATCGCCGTTCTCCCACCTAAAACTTCGAATGATCGATGCACCGATCTTTTATTGACCTGTTGCAGGTCCGATGGGACTTTCGCAATAGTTTCCGCCATGGATAATACTTCTTGACCTAATGAGTCTGCAGGGTATGCTCGATTTGCGAACCCGACTTGTACTGCTTCCTCTGCTGAGTATGTGTTTCCAGTCAACATCATTTCCATTGATGCACGTAACCCCAGTATGGGTGTATGGAATTGCCAGTCCGGTGTACTCATCACACGAACAACGGGATATCCGATTGTGGCATCTTCTGCCATATATACAAGATCACATGCTGAAGCCAATTCTGTTCCGCCTGCCATTGCATATCCATGTATCTGAGCGATAACAGGTTTAGCGAGGTCCCAGATACTGAACCAACTGTCAGTTGCCTGCCTCGTCCATTGTCCATCGCCAGGCGCACTGTAGATGGGCGGATTTTCCATTAAGCCGCCACTCGTAAGGTCATATCCTGAGGAAAAGCACTTGCCAGCGCCTCGGATAATGGTCACCCGTACCTCTTCATCACGGTCGTGTTCCTGAAGCGCTTCAAGTATCTCAGTACGCATTGGAGTACTGATGGCGTTTCTCTTTTCAGGACGGTTCAGCACAATTCGTCTAACACCATCAGCCGGTTGCTCTATAAGAAGATGTTCATATTCTGTCATATTGTGTTTCCTTTCTATAAGGCCTTTCCACCCAGATGTGGTGCATGTCCCTCAAGGTCCATGACTGTGAGATTCTGCTGATCTATAACATCAAGGCTTATTTCATTCCGCCCTGTATGTTCTGGTTTACAGTGCGCAAGGAACAGGATGGATTCAACCATTGCTTCCATTGATTCAATTTGAGATGAGGCAAGCATGTCGCCAACAACTGCGTCGGCTCCCTCAGAAAGCACTGCAGCTTTGGGTTCGACAGTATTAAACCGAATACGCTTGTCAGCTAATTCGGATGCCAATGCCGTGGTTAGACGGTCAAGCATGGCTTTAGTAGCACCATAAAATCCGTACACGCCTTTCACACCTCTTAAGTCGTATGGAGGTCCGCTGGGATGGCGTTTTGACCCGCTAGAAAGATTAATGATCCACCCTTCATTTGCTTCAAACATGGATGGAAGGCTCTGTTGGATGAGATCCAAGGGCGCTTGCACATTAATTTCTGTCATGATTCGACGGTGCTTCAGAGAATATTGGTCTAATGGTTTATAGATAGCTGCTACAGCATTATTGACAAGAATATTGACGGTTCCGAATTCTTCAAGTGCGGCAGGGATAATGCGGAGACGGGACTGCTCATCTGATAGATCAGCTTGGATGATGTGTACGTTCGCGCCTAAACCGGTACAGGCTTCACCTGTTTCGTTGAGTGACCCTGCCAGCGTTGGGTGGTGATCAACGGTCCGTGCTGTCAGGACGAGATTAGCGCCTTCGGCAGCGAATCTTCTGGCCGTTGCCGCTCCTATTCCGCGACTTGCTCCTGTTATGACAGCTGTTTTACCTTGCAAGACACGTTCCACGTTATTTTGCTCCTTCAATAATTGTTTAGAGCGTTTCGTTCCTTTTCGCAAAATAGTGTGATCTGTGACAAAGTTACGGAAGAGATTATGGGAACGGAGATTGCGATGAGTGAACATTTAACACAACCCGGCGAAACTGGTGGGTGGCCGAAACTGAAAGTGTCATATCGAACAGATCCAGAGAAGATAGCTGCATTATTACCTCCTGGGCTTGAGCCAAGTGGAGATCCCATCGTCCAAATCAATGTGTACTGTGTTCCGATTTTAGGTGAACCTGA
>DLTU01000101.1:0-411 GCA_002500385.1 Candidatus Neomicrothrix sp. UBA7828 | reverse complement strand
AGTACAAAAATTGGGGCAAGTTTTAATGGTATTGATGGTTTGTTCTGTGTTGGGATGGGCATTGATCAGGAGGCAGCTATTTTTATTAGCCAAGAATTAAATGGTCAACCAAAATTTCCATGCAATATCTCTTTCTACCGGATCGGGGAATATGTGGAAGCGGTGTGTGAACATCAGGGCTACACGTTCATGGAATTCCGTGGCCATTCAAACGGCAGTGTAAGTCCTAGATGGTGGTGAAGTTGAAGAAAATGAGTGGTGGATTAAATCCTCACGACAAATCGGTGGAGCTGAGGGGGAATACGATTTTCCACCGCATGTTGTTCGCGTGCATAGCGTGAGTGAACCTGTTGAAATCGAAGACCTCAGTGGTGATCTGGTTTTGCGTGAGAGTCCATGGGATCCTTACAC
>DLTU01000001.1:0-9379 GCA_002500385.1 Candidatus Neomicrothrix sp. UBA7828 | reverse complement strand
TGCTTCGCTGCTGCTTGCTTCGCTACTGCTTGCTTCGCTACTGCTGCTGCTATCGCTATCGTCGTCACCGCATGCTGCAGCGATCATTGCGAAAGAAAGCAGTACGGCAAGGAGCCCTACTAGTTTTTTCTTCATTTACCCTCCTAATGGCAAAGTGTGACTCTACTCTAACATCTGATTTGATGAAATAATAAATATGCTGATCGTTGTATTACATTTATGTTAAGAACTTTGTTTTGTATGGACAAATGGACAGTTATCCCTAACCTGATACCCTGAGAATTAAGTACGGGGGTTTGATGGGAAGCTTATTAAAAATTCATCAGTTGACTAAGATATTTCCAGGACAAATTGCCCTTGATGGAGTTGACTTAGAGATTGAAACCGGCTCAACCCATGCTCTTGTCGGCCAAAACGGATCTGGAAAATCTACATTAATTAAAGTGTTATGTGGGTTTCATGAGCCAACCGGTGAGTCATCTGCGTCGTATTATCCACAGTCAATTCGGAACACTCCTTCGCTTGATGAGCCTATTGAGCTTCGTCTTGGTGATGGAAAGGCCGCCGCTAATGCTGGTATTCGGTTTGTTCATCAGGATTTGGGACTGGTTGATGCATTCAATGCAGTTGAAAATATTTCGATGGGTGTTGGATACACAAAGCGATTCGGTGGAGCTATCGATTGGAAAGCTGATAGGAAACGAGCTGAGGAAGGTTTAGCTACCTTAGGTTTCCCAGATATTGACGTTAATATTCCGGTAGGGTTGCTTGCTCCATCTCAGAAGACTGCAGTTGCAATTGCTAGAGCTCTTCATGACTGGGATAAAGGAGCGTCTCTGCTTGTTCTTGACGAACCTACTGCATCGTTACCGGGCGCTGATGTTGAGCGACTTTTTACGGCGGTGCGACGTTTGCAAGATCAGGGGGTTGCGATTCTCTATGTTTCCCATCACCTTGATGAAGTCTTTGAAATTGCCGATACTGCAACAATCCTTCGCGACGGTAAGAGAATAGCCACATTGCCAATCAACGAATTAGATCATGACAAAATGATTGAATTGATGATTGGGCACACATTGGTGAAACGTCAACAAACCTCCAGAGAATTCATAGAATCGGAAAAAGGACTAATTGTTCAAGGATTGACTGGGGGAACTTTAGGTGGAATAGATCTGCATGTAGAACCCGGAGAGATCGTAGGGGTGGCAGGAATTATGGGCTCTGGACGCGAGATGTTAGTGCCCTTAATTACAGGACAAACCCCAAGCGATCAAGGGGCAGTTGCTGTAGACGGTTCGCAAATTCAAAACTATTCACCGAAATCAGCGATCAATGCCGGAATGGCTTTTCTATCAGCTGACAGGTATTCGCAAGGTGTTATAGCTATCCAGTCTGTAAGAAATAATCTTACGTTAAGTGATGTAAAGCGAAACTGGAGTTCATTCAAGTTGGATCATAAAGCTGAAAAAGTTGAAGCTGACCAATGGATACGAAAGTTAGATGTTAAGACGCCAACATCGGAAACCCTGATTGGGTCTTTGAGCGGTGGGAATCAACAAAAGGTTTTATTCGGACGTTCATTACGGTTGGAACCATCTGTTCTTGTCCTAGATGAACCGACTAGAGGGATAGACGTTGGGGCGAAAGAAGAAATTCATCAACTTGTTGACCAAGCATCAAGAGACAACGCTGCTGTCCTCGTTGCATCAACTGACACAGATGAACTGGTTCGTTTGTCACATCGCGTTGTAGTGATGGTCAATGGTCAAATCTCAGAGGAACTCAGTGGTGAACAGATGACTGTAGAAAATATTGAGAAAGCACAACTTCAAAGCCAAGAACAAAAAATGAAAGCAGGGTCACATGGAAACGCCTGAAACATCAACAACTGAAGAAAGTAACGATCTGGGAAGTCCACCGGGAAGCTCTATTTGGTCACGGCTAGGATTTGACCGTTTCAGCGCATTGTATGTCCTACTTATCTTCTTTATTTTCTTTGGGATCACCGAAGATAGTTTTCTAATGTGGAACGGAAGCTTGGAATTTGTCCTTACCGATAAAATAGTTGTTTTGATGCTGGCTTTGGCTTTTCTTGTGCCACTAGTAACTGAGGCATTTGACCTCTCTATTGGCGCTATCGCTGCCCTTTCTCTTTTGATTGTAAATAAAATAGCGTTAGAAACAGATCTTCCTCAGGGTCTTGGTGCAGTAATTGCTATAGCCGCATGTTTATTTATCGGCTGGGTAAACGGCTTAATTGTTGTTAAATTACGTGTAAATTCGTTCATTGCTACTCTCGGTATGAGCCAAGTGGTCGCTGCGCTAATTCGTAATATTCATGATGGGGGACAGATAAACGGTGAGCTAAGCAAAACGTACCGAAGCTTCGGAAAAGGAGATATTTTCGCTTTTGATTGGCCAGGAACCGGAAGTGAAATCGCTTTGCCTTGGTATTTCCTCTATGGGTTGATTATTACTGTCATTGTTTACTACATCCTTGAACATACTCCCACTGGTCGACATATGTTTGCGACCGGAGGTAACCCTGAAGCCGCTCGCCTATCCGGAATCAACACTGATCGACTTACATGGGGATCACTGGTAGGTTCTGCTGCTCTCGCTGGTTTTGCAGGTCTAGTTTATTCTTGGAAAGTTGGAATTTACACAACATCTTTCGGAGCTCCTCTGTTATTCCCAGCTGTTGCAGCAGTTTTCTTCGGTGCGAGTCAGTTACGTGGACGACCCAATGTTTGGGGCACAGTTATAGCCGTCTATACATTGGCGTTTGGCATTAAAGGGATCGGACTTAGATACCCTCGTGAGATTAGTTGGCTGCAACCGATGTTTGAGGGTTTGACACTTCTAATCGCTGTAGCAATTGCAAGTCGCCAACTCATTATCAAAGTTCAGAAAAGAAAAGTTGATAAAGCTGACCTTGAAAATGGAGTAGATCAGACTTAGGAGAATTCAGCGTAATCTTCTTTAATGCATTTCGTTTTCTGATAATTGAGGTGATTCGGTTGAGACAATACGAAATACAGTAGGGTTCGTGCATGCTTTATTTCGGATTTCTGTATGCCTGATCGCAAAGTTCAGAATTTAAGGCTAGGCCGTAGAGAACTTCTTTCTTTAGTCGCAGCTCTCATGGCATTAATGGCGTTAGGGATTGACATTCTTCTGCCTGCATTCGATGATATTCGTTTTGCATATGGCCTTGCTGAAGACTCATCTGCTCCGGGCCAGTTAATCACTGTGTATTTCATCGGATTAGCAGTTGCGCAACTTTTCTTTGGTCCGTTGTCAGACTGGTATGGAAGAAAACCGATTATTTATGCAGGGATCACGGTCTATGTTATCGGTTCTGTTGGCGCAGCTTTAGCACCAAATTTTTTGTCCCTCCTGATTTTTAGATTCGTTTGGGGTGTCGGTGCAGCGGGAACGCGTGTGGTGGCCGTGGCAGTCATACGAGATTGTTATGAAGGTAGCCAAATGGCCAAAGCAATGTCTGAAGTGATGGCTGTGTTTGTGCTTGTGCCTATTATTGCCCCTACATTTGGGGCTGGTCTGATAGCTATCTTTCCCTGGGAGAGTATTTTCTGGTTCGCCGCTATTGCTGCAATTGCTTTATGTGTGTGGAGTTTGCGACTTCCAGAGACGTTAGACCCTGAGCATAAAACGCGTTTTAATTGGGCTTCCACGAAAACAGGTTACGTTCGTGTGTTGCGGACACGATTAACAGCTTCGTATACCGCTGCTTCTATTTTTCTTCAAGCTGTCTTCGTTATGTACCTTTCAAGCAGCGAACGAATTATTGGTGACATTCTTGGACGCGGAGATCAATTTCCAATTATCTTCGGTGTTGTCGCGATCATGTTTGGGATAACGGCTTTACTCAACGGCAAATTTGTTGTCGTCATCGGTATCAAAAAGCTACTTTTCTTCTCTTCGTCAACACTTGTTTTCTTCTCTTGCCTTTTACTTATTGCAACAATTATGGAGGGTGGAAATCCAGGATTTTGGGTGTTTATTTCACTCTTAGCGATTGTTCTGTCAATGTTCATGTTTATTATGCCAAATTTGAACTCAGCCGCGCTATTCCCTATGGGTGATATAGCAGGGACTGCTGGGGCATTTACATCTGCGATTCGAATGTCTATCGGAGCTGCGATAGGTGGAATACTCAATGCGTTAATTGATGAGTCGTTAACTCCTTTTGCAGTTGGGGTTGTTACTATGGCTGTTCTTGCTTCTATCACCATATCTCTTGGCGGAGATCCCGAGCCTGATGTTGACTACTTGGAGAGTTGATCAAAGATAACCGGTGGTTCTCTCCAAGGATCCTGTAGGGTTCCATTTTTGGCATCATTGATTGCGTTCCATACCCTCTCAGGAGTACATGGCATATCAAGATGGCGAACACCTAGATGAGAGATAGCGTCAATGACTGCGTTCTGTACTGCGGGTGTTGACCCTATTGTTGAGGCTTCTCCTATTCCTTTGGCCCCAAGGGGGTTAAGGTGAGTTGGGGTTACGGTGTGGTGTGTTTCAAATTGGATCATTTCTGATGCCGATGGGAACGCATAGTCCATAAAGTTACCTGTAAGCGGGTTACCGTATTCGTCGTAGCGAACTTCCTCGTACAATGCCTGCGAAATTCCTTGCGAAATTCCGCCTTGTTGCTGGCCTTCAAATATTAAGGGATTGATGACGGTCCCTGCATCATCAACTGCGATATGTCGTAGGAGGGTAACTGATCCAGTATCGAGGTCTACTTCAACGACAGATATGTGTGTTCCGAATGGGAACGTTGGGTTTTCCTGATTGAAGTCAAGCTGTGCTCCGAGCCCTTGCATTCCGTCCGTGTTATCGAGAACACCGTCAGGTAAATGTTCATTTGCAGCTATTGCGAGGTCTGCCCAACTTAATGAGGATGCGGGGACGCCAATGACTCCAATAGTTCCTTCTTCAGAATTGATAACGATATCGTCAGTTGATGCTTCAAGGAGATGAGCTGCCACGGACCGTGCTTTATCAACAACGGCTTCTGTTGCCGTTTTGATCGCCGATCCGCCTAATTGCAGTGAACGTGAACCTCCGGTTCCACCGCCCCGTGGAACGATGTCTGTATCGGATTGAACAAGCGTGATTTTGTTAACTGGAATTCCGGTAAATTCTGACACGATCATTGCGAAACTTGTTTGATGGCCTTGACCGTGGGCTGATGTTCCAGCTTTCATTGTTGCTGACCCGTCGCTGTGAATTTCAACTGATGCGTATTCGGATCCACCACCTGGACTAGTTACTTCAACATAGGAGGCGATTCCGATTCCGATTACAGTATTGTCGCCTTGCTCTCGACGCCTTTTCTGTTCTCCACGAAGATTTTCATAATCAATGATTTCAGCTGCTTTTTCGAGTGGCTGAAGGTAGTCGCCTGAGTCGTATGTCCATCCTGTCAGTGTGTCAAAAGGAAATTGATCAGGGTTCAGGAAATTTTTTCTTCGAATCTCTAATGGATCCATGCTTAGCTCTAAGGCTGCTTGATCAATAGCGCGTTCAAAAAGCGCTGTCGCTTCAGGCCTTCCTGCTCCTCGGTATGCTCCGGTAGGTGTTGTATTAGTTATGCCTACAGCGATATCGAAACGCAACTTGGGGAGATTGTAGGTGCCGTTTGCCATAAATTTCGTCAACGTTGGGAGCAGCGCTCCCATACCTGGGTACGCTCCTGCATCGCCAACAAGTCGGACTCTCATACCGGTAAGTTTGCCATCATTATCAAAGCCTGTTTCGCAGTATTGGACTTGTGCTCGCGAGTGAGCAAGTGCAAGCATGTCTTCGCTACGGGTTTCTGTCCATGTCACTGGCCTGTTAAATCGTTCCGCAAGCTTCGCAAGAACAGGAAATTCTGCATACATTCCTGCTTTTGCTCCGAAACCTCCACCTACATCAGGAGCTATTACTCGAATCGTTTCTGCGTCACGTTGTAATGCGTCAGCGAGCTTGTCTTTTAAACTGTGAGGCATCTGTGTCGCACAATAAAAGGTTAAGCGACCATCATCGCCACAAAGTGCTGCTGCTGAATTTGGTTCTAATGGGGCGCCCGCGACTCGTTGGTTCACATACCGTCCTCGAACAACATGAGTCGCGTCTGCGAGCACGTCTTCTGCTGGATCAGCGAGCGTAAATGCGACATTGTTTCCTTGTGCAGGGAAAATAGGATCAGTGTTTCCGTCAAGGGCCGCTTCTGGGTCAACGATTGTGGGGAGATAGTCGTAGTCAATGTAGACAAGTTCTGCGGCGTCGACTGCTTGTTCAAAAGTTTCAGCAACGATCACAACGACGGGGTCTCCTACATATCGGACAGTGTCAGTCGCAAGTGGAGTTCGTGCAAAGGTATCACTCACAATTTGAATCCCTGGATTAATCGGGCCTATTCCAAGTTCATCTGCTGTGATAACTCCAACAACACCAGGAGCGTTTCGTGCATCATCAACGTTGACTTCTGTGATTCGGGCATGGGCAACAGTTGAACGAACAAAATAAGCGTATGCGACGTTCTCTAGTTCAAGGTCATATACGTATGTTCCCCCAACTGTGAGGAGGTGCATATCTTCTGTTCTTGGAACACGATTTCCTAGTATTGATCCAGCCACGGAAAAAGATTACAACATTCAGTGATGAGAAATATAGTTGAACTGTAGGAAAGTCTTCGCAGTTATTACTTGAAGAGATTTTCGCATCCAGTACCAGCAAGATATGTATGTACTCTTGATTGATCTACAGATGAGAGATTGTTGTGGACCTCGCGTATCCACTGCAGACACTTCGCCTGGTATTTAAATGGGGCTTGGCGGTATTCAGATCCATTGATATCACATATCATTTCATCTGCTCCAGATTCGAGAGCTTCGTTATTTGCAACGATGAACGGGGTATAGGTGCTCCCTGCCTCCTGCAATAACTGAATCACGGTTTCTTCACATGATTCCAATGCAGTCCACCCCTCATTACCGTTAACTTCCCACCAAGACAGATCATCAACACGTTGAATCCAATTCATTACCCTTGGTGCCCGTTTGACTGCGATAGCCATCGGTGTAGGGTCCTGCCATAACAAAGGTTTCAACTGGCCATAGAGAGCAAAATCAGTTCTTCCTGGACGGTCACCAAAAATAAAATCTTGTGATTGAAAATGCTGTTCCAATATGTCGAGCGTATTCATGTAAGAATTCTCTAAAATATGTGTGTTGCTGTCCGTTGAACCGACCATGGCTCGTCTACCTATTTGTCTTTCAATAATGAAATCATGTGCTTCGGTGTGCATGCCTTCAGATAACTGAAGATTCTGGTCAAGTGGAAGGAGTTGACCGGCTTTTTCAATATCATCTTCATAAGTCCAGCGATAGTGATACATAATTTTTGTTATCCACTCGTCAGCGAAGTCTTCCAGAAGAAAATCTATAAACGCTAACGCATGATCGTCAGGAACTAGGCTTCGTCCTTTATATTCGATTTCCAGTCGAGTTATTTGCGGTGAGGAATCAACCATCACATCGCTGTATCCTCCTTCACCGTCAGGCCAAGCCAAAACTGGTATCACCGGAACAGGCGGGGTTGGAAGATCATCCCATTTAGAGTTACGTAAAACCCATCGGTGGGGTATGTGACGATACCGAAGTACCGCCCGCATTTTCATACTATAAGGAGAGGAATATCCTCCACAGAGGACCAGCGTAGAATCGTTCATACAGGGATTTTAAGTGATAACAAGACTTGAGCAAGTCTTAGGTTGTTCAGAATCTTTATTACTTTTCCTGAATACGAATTTCTAGAATTTTTTGCCCTCTATTATCTGGGTTTGCGGGATCTCTCAGGTTGATAGCTGACAACACGGTATCTCCTTCAATGAGTTTTCCAAATATGGTGTAGTTTCCATCGAGGTGTGGTGTCGGAACGAAAGTGATAAAGAACTGGCTTCCATTTGTATCAGGGCCTGAATTCGCCATTGCAAGAATCCCGCGGGAATCAAACACGAGGTTTGAGTCCACTTCATCCTCAAATCGGTATCCAGGGCTTCCAGTGCCTATCCCAGTAGGATCTCCTCCTTGTGCCATGAATCCTTCAAGGACACGGTGGAACGTGAGTCCATCGTAAAAGCCATCGCGTGAAAGGCTCACGAAGTTATTTACTGCTAGAGGGGCCTCCTTGACGTAAAGTTCAAACGTCATGGATCCATCACTCGTGACAATTGTTGCCTCATATCGCGAGTCATTATCAAGTGCGTTTGGCGGTGGCGTCAGGTACAGGTTGTTTCTAAGTAATGGGGAAACCGCTGCGAGTGTTCGTTGCCCTGACCATGGAACAAAACTGTCGGGAATTTCCTGCAAAAGGTCAGCAAATAAAGGTTCTTCACATAGTTCAACAAGTTGCGAGATTCCTTCGAGTTGTTGCACGTTTTGTGTCACAAATGCGGCTTCCCAGAAATTCTCAATATCGGGATACGCGTTTAGTTCATCAACCAAGCATTTCTGGTTAACAGCTTTTTGGAAGGATTGCAGTTGTTCGTATTGTAAGGCGAGTTGATTTGCGATCACATCAATTGACACGCACTTATTTAATGTTTCTATTGTTTGTGGCGCGACGTCCGGTGGCACTGCAATTCCGGCAGTGATTGCAGCCATTCCGAGAAACGCGTCCTCTGAAGGATCATCAATGAAGATTTCATTGAGGCATTGGCTAAGTTCTGGGTTTTGTTCATTGAGCGAGAGCCCTAGTGCTATAGCGTTGCTCATTCGTTGCTGTCCAACACAATCACGGACATTAGTGATGAGACTTTTAAAATATGTAGGTGTGAGTCCCGCATTTTGGTCAAGGACAACTGAGATAGCTTCTGCGAATTCTGCATTATCTGTGGCAGCTGTGAATAGGCAATTCTGGTCGGTTTCAGACAATGCCTCGCCTAATAGTGATTGCGCTATTTGAGCTGCGAAGACTACTTCTGATGGAAGTGTTGCATCGGGAACTGGCGTTGTTTCAGTCTGGGTTGATTCAGTTTGGGTTGATTCAGTTTGGCTCGTCTCCTCTTCCGTCGTGTCACTTCCACCACATGCTGTAGTAATGAAAAGCAGTATTGCTAAGACTGGTGCTAGAAATTTTGAGATATTGAATGCCATATGTAGTCCTATCAACGTATCAAGATTTCTCATCCCACGACACCGCGTTCGTTTCTCTTTTGCCAAAAGACCCACACATAACACATAGGTAGCCCCTAATTGGCAACTAGCCTTGGGGTAGAGAGAAAGGAGCGTCATGAGTGAAGATGAAACTGTTTGGCTAACACAGTTCAGTCATGGATCCGGTTGAGGCTGCAAGCTCGATC
>DLTU01000046.1:0-9246 GCA_002500385.1 Candidatus Neomicrothrix sp. UBA7828 | reverse complement strand
CACCGCAGCAGGATCCATCTACTATCTCTCACCATAAACAATCGGCGATAACTAGCCACGATCTGCTATCGAATAGCTTTCTAAGTCATGCAAAAAATCCTTTGCCTTCCTGAACTTTATGTCCTCAAATCCCCGCACAGCATCGGGAAGGCATGCTAAGTCAAGGAACTCATTAAAGTTGTTATCAGTTAGGGAACCTAACGACTGCGAAATCTGCTCAAGGTACTGATCGCGGATTTGTCGTTCCATTTTCCTAACCTTTGCGTAACCAAAAAAATCTAGTTTTGTTCCTCGCAACAATTTCCCTTTTGAAAGGACCTTCATCAAAGGTAGAGCGATTGTGTAAGGCACCTTAAGCTTTTTGCGCATGCCAAGAGCTCGAAGAAATGGAGGGTGAAGATGCCAAACAGCTCTTTTCGTCCCTTTAGATTGTGGTAATTGATTTATTTCGCTCTCTAAACCGGGTAAGAGAAACAAGCGGGCTACTTCATATTCATCTTTATATGTGATCAATTTATGTGAATTCCGCGCAATAGCAATAATAAGAGTTTCTCTATCATCTCTCCTGCTAAGTTTCTTGGTCTCGCAATTAGCCTGTTCCAGTAGTGTTAAAAACCGTTCAACGGCCTTGCTATTTTGAAACCCAAGAACATCATTAGCCAAGAACTGAACTAATTGCGAACCTTCCTGCGAGAGATCGAATTCATTAATTCGTTTAATGAAATCATCATGCAAACGCACTTGCTCCCTTTTGCCCTTCTTTTTTCTTTTCTCTTGAATGAGCTGATTAACGTATTCACTATCAAATACCCACGTTCTACCCCAGTGAAATGCAGCAAGATTGCCTTGAACATTCACGTTATTTAACTCGATAGCTTTCATAAAAGCTTCAGGGCTCACAGGCAGCACACCCAACTGG
Organism: Candidatus Neomicrothrix sp. UBA7828; assembly: GCA_002500385.1. Taxonomy (GTDB): domain Bacteria; phylum Actinomycetota; class Acidimicrobiia; order Acidimicrobiales; family UBA8592; genus UBA8592. Next base: position 8,327 of record DLTU01000046.1, on the reverse strand, counting down.
ACAGAAACGCCAAGGATAAAAATATTTGACGAAGTAACAGAACCAAGAAGGTCTGTGCAATACCGCCCAGCATCAACAAGGTAACTAGATTCGCTAGCTATACGATTTGCAAGTCTTTCTAGGAGCGACTCGACAGTGGGAAGACTCTCGAGAGGATTTCCTATCATAGCTCCAGTTGGTGTCGGCGTTTCAGAAGAGACAAGAATAGTTTTCGCGTCAGTTGCAACCTCTAAGGCTTTATCGCTGGCAGCTACAAGTAAGTCAAATCCGATAAGCACATCTGCGCTTTGCTGCATTAATAAATTTGAAGGACTAGGAGTATCTCGTGTTAAACGCAAATCGCTGACAACTGGCCCAGCTTTTTGCGAAAGACCAGTTTGATCTAGTCCCCTTACCTCAAAACCATCTAGCATCGCAGCTGTGGCCAGTATTTGAGCTGCAGTCACTACTCCCGTGCCGCCGATACCAGCTATTCGAAGGTCTAAATTATCAACCGAGACCTTTATATCAGGATTAGGGAGATTAATACCCTCTTTGTTTTTAAGAACTCCCATATTCGGGATTTCTGGGTCTATCTCAACTGTCATAAAACTTGGACAATCACCATTTATGCAAGAAGCATCAAAATTGCAAGAGTCTTGCTCAATTCGGGCCTTAGGGCCAAGAATTGTTTCTCGATTTTGCACCGAGAGACAATTTGAAACCTCCCCGCAGTCACCGCAAGCTTCACAAATTCGGTGATTGATCAAAACGCGAAAATCTGGTTTCTTAATAACATTTCGTTTGCGTAAGCGCCTCAACTGAGCCGCACATTCTTGGTCGTGGATGAGGACCGTAACGCCATCTACCTGAGCCAAAACCTGTTGGGCCTCTACTATTCGCGTGCGTTCCCAAACACGAGCATTATCAGGGAGTTTGAACGAACGGTATTTACGCACATCTTCAGTGGTGATGATAATTTCCTTTACTCCCTGTGCGTGCATAATCGTAGCGATCTCAGAAATCCCTAATCCTCCCTTTGGATCTTGGCCTCCTGTCATCGCTATTGTTCCGTTGTAAAGCAACTTGAATGTGATGTTGCTATTCGCTGAAACTGCCGAAGCAATAGCTAGTTGTCCAGAATGGAAATAAGTCCCGTCACCTATATTTTGTATGAAATGCTTACGGTCAACAAACGGCTCCATCCCTACCCATTGCATGCCCTCATTCCCCATTGCTGTAACGCCTGCGATATTTCCTACCTGATCTTCATCCATTAGGAGGACCATTGTATGACAACCAATTCCAGCGCCTATTAAAGAATCTTCGGGAACTTTTGTACTGGCATTGTGAGGGCAACCAGAGCAAAAGTACGGGCTCCTAGTTGCACTTAACGGAATCAGTTCCCGTTGATTACTCTTGGACTTTGGCCTCACTAATCTATCAGCGATACGAAGCGACAGTCGATCAAAAATACCTTGCACCATCGTATTGGCATCTAAAATTCCATGGCTGGGCATGAGGGGCCTTCCATCCGGGTAAAACTTCCCGAGAACTCTTGGCTGATTAGCGCTACCATAAAGAGCATCTTTGACAAGCCACTCCGCCGTAGGGTTTTTTTCTTCAATAACTAATATCTCTTCAAGGCCACGAGAAAAATTACGAATATTTTCGGGGTCAAAAGGTATTGGTAATTGCAAGTGCAGTAACCGAATACCTGCCATCTCAATATCATTTATCGTACGAAGGCCGATCGCAGACAAAGCGTGACGAAGCTCGTGATAAGTAAATCCGCTAGCTATCAAACCAATCCATGCATCTTTTGGGTCAACTATTGTCGGATTGAGATTATTCGCTACTGTGTACCTACGAACCAATTCGGATCTGACCACTCTTAAATCCTTTTCTATTTCAAGATTGTTTGGCGGCAACAATTTGGCATCCGGCTTATGCTCATATGTACTTCCATCAATTAATAAGTCAGGAATTATTGGGTTTATAACAGTCGAGGCCAGTTCGATGGTTCCACTTCCATCTGCTACGGCATCAACCACTTTTAAAGCAGTCCAAGCACCAGTTATTCGGCTTAGGGCTATCGCATGCATCCCCAGAGTCAATATTTCTTGTACATCCCCCGGGTAGAGAATTGGCATATGGAGATCGACCAGTGTTGCATCGGAACTTGAAGGAAGCGTTGAACTTTTCGCAGCTGGATCATCGCCAACCACTGCTACAGCACCCCCATACCGAGAGGTCCCTGCAAATACTGCGTGTCGAAGCGCATCCCCTGCCCTGTCCAAGCCTGGCGCTTTCCCGTACCAAAACCCTACAACTCCATCAAAATAAAAATCCGGCTGCTCAGCAGCCAACTGACTTCCCATGACCGCTGTCGCCCCATGTTCCTCATTAAGAACTGGTCGATGAACAATAGGTAAATCCGCCGCAAACTTTACCGCATTATCAATCTCAAAATTTAAACCTGCAAGTGGAGAACCTGGGTACCCTGCCAACAATGAAGCCGTATTTAAGCCCTCTTTTCGATCAGCTCGAAGTTGTTGAATGGGAAGCCTAGCTATGGCTTGAACACCTGTAAGAAAAACCTTTCCCCTGTCTTTAACGTAGCGGTCATTAATGCTGTAACTTTCGCTTTCCGCTATCGACATATCTCCCCACCAGTGTCCGTGTTTAATTAAGTCTTTCATATTCTCTAACCAAAAGATGCAAACTTGCTTGAAATGTGACTAATTAAGCGCCCTCGACAGGAATCGAACCTGTGGCCTACCGCTTAGGAGGCGGTCGCTCTATCCTACTGAGCTACGAGGGCAATGTGCTGAGGATACTAGGCTATCTCGTTACTCCCTTCGTATCAGTAAATATACGGTTACTAATCAAACGATTAGAAAGCGAGTACATCACTGATTTATTATCTATGATTTTATGAATGCGCATCTATGACACAATGAGAGACCAGATACTGGAACTTGAACTCAGAGAACCTGGAAAAATTTCAATTTACGCCTGTGGACCTACTGTCTACGATGTCCCACACTTGGGTCATGCTCGAACAGCTCTTACATATGACACTTTAAAAAGGTATCTAGAGTGGGATGGTTATGATGTTGTGCTGGTGAGCAACATCACTGATATTGATGACAAAATTATAAATAAAGCCTCCGACAAAGGAGTCACCGAAAGTCAACTGTCTGAAACCTATACAAAAGTATATATAGAGCAGTTACGAACGTTTGGTGTTAAAGATCCTGAAGCAAGGCCGCAGGCGACTCAGTACATCCCCCAAATGATCGAAATCATTTCCAAATTAATGGAACTCGAGGCTGCGTATGAAATTACAGGAAGTGGCGTCTACTTTGATGTTAGCAAATTTGAGGGATATGGAGCTTTAGTCCACCGGACAGCAGAAGATTTACGAGATAGCGCAAAAGCAAGAATAGCTTCTGATGATGAGAAAGCAGACCCACTTGATTTCGCTTTATGGAAATCAGCGAAACCTGGCGAACCTACTTGGAATAGTCCGTGGGGACCGGGTCGACCTGGCTGGCACATTGAGTGTGTGGCGATGTCTCTTAATCTACTGGGAGAAGACTTTGATATACATGGCGGTGGCTCGGATTTAACATTTCCCCATCATGAAAATGAACGAGTTGAGTGCGAGGCAGCAGGATTTTCATTTGCCAGGCATTGGATGCACAGTGGCATGCTAAACGTTAGTGGAGAGAAAATGTCCAAATCTCTTGGCAATTTCCAGACTTTAGGGGATGCCATAGACCGTTACGGGGCTCGCCCCCTCCGGCTCGCCATGCTCCAGTCTCATTACAGGTCGCTAATGGAACTTTCTGACGAAACGATGGCTGGAGCATCAGGAGGAATAGAAAGAATAGATGCATTCTTTCGAAGAATGGAAGCAGCACAGATAACGAATGGAACCGCTGATGAAGATGCTAAAAAAAGATTCACTGCAGCTATGAATAACGACCTAGGAACTCCTGATGCGCTAGCTGTAGTCTTTGAGTTAATTACTGCAGGAAACGCTTCACTTGACTCGCAAGACTTTGATGGTGCGAAGTCCTCGATGGCCACAGTCACAGAATTGTTAGAAGTTCTCGGACTGAGTCAGGTTGAAAAAGAAGAGGATAATGAGATAGAAGAACTCATACAACAACGCGAAACTGCCAGAAAAGAAAAGAGCTTCGAAGAAGCAGACAGAATTCGAGATCAGCTGCACTCACAAGGTATCGAGATAGAAGACACTCCCACAGGTACCCTGTGGAGGTACCGCTAGACACTAGATAGCTAATGATCGCCGGAAAATTTCATAGCTCGCTATAGCTGCAGATGCCGCTACGTTAAGTGACTCGATGTTGTTGGCGAGAGGAATTGAGATGGCCTTTGAGAGTTTCCGAATCGTTTCTTTATTCAATCCCGATGTTTCGTTTCCTAACACAAGTGCCATTCTTTCGGGTAATTCGACTTTGTAGATACTTTCACCTGAAGTTTCTAAACCAAAGATTTCGAAACGGTTTTCAATCAATTGATCAATTGCATTACTGGTAGTATCTACTCGCACTATTGGAGCTTTGAAAACCGTTCCTGCTGAAGCCTTAATTGCAACAGGATTGATGTTTGCTGTTCCTTTGTCAGGAATAATTATCCCGTCTAAGCCTGCTGCTGTAACAGTTCGGATAATCATCCCTACATTCGCTGGGTTGTGAACACCATCTAACACGACAACATACGTTTGGTGCTTTCTGCCATTTCTCTGCGAGAGAAAATGCGGCAACGATTGCATCCTCTGGGCTTTCAAATCAGCAGCAATACCTTGATGTTGGCCACTCTTGCTCAGGGCAGAAATTCTATTCTCTGTAGTTATCTCAATTTTAATACCTTTTGCATTAGCTAGTGATTTAATCTCCTGAATAATTTCACCGGTTGCCTTTTGCGATAAGTGAATACAAACGACCTCTAGCCCTTCCAGCAATGCCTCATACACAGGCTTTCTTCCATGCAATACGAGATACTTATATGGATTAGACACACGCCCATCTTCTCACAATAAATACCCCATACCTGTTATCAATATCCTCTTGATATGTTCATTGGAGACAAAAATCGTGTAATGTTCAGGAGACAACCAGAGGTAGCTATGCCGAAAAATGATACTCTTCCCCACAATTTACGAAGGAAAGAAATTGTGAAAGCAGCTATTAATCTACGCGGCGTTCCTGAAGGAACAATGGGTAGAGTCATATTGTCAAATGGTCTTGATTGGGTTCGTTACTGGGTTGCTTTTGACAATGGAGTTGAACTTGGAAGTCTTCATAGAGATAAATTAGTTCGAGAGGCCGAATGGGATGCCTATCTCGTGCAGCGTGAGCGCAGTCAGGAAATCGCTGAAAGTAGCACTGAAGCTCCAGATACTTCACCAGAATCTGACACTCAGAGTTCAGGTTCAGGAGGAGTTGAAGTAAATGGTGTTCTTGTTCCTCAACTTCTTCTTGACAGATCCCAAGCGGCTTTGGAACGTCTTGGAGTCACTCGGTAATCAGCGAAGCGGGTGAGTGCCAAGTAGATCGACCGTAAAGATCAATGTTTCATTAGGAGCGATCAGACCATCACCTGCACCGTTCTCGCCATAGGCGAGATCTGGAGGTATTACAACTGTTCTTCGACCCCCCACCTGCATTCCCAACAGGCCCTGATCTAATCCTTCAATGACATTGCCTGTGCCGGAAATGTACCCAAAAAATTCCGAACGGCCTCGATCCCAAGAAGAGTCAAACTGATCTCCTGTAGAAGCAGAGATACCAACATAGTGAATATAAACTACATTCCCAGGCTGAACTATGGCTCCGGAGCCTTCAGAGATATCAATAGTTTCAAGTTCCGATGTTGATTCTGAAGTCAGTTCTCCAGAGGGTTTCTCCAGATCTGCTGGCACTGAAACTATGAGGTCAACAACGAATACGAGAGTTTCATTCGGGCCTATTGCCCCTGAAGCAGATCCGCTCTCTCCATATGCCAAGTCTGGCGGGATTGTAAGGGACCTTCGCCCTCCTGCCGACATGCCAACTATCCCTTGATCCCATCCCTTTATTACCTGTCCAGCTCCAAGTTCAAAATCTAACGGCAACCCCCTGTCCCATGAAGCATCAAATTGAAGACCGGTTGAGTATGAAACACCTACATAATTCATTATAAGAAGATCGCCGACATTAACTGGAGATCCGCTTCCAACTATTAAGTCCTCTATCAATAACTCGGATGGCGGAGAAGACGGGGGAATAGTCACTAGAGGTTTAACTGAGAGATCAGTGTTATCAACTTCCCCTGCAGGTGTAGGGGTAGGTACAACTTCAGCTTGAGTGTCAGTAGCGGCTGATTCCCCATCATCATTACCGCAGCTAATCAGCAAAACGCTCGCTATAGCTACGGATAAAATCTTTACGATAATGACAGGCATATAATTTATTCTTTCTTGATTACGCCTATCTGATGCTAGTCCCTAACATGACTATTGCGTATTTTATATTGGGAGTTTGACTACTTTGGGAGCAGTATTGTGAAATCTAGCCTCGTTCTGATGGCCGCTGGACTGGGAAGCCGGTTTGGAGGAACAAAACAACTTGCGCCAGTCGGAAAAAAAGGTGAAACGCTTCTTGATTTCACTATTCAAGATGCTCTAAGTGTTGGCATAACTGATATCGTCATTATCGTCAGAAGCGAAATAGCTAAAGAGATGAAATCTCATGTGGAGCGTCTACATCCGGAGGGGCTTGACTTCAGGTTTGTTTTGCAAGACCAGCATGGTCCTCCTCGGGTGAAGCCTTGGGGTACCACACACGCCGTGATCTCTGCATCAGAAGCGATAGGTGGACCCTTTATTTTAGCCAACGCTGATGACTACTACGGACCATCTTCAATGGAGTTAGCTTCTGAACAGTTACCGAATCTTGATGAAAAATCCGGTGCATTAATAACATTTGAGCTTAGCAAAACCCTCTCTTCGAGCGGCCCTGTTACCAGAGGGGTGTGTTATGTGCAGAAAGGATTGCTCACTGAAGTGATTGAGACGGAAGGCTTATTTTATAACGAGTCAATCGAAGAAATTGCATGCGTTGAGGGCAATATTCTGAAACCAGACACTCCGGTATCAATGAATCTTTGGTGTTTTCACCCATCGATTCTAGGTTCTTTGCAAAGTCTCTGGGAAGAGTTCCTTGACGAGCATAGCGACTCTGAGATCGCTGAGTGTCTTCTTCCAGTATGCATTTCAACCCTTATGGACCTTTATGATTTCCAAGTATCTACTGTCCCAAGCCAGGAAGAGTGGACCGGTTTAACTAACCCTGATGATCTTGAATTAGTTCGCAATAAAATCCATAACCTTCGGAGCTAATGGCTATAACGTAAAGCCGACCTCGGTTCCAGGCCCATTCTCTGGGGCTTTAACGAAGACCTGACCATCATGCCTCAAAATAATCTCTTCAACTATTGAAAGCCCAATACCTGAGCCAGGAAGATTCCTTGTATCAACAGATCTGAAGAATCTCTCAAAAAGTTGATCCCTATCATCTTCCCTTACTCCTATTCCGAAGTCCCGAACGCAGACGGTTCCATTTTCGACTGTGATCACAATATCGGTTCCTTCAGGGCTAAATTTAATTGCATTATCTACCAAATTAGAGATAGCACGCTCAATCGCTGCGCTTTGTATATCCCGCATAGAATCTCCCGAACTTCTAATATCAATTGTTCTCCCCGACCTTCTAGAAAACTTCTCAGCGACCTCCTGAGCGATTACCGAGAGATCATCGGTAACAAAATTTTCGGATCTAAAGCCAGTTGATGTAGCGAGGTTAACAATTTCATCGACCAGAAGACTTAATTCATTTATTTCTGCTTTAAGGTCACGAATAATCAACTCTTTATCTTTCTCGTCAATGGATTTTGCTTTCGCTAAAAGTTCTATATTTGTTCTAACGCTCGTTAGAGGGGTTCGAAGTTCGTGGCTAGCATCCGTAACTAATCTCTTTTGCTGGTCGCGCGATATTGAAAGAGCGCGCAGCATTACGTTAAAACTTTCTGCTAAACGTCGCACTTCCTTGTCCCCATCTTTTGAGTCAATGAAAGCAGTGAGCTCTTGGGTGCGAGCTACATGTTCAGCAGTTTTGGATAATCTCTTGATAGGTTTCGCAAGTTGAGACGCCAATAACCATGCCAACAGGATAGCTAAAGCTATGCCGATAAGTCCCAGTAATAGAAATGCGCGTACCATGCCGGAGACTGCATCGTTAACTTCTGATAAATCACGGCCTATTTGAAGAAGGCCA
>DLTU01000153.1:0-4069 GCA_002500385.1 Candidatus Neomicrothrix sp. UBA7828 | reverse complement strand
TGGTCTGCACGAGTCCACCTTTCAAGAGGGCCTGCTCCTCTATTCTTGTCAAGTAAAGTTGGATCTCGAATCTTTGCGATTGTGGTCAATCCTCTTGTTGCCCTATCTCCCACCTGCTCACTGTATACTCTCTTTGCAAAAGCACAGCCGAGTAGGTTTACTTCGTCATTATTTGTACAGAGTACCATGATCTCTGCATCATTAATTCCTGCTCGTAATAATGAGTCGCGTGAAAGAGCATCACCAGTTACCAATAAGCAATCCAGAGACTGGGATTCGTTGATTGCTTCGGGGTCTGGATCAATCAATGCAACCTGCCGTCTTTCTTCTCTGAGAGCGGCTGCTACACCCCTACCGACTTCCCCGGCTCCAGCGATAATGACGCGCATTCTGCATCCATCCCTTAGCAGGGCTCCTATAATTCTGACTTATTGATTTGTCATTTATCAAACATCATGGCACTGCGTAGCTAGTTTCGGAAAATATTCTCAATCATCCTGAATAACCTTCTCGCCGCGGATTCTTTCCGCCGCCGCACGCTCGTGTCTATCCGAACTTCTGATGGTTCTACGATAGGCCTGAGCAGCCGCTGGAGTCATTCCAGATGGAAGCCAAGTTGAGTGTGCTGGAACCCATGACCAAGCAACCATTGGAAGTACTAAGAATATCACAAATGGCTCGAATATCGTCAAAACCGTTGTGACGATTAGAACTGTTCTGACAATTGAACTGGTGAAGAATGTACGAGCCCTTTCGTGTTGAATAATCTTCGAACCTTGCCAACTTGCTACAGAAGCGTGTCCAATACAGGTGGTCAAAGTCAAGACACATGCTAAAGCGATGTTAAACAGTTCAAATCCTGTTGTCCCAACCCATACTTCGGGGTCAAATAATCTGACATTGAGATGGGCCGAACGCATTGCACCAAAACCAAGGCCTAGGGTCCAACCATACGGTGCACTTGCTCTCAATCCGACAGTTCTGGGCCTTCCTAGAAGGAATAGCGTGAATGCAGATTCTGCCATCCCGATTACTAGTGCAATTATTGAAACCTCAAGGATATTAACCGATTCTAAACGTATTGGAGCTAGTATTAGGGAATCGATGAGAGAAGCAATTAATACTCCAGAAACTAATCCAAACAATAGCGTCTTGAAAGCCCCTGAAAGATCGTAAAAACCTGTCATTCTAGCTATTGTTCCACGCCAACCAGCGTATACGCCCAACAAGCCTATGGCAAATGCAAGCTGCATCTCCCACATCTCAATCGGAGCCTCAGCCATGACTCTCCGATGTCTCTCCTGCTATCAGTTACACCCTTGAGAATTATCAAAATATAACCGAAACAGCATATTTGGAAGGGTATCGTGAGGTCTCAGGCTATCGATTATTGCGGATAACGTTCAAACCACACGCTTTGGACCCAAGGCACATGGCACTGGAGGGTCTGAAGCGCAGAATCCTCGGTTCCGTTGGCTTACTCAAGGGTAAGCGAGAGGTAGATGAGGAAACTGTACGCGAGTTGACACGTTCTCTTCGACGTGCCCTATTGGAAGCAGATTTCAATGTCAGACAGGCCAAGGAGTTGACCGAACGTATTGAACGACGATTGATGGAAGAGGAACCTCGTCCAGGGATAAAACTCGAGACTCATGCCATGAATCTGATTTACACCGAGTTAGTTAGGTTGCTAGGACCTGCTCGTGAAATTAAGCCGCATAATGAAACCGTATTGATGGTCGGTCTATATGGTCAAGGAAAGACCACAACGACCGCAAAAGTCGCAGAATGGTGGAGGCGGAAGCACGGAGTGAAAGTAGCGGTAATCGAAGCTGATGTACACCGGCCTGGAGCTTACGCCCAATTACAGCAACTTCTCGAAGATTCACCCGTAGAAGTATATGGAGAGCCAGATGAAAAAGACGCTGCCACCATCGTTAGGAATGGTATCAAGGCAGTTGGGATGGCTGATGTTCTAATCATAGACACTGCAGGTCGAGACAGCCTTGATGATGAATTAAGGGATGAATTGGTACGAATCGCAGAGATTGCCAACGCTACTGAGAGATTCCTTGTAATTGATGCTCAGGTAGGTCAAGCAGCAGGACCTGTGGCACAAACCTTCCATGATTTAGTAGGCGTAACTGGTACAATCGTTACCAAGCTAGACGGTACTGCCAGAGGTGGTGGAGCATTAAGCGCAGTTTCCGTTACTGGCGCTCCAATCGTCTTCGTTGGTGAAGGAGAAAGGGTAGATGATCTCGAGAAGTTCGAGTCTGATCGATTTATCTCAAGATTACTTGGGATGGGTGACATCAAGGGCCTAATCGACCTTGCACCGGAAGATCTTGATCAAGAAGAAGCAATTCGTCTCACTCAACGTCTAATGTCGGGTAGATTTACTCTCACAGACATGTACACTCAGATGGAAATGATGAGTAGGATTGGAACGGTTGACCGTATTCTCTCACACCTTCCTGATGGTATGTTTGGAATGGGCTCGATGTCTGCCGGGCAAAAGAAGCAGATGCAGGCTAATCTAGCCAAGTATCGAGTGATAATGGATTCTATGACGCAACATGAGAAGGATGAGCCGCTTGTGCTTAAGTCCCAAAGAATTAGGAGAATTGCACGTGGTTCAGGGACAACCGAAAAAGACGTCAAGGAATTGCTCAACCAATGGAATAGAAGCCGAAAAATGATGCGAGGAATGAAAGGCGATAGGCGCATGAGAAGACAGATGCAATCGATGATGGATGTCGATGACCTAGACCTAGACATGGGGTGAATGATTGCAACGCCGATTCGCCATAATCGGCCACTTAGCACCGAGTTCGGGGAAATTAAATCTGAATGATTTGGCTGGCGGCTCTGGGAGAATGGATGTATTGGTCAGAGCAGTAAATGCCGCACTATTCGTCTCGCATGGAATTCGCCGTGATACCGACATAATATTGCATCTGTGTGGCGGACCCGGACCGGATAGGAGAATTTTGTTCAACGGAGAAACACTGTCGGGTGTAAGACCTGATGAACGCTCAATCGCCGGCCAAATCAAAGCCATTCTCAAAAGACCCGTCCCAGCTATCGGATTACGTGATGAAGTCACGCAAGGTATCTTCGATATTGGAGGGGGGTTACAAGAAACCCTAGCAGAATGGCAAGAAGAAGGAGTCTCGACTTACGTCCTTGACGCTCAAGGAGAAGGAATGGAAACCATAGCGAAGAACGGCCCTCTAGGGTTTGTGCTTTCCGATCATCAGTCATTCACAGAAGCAGAGAATCAACTGAATACTTCCTTAACAAAAATAAGTTTAGGGAATCAATGGCTGCAGGGACATGCTTGTATCACAATTGTTCAACATACCTTGGATAATTGATAATGTATCAATTTCTCAACCAAATCGGTAGTCCGTTTTCTCCCTGTTTAGTAGCCTCTTCAAGTAATTCTTGAGATAATCCCAGAGGATGATTTACCGGCCAGCAGGACAACGGAGTAATGGCAACAGCGCCACTGTTTACTGCATTACAATCTGTATTGGGGATGTCCTCATCCTCAATTTGTGCGGCCTTGAAACCGTAAGCAACACCAGCGGATTCCGTATTTGATAAGCCGATTGCGTTGTGATACCAACGAACTCCTAGTGAAACCGTTTGGAAACCATTAGTCCAGAATTCTGGTGCGTTAATATTCAGCATCAAATTGCCTTGCTTGAATTCAGAAAGGATTCGGTCGTTAATATCGTCTCCTGTGATTTCTGGAGATGAACCCTCAGGCCGTAGCATATTCTCTGCAACATGAGGCAATACTGCTACTGCCGCCTCAATTACCTCTACTGTAGCCTTTGCAGTATCCGCAAAATCAGAGTGTTGATATGTTGACAAACTGGTTGCAATCGATGGAAGTCCGTACAAACCTGACTCTCGTGCAGCGGAAACTGTCCCTGAATGCATTACATCAACAGAGAGATTTGGCCCTTGATTTATTCCTGAAACACACAATGCTGGTTTCATATCTGGCACCCAATGTTCTAGTCCACCGTCAATTGCAACGATTACGCAATCACAA
>DLTU01000127.1:0-3357 GCA_002500385.1 Candidatus Neomicrothrix sp. UBA7828 | reverse complement strand
TCAATGGTAATCATGTCCGTGGTGAGGTGCATGCCTACATTTCGAACGAGAAGGAGTGACCGTCTTCTGATAGTGCCTTGCCCTCCGTCGGCTAAAGTGATTATTGAATCAGGGTTTAACTTTCTGGTGATGGTTTGGGTCCCTTTTGCGAAACTAGTTTCGAGGGTTCCTTTCATTAAGCCAAGCCAGTTAGCATATGCCGTAACTTTGTCTTCTGCATCAACGGTGGCTACTGAGTCTTCGCAGTCCATGATTGTGCTGACAGCGGATTCGACCATTACATCGGCTATGTTTGCTGAGTCTGTGGAACCTATTTGGTCTTTAGGGTCAATGATGATCTCTATATGCAAGTTATTTTTACATAGAAATATTGAATCTGGATTTTCCATATCGCCGGTGTAGCCAATGAATTGTTCTTTATCTATTAGTGTCCCATCTCCATTAGCGGTAGCTACTATCAAGTTTTGATTGACTATCCGATAACTAGATGAATCTTTGTGGCTAAGTGAAACTAGTGGAAAATGTTTATCGAGTAGGGTCCTCGTGTATTCAATGACCTTTGCCCCTCTTTTCGGGTTATAGGGTCCGGTTGCTTCAGCGCCATCTGCATCACTGATGATATCAGTACCGTATAAGGCGTCATAAAGGCTTCCCCAGCGTGCGTTTGCGGCATTTAGTGCGTATCGAGCATTGTCAATTGGGACTACAAGTTGTGGAGCTGCGACAGCGGCAATTTCAGGGTCAACATTATTCGTATTTACAGAAACAGTATTAGGTCTTGGGAGTATGTAGCCAATATCAGTTAAGAAGGACTTGTAGGAGTCCTCATCATGGGCCTGACCTCTGCGTTCGATATGCCATTGATCAATTAATGATTGGATGTCATCTCTGGACTTTAGGAATTGATTAGCGAGTGTTCTGTATTCTTTCAGAAATATTCCGAACTTGTCCCAAAACTCCTGAGGCTCAATTCCAAGCCCGTCAAGCGCTTCCGTTTCAATAAAGAAAGATAATGCGGAATCTATCTCAAGAGGACCTCTAGTTGTCTTTTGTGAGCTCATATACACCCCTTGTTCTAGCAAGGTCTACATTAGTGCTTGATGGGATATGTGTCAGAACTGTTCTTCTTCAGTGCTGCCTTTCAGCGCTAAAGTGCTGGCTGTTCCACCCGAAATGACAGTTGCAACTTGATCAAAATAACCAGCTCCAACTTCACGTTGGTGACGTGTAGCGCTATATCCATCTTCTTCCATTTCGAACTCTCGTTGCTGAAGTTCTACATATGCTGTCATATCCCTGTCAGTGTATGCCTTAGATAGTTCGAACATGGAGGCGTTTAATGCATGCCACCCTGCCAACGTAATAAATTGGAATCGATAACCCATGGCTCCAAGCTCTCTTTGGAATTTAGCTATCGTTTCATCATCAAGCGCAGCTTTCCAATTGAATGACGGTGAGCAGTTGTATGCCAGCATCTTGTTTGGGAATTCCGCTTGCATTGCTTCAGCAAAGCGTTTAGCTTCATCTAGGTCCGGGGTGCTGGTTTCGCACCAGACGAGGTCAGCATATGGTGCGTATGCTAGACCACGTGAAATCGCGACATCCATTCCATTCTCAACATGGAAAAATCCTTCTGCAGAGCGTTCCCCGGTGCAGAATCTTTGATCCCGTTCGTCAACATCGCTTGTTAGGAGTGTCGCTGCGAGAGAATCAGTTCTAGCGACAACAATTGAAGGTACGTTCATTACGTCTGCAGCTAAACGAGCTGCTGTCAGTGTGCGAATATGTTGCTGTGTCGGAACGAGGACTTTCCCCCCCATGTGACCGCATTTCTTTTCGCTTGCTAGTTGGTCCTCCCAATGAACGCCGGCTGCGCCAGCTTCAATCATTGATTTCATGAGTTCAAATGCGTTAAGTGGTCCACCGAAACCAGCTTCAGCGTCTGCAACGATTGGTATGAGCCATTCACGATCTCTGTTGCCTTCACTCCATTCGATTTGGTCAGCTCTTCGAAGAGCGTTGTTTATCCTTCGAACAACTGTGGGTACTGAATTTGCTGGATAGAGGCTTTGGTCGGGGTAGACCTGCTCGGCTAGGTTTGCGTCGCCAGCGACTTGCCAACCTGAGAGATAGATGGCTTCAAGTCCGCCTTTAACCATTTGAACGGCTTGCCCACCCGTTAGGGCACCCATTGCGTGTGTGTAGGCGTTGCTGTTTAGCTTCTCCCAGAGCTTTTCTGCGCCGCGCCGTGCGAGGCTATATTCAACATCAACTGAGCCTCGAAGGCTTATAACTTCCTCTGCTGAGTAATCACGAACGACTCCGGCCCATCGGTCGTTCTCCTTCCATTGTTTATTAAGTTCGTCAACCTGCTCTTCAAATGATTTAGACATCGTTGTCTCCTTGAGGGGGAAGTAATGTGTGCGTATATACGATGCAGCAGAACTAGATTAAAATCAACCTAAAAGATGCCTAAATAATGCAGAAATTATTGGAAAAGGTAAAAAAGTCAAAAATTATCTAGCTTTGGATATGCTTTTTGCATCTTTAGGAGGTGAATGTGGATTCATTAGTGTTTGGACAACGGCTAAAATATTACCGCAAGAGGAATAACTATACTTTAGTTCAACTCGGCAAAATTGTAAGCAAACCTGCTCCATATCTCTCCCAACTCGAAAATGGCATTATGGAACCCCGAGTCACTTTGATCAGAGAACTTGCTTCTGCCTTGGACTGCACCCCGTCGGACCTCCTTGACCCTGAGCCACCGAGTAGAAGAGCGAGATTAGAAATTGAACTTAGAAGATTGCAAGACGAACCACACAATAAGCAGAGAAAATTGCCTTACCTCAGGCCTTCATCAAGAATGCCAGACGAAATTCTGGAACATATCATCGGATTATATTCAGCCCTTGAGGAGGACAATTCATTCACGATTTCTAATCCGAACACACCTAAAAATATTGCCCGTAATTCAAATAAAGACTTACGAAGTGAGATGAGTAGCAAGAATAACTATTATAAGGAAATTGAAAATATTGCTCGCAGCATTCTAAATTCTCTCGATTACCCGGGTTCAGGTCCGGTGTCTGAGCGTATTCTTATGGACGTGTGTGATCACTTTGGCTTTTCTGTGAAACGCGCTGAGAACATACCTCAAACAGCAAGGTCAATAACTGATCAGCGGGAAAAGATTATCTATATCCCTCAAAGGAATGACCTATCAACTCGTGCCTCACGCTCTGTCGTGCTCCAAACACTCGGTCATTACGCTCTAAATCATGAGGTTGCGGATGATGTCGGAACTTACTTGAGGCAACGAGTGGAATCAAACTATTTCGCAGCCGCAATCCTTGC
>DLTU01000080.1:6886-8338 GCA_002500385.1 Candidatus Neomicrothrix sp. UBA7828 | reverse complement strand
ACTCATTGCTGTGATCGCTACGTCTCTTGTCGGTACATGGATTGTACTTCGGGGACTTGCGTTTCTCGGAGACGCATTAGCGCATGGCGTAATCCCCGGAGTTGCGTTAGCTGTTCTCTGGGGATTTAACCCTGCTTTGGGAGCATTTCTTTCAGCTCTTGTTATGAGCGGGCTTGTTACGATGGTTTCAAA
This sequence comes from Candidatus Neomicrothrix sp. UBA7828, assembly GCA_002500385.1. Taxonomy (GTDB): domain Bacteria; phylum Actinomycetota; class Acidimicrobiia; order Acidimicrobiales; family UBA8592; genus UBA8592. The sequence goes on along the minus strand of DLTU01000080.1, from coordinate 8,146 downwards.
CCGAACTGCAGTGCGTGATGACACAGCGATAGGTTTGCTATTCGTAGGAATGCTTGCGTTAGGTGTAACCATTATCTCAAAGACCGGGTCATTTAAAACAGATGTGACTGTTGTATTGTTCGGAGATTCTCTTGGAATTACGAGCGCTGATATTCGGAACCAGATTATTTATACCAGCATCGTAGTTCTATGTACGATTCTTTTATACCGACCTTTCTTAGCGCTTACGTTCAACCAGATGAAAGCACAAACCCTAGGGATGTCCCCGAGACTGAGCCAAGCAGCGTTGTTAGCTCTTTTGTCTTTAGCTATTGTGGCAAGTTTCCAAGCAATCGGGACGCTTCTTGTTTTCGGTTTACTCGTAGCCCCACCAGCAACAGCAACCTTATTGGTGAAAAAAGTACCGTTGATAATGCTTGTCTCTATCCTTGTGGGTTTTATCGCTGTGATATCGGGTTTGTTGATAAGTTTCCACTATGGAACAGCTGGTGGAGCCACCATGGCAGGAATCAGTGTCCTAGAATTTTTTGTAGTCATGATAGTGCAATCTACTTACAGAGCTTTCCAGAAGAATAAAAGCAAAGATCAGACAGAGTTAGTCCAAGCTACGTAGAAGACGACCACGAATTCAAATAGCTATGATCTAAACTTAAAATTGCTGGCACAAATCATCTCGTTTATGAAACTGTTCAAATACACTCTCTTCCCTTCTCTGGCAAAGTTATTGTTCGTTATATCTATTGTCGGTTGCTCAACAACAAATAGTGGCATCACTCAAATCGAAACATCTGCTCCACAGTTAGATGACCAGAAGGAACTCGTAGAAGAGGCGCCGAGCACCACGCAAATCGAAAATAATTCTGGGAAGTCATCGAATATGCAAGAACCTGAGAAGACCCCTGAAGACACAGATGATATTGAACAGCAGGAAATTACACCAAGTCCAAAAACTTCTCCTACCCCAACAGTTGAACCAGCCGAACAAGTAACTCTAGAAAACACCCTTTTGATCCAGTTAGAATCTCTGCGCATAGAGCCCGAACATGATGCCACCCCGTATGACCGATCAGAATTCCCTCACTGGGATGATGAAGATGGTGATGGAATGAACACGCGACTTGAAATTTTATCGCTTGAAAAAGTCAGCGATGTCGGTTGGTATTCGCGATGGGATGGAGAATGGTACGCCGGAGAAGGTGGCCTAAGTGCACCACGTTTTGATATTGACCATATCGTCTCCCTAAAGGAAGCCTGGCGATC
>DLTU01000080.1:2920-6544 GCA_002500385.1 Candidatus Neomicrothrix sp. UBA7828 | reverse complement strand
TGGTCAGCGAGCAATAAAAATACCTTTGCTGACGACATGCTTAATCTCACTGCTGTAACAGCGTCAAGTAATAGAAGTAAGGGAGCCAAAGATGCCTCAGAATGGCTTCCACCTGAACCATCGGGACAGTGTTACTTATCAATACGCGTCATACAAGTAAAAACAAAGTGGAACCTGTCAGTCGATCAAGATGAGTACACCACGCTCAAAGAACTAATAGAATCGTGCGGGACAGAAATTCCAGGCATTCCTTCTCCCCCGCCAGAACTTACCTCTATTGCTTCCGTTCCAACACCTACCCCTTCACCAGCAGAGCCAAGTAGTGGGTATGGAAGTCAGTTTTATCTAACAGCCGATGGTAGCGACATTGATATCTATGACTCTAATGGGAATGGTGATATTAATTGCGGGGAACTACCTTCTAGCGCAAAGCCTGTCTTGATCATCTCGTTGGGGTTGGATCCATATCGTTTGGATGGAGACGGGGATGGGGTTGGATGCGAAAGCTAAATACGATTTCCTTTTGGTTGGAGATCTGCCAGTAAAAGGAACTTTTCATACTGTGATCTCCGGATCTGTATGGGGTGGGGTGTAAGTAATCCAGTTAAAAGCTATCTACCTATTGAATTTAAAGAAAGGTAGAGAGGTATGGCAATAACACATACTGGAATTAAAACAATGACAGGTCAGGCAGCTTTAGAAGTTTTATCTAAGGAAGGTAAATCAAATTCATTTATGCAGACGAAAGGAAAATGTTATAACGTTCGTGTCAAACTAAATGACACCGACAGTATGGACTACGAGAATATGATGTCGAATGCTGGAGCGTTGGCATAAAGGAGGAATAGTGAGTCCAAAAAGATCAGGTCAAAACCAGAAGATAATTTTGAGGCTGCTTGTAGGCATGCTTGTGCTCTCACTCTTCAGTTTTGGATGTAGTAGTAGCGAGAAGGTATTCGTGGAAGACGAAGATACTTCAGTCGATGAAACAATTGAAGAGAGCACCGAAGCAACCGACGCCACAGATAGTCCGCCAGTTGATGAAACTGAGTCTGAAGAGATTACGTCTTTAGATGATGAAACGACTTCCGATGAAGAAGTAGTTGAAGAGATTCCATGCGCTTGGGATATAGGTTGGAAAAGAGGCGCTTCGGCATGGGGTGCAGGTTCCAGCAGAACAGTAGATGCTCGACTAGGTTCCCATAGCGAGTATGAGAGGTTTGTATTGGAATTCAATGCTGATGATCCTGATCCTGAGAATTATAACGTGATGTGGATGGCGAGCCCTATGAGCCCTGGGGGAGGACCTTTTCCTGTTGATGAACCACTAGGAGAGGTATTTCTTGAAGTCAGAGTTGGAGCAACCTACCTTGCGGGGAATGCTGGAGATTCTTATGAGGGACCTGATGTTTTATCAGGCTCTTCGCTGACAAATATTCAGGAGGCTGTCAATGTTGGGGAATTTGATGGCCAGATCGTTTGGCTCCTGGGAGCAAACGAAGCTAATGGATTCCGGGTCTTCCAATTAGAGGACCCTCCAAGATTGGTGGTCGATGTTTGTATAGTTGACGGTAGCGAAACAAAAGGTGCTGATTGTTTAGATTCTGGTATGCCACCTGGTTTATGTAGCGCACTATTTGATTTTGACTACGCTGGAGTTCACTCGGAACATGCCGAAACTTTCGGAAGTGGTGAGTGCCCAGCACTACCAGATGTATCATCAGATGCATTCACCACTGCTAGTTATTTCGTTGATCTTGATGGTGATGGTGATAATGAAGAGGCGTTCACATACTACGAAACCTACGATGAAGGAATATATCTTCGTGTTATTAACGGTGTTGATAAGATTGATTATCTTTTAAACACTGGAGCGTACGTTCCAGATGGGAATGCAGTAGTAGGTGCAATCGATTTGCAAGGTGACGATAATCCTGAACTTTTCGTCACGACATTAAGTGGATCGCCCGGAGGTCCTAGAGGGGTTTATCTTTTCCAAATAAATGAATGTTCTTTGGTCACTGTAAAAGAGCATGGAACTGGTAGTGCCTTTTCTATGTCATTGGGATATGCATCCGCAGCTGGGAGAGGATATGGAGTTAACTGTGTTGAAGGCGCACCTGTGCTGAGAGAGCTTAGGTCAAACCCAGATTATGATGCAGGCCCTCCTGCTACCACCTGGTTTTGGACCATAACGACTCATGAGCTTCTTTCAGATAACACCATGCAAGAAGTATCTGTATCACCCGAATATTCGGGAGGTACTATTCCTTGGTCAGAGGATTTCAATGATTGTGTATTCGAGTAGCGCATTCATGTTTCAACGATAATAATGAGAAGATGAAAAGATTTATTTTTAGGATTATTACCGTACTAGCTGTTACCTTACTTACTTCTACAACACTTTTAAGCTGTGGGGAAGATAAAGAGTCAGCCAACCAAGAATCGATATCAGAAACACCTACAACTCCTATTGATTCGAATCAAGAATCAGAAACTGATGGTGAATCTACCCAAATGGAAGATGATTCAAATAGCAATTCAGTACCTGAGAATAATGGGGAAACAGAAACTAGTTCTAGTGGAGAATCTCAGCCATCTGCTGACGAGGAAGAGGTAGCACCTTCATTTTCATGCGCAGCAGAAGGATGGAATGTAGCACCAAAAATTGCAGGAGATTCATACATTTCAGGTGGTGATATTTTGACTGATGCAAGAATTGGAGCTCAGGATGGGTATGACCGCTTCGTGCTTGAATTCGATAGTGCTGGGTCCACTCCGGAATCTTTCAATATCGGATATGTCTTTGATCAAAATGGTGGAAGTACAACTAATGTAAGTGACGATATTCATCTTGGCGTAGAAGTTCAGGGAAGTATCGCATTGCAAGTTGTGGTCGGGGGAAGTCATTGGGATGTTCCAAATAACGTGAAGATTTATGACGGTCCCGATAGCTTTTCGAGTCCATTAATGGGAAATATTATTGAGGCTAGATTTGGTGGAAGCCACGCAGGAATAATTCTGTGGGGTATTGGAGTCCAGGAAGCTAATGGGTACCGGATTCTAGAGCTATCTAACCCGCCCCGGTTTGTTATAGATATTTGCGCAATTGATGATAGTGACAAATTAGCTGAATGTCTTAATGCGGGTGCGAGTTGGACCTATCCAGGATGGCTAGCTGCAAACTACTTAACTTCATTCTGCGAGACTAACTTTTAACGTTTCTTGGGCTTAACAGAGTCTGACTCCGACGATAGTGGATGCTTGTGATTGATTTCCTCGAGAATCTGTGGCCGTTAGTTTTGCTTCAATACTAGGAACAGCTCCTGGTTCAAAACCTGATAGGGAAGCTATCCAGATCTGGTTGTTGACGAACTGTAAAGGTGTTGTGATGATGTCTATATTATTTCTGGTCCATTCAATCTCGACCTGCGACAGGTTAGCGTCATCGTAGATCGAAGCGCCAAGAGTAGCTTCACTATTTCCACAATTTGTATTGGTTATGTAAACAACTTTTGGATCAGAATAAAAAGACTCTATTACTGGTGGGATCTCAATTTGTGCTGAGAGGTTGACTTGTATGAGTTGGCCATTGCCTTCGATTGTTAAGACACCATTGAAGTC
>DLTU01000080.1:0-2535 GCA_002500385.1 Candidatus Neomicrothrix sp. UBA7828 | reverse complement strand
TCTATTATTCCTTCTCTAACGGTGCTGCCGAATCTTTTCCCCTCAACTACAATGGTCCAGTTTATGGGGGAGTCACTGTCATTCGAAATGATTAGTTCACGCGAATTAGCTTGATTTCCAAAACTGAGGTTATTGGTATTGACGCTCAGCCCTATTGATGGTTGGGGATTTGGTTCAGGGGTTTGAGCATCGTTATCAGTAATAGTGAAGGTAACTGTGATGAGCGTTGTTTTGAGAGGTTGGAATGTTCCTTTTAGCGAAAATATTATTTCACAGGTTCTGTCGCCTTGCACAACGTTATCATCGATGGCGTATAGCTTTATATGTTGAACAGTGCTCCAGTTTCTTGAATCCCAACGAGCAGAAGAATTGATTAGTTCGAAGTCTGCAGCAGGACAAGATACTTGATTAGGAGCAAGACGAATAATGTCGAGTGGATCTTCAGATAGGTACGCGTCAAATGAGCAGTATTCTCCTTCGTTACATGTGTAGTCGGATGAAGTTTCAACTAGTTCGAAACTGGAAGAAAGGTTTCCGGGGTTATTACCCTGTTCGGGTATGGGTGATGTAGGTTCAATCGTGTTACTACTGTCTGGTCCATTGGTAGAACTTGATTGCGTCTCAATTGGCATTTCAATAATGGCTTCTTGTGTTGTGACCCGATTAGATTCGTTGTTGTTGCCAGTTAATATGAGTGCTCCAACAACAACTGCTGCTGCTATAAACAAGCCGGCAGTCAAGCTAGTAAGAGAAACTGTCTTTGAAATGACTTTTGCTTTTACTGGGAAACCAGTTTGGGTATCCCAATCCCATTGAGTCTTGTGCGGGTTTGTGTAAACAGATTCAGCAGTCGCGTTTGCATTATTTACTGAGTTAAGGACCTTAGACTTTAGTGAAACTGGAATTGCGACGAATGGAAGTGCTAACGCTATTGATCCTGGTGCGCAGAGAATTCCTCTCTTCTTTGTACATATGTCACAATCTTCTATGTGGCGTGTTACTTTTGACCTGACTTCTAAAGAGAAATGTCCATCCCATTCTGCAAGTAATGTGTTGAGCCTCTCACAATCTTCCCTTCCTAATCTTGCTATTAACAGTGATCCAACCGCTTTTTCCATTCGATCACGCATACGAGAAGAGAGGACATGTACATGGGAGACTTTCACTCCAAGGGCTTCAGCTAATTCCTCACCCTCCAAACCTTGCATCTGTAGCTCAAGAAGTTCTCGATCTCGCTGTTGTAAACCATCTGCGGCATCCCAAACTAATTGCTGGAGTTCGTTTTGAATAAGTGAGTTATCAGTATCAGGAAGATCAGCGGCCATATCTGGCACCTCTCGGTCGTCTCTTCGTGATCGTTGGCGAGTTCGAGATGTTACTTCGTTTCGCGCAATAGAAAATAACCATGGACGTAACTTGGATGGATCTCTGAGCTGATCGAGTTTTTGTGATGATCGAAGTATTACATCGTGCACAGCGTCCGCAGCTTCTTCGCGATCTCGTAACATAGAGAAGGCAAAGCCGAATAGGCGATCTGCATAGCGATCGTATATCTCGCCTATCGCAGATTGATCCCCTTGCCTTGCCATTAAGACGAGATCTGCATCGCTTTTGCTCACTTGTATACCTCATAGGTTCCTCACATACGCGAGAACCATCTAAAAGCTAGGAAACTCGCATTCTTACTGTCGTGAGATAAGACGAGTTCATGTAGTTAGTCTTACACCCCTGAGAAAGAAATCAAAAAATAACGATTTTAAAAAAAATAAATATTTTCTCTTTGGGGTGTAAGGAATTCATTCGCAGTTCATCTAACTGGCACAACTAACGCCGAGGAGGCAAAAATGAAAACAATTAAAAGAATAAAAACAATAGTAAAGATGGGAGTGGTGCTAAGTATCGCAGCTATAGCGTTTACTGCGTATTCAGCATCAGCTTCAGCATTACAGCCATCATTTGATGAAGATATGATCATTGACGTAGATGACATGTTATTTCCGGAAGAATTAATACCTCTTTTCGGAACAGATGTGGATGTCGAAGCAACAGGATGTCTTCCCCATTTCGCAGGGCCAGAAGGAATTGACATTACAATTACAAATAACAATGACTTGCCAAAGAGTTACGAAGTATTCGTATATGACGGATTTGTTGAAATCGAACAAACCCCAGAGTTCACTTTCCCAGAAGAAGCTACAGGATCAGATAGCGAGTTTATTTTTCCGGGCGAATCGCATGAATTCCCTCGATATATAGGCACACTCTTTGCGCCTGAATCTCCTACTGTAGTGAGAGTTCAAATTACAGAGTCTTTACCTGTTCTTATGATAGATGTAGGAGATGACGTAATTGTAGAAGCTGACGTAATCTTTGACGAAGAGATAACTGTTTGTGAGTATGACGCAGATGAAATGCTTTCTGAAGCAGCCGAGGAATACGCAGCCGCAGAAGCACTAGCAGAAGCAGAAGCAGAAGCAGAAGCAGAAACAATAGCAGAAGCAGAAGCAGAAGCAGAAGCACAAGCAGAGGCAGAAG
>DLTU01000183.1:2026-3202 GCA_002500385.1 Candidatus Neomicrothrix sp. UBA7828 | reverse complement strand
GTATGTGAAAGAAATTGATGAAAACAATCTTGTAGAGCTATCCAGCCCTACAGGAACCGATAGTAAAGAGTTTGGTAAAGCCGCGTTGAAACATCTCATAGGTATCGCAACATATAACTACTCTCAAAAGAAATCGCTTACAAGAGGAAACAACTTCAGTTAAACAAGGTCGTTAAAATTGACCAACCATGCAATATTCAACGCTTCAAGTATTTCAGGATCCGATTTATTCACTATGACTGAAGAACCAATGTAGCTTGCTCCGTTCTCATCAATAAATTTCTTCGCTACACGAATCGTATTACCGGTTGTGGCCCAATCATCTACGACTAAAATTCGGTCACTCTCATCTAGATCAAATGATCGAGTAAGAAAACCTATCCTTTCACCAGTCCATGTTTCGTCAGATGTAATGGTTTTGTCAGCACCGGGATGATTTCTCCCTTCTTTACGTACAAGGACTAACCCTGCTTTTAAATAAGCTGCTGTAAGAGCTCCCAGCACGGGCCCCCTTGCTTCCGGAGCAATGACTTTCGTAATCCCCTCATCATGAAAACGGCTTGCCATAGCAGCCCCTAAGTTTTGAAGAATATAAGGATCTCTAAGTAAGCCAGCTACATCTGGGTGGTCGTTTACCAAGGGAAAATTTTTGGTAAGAAAGGAACAGAATGCTAGGTGGCCACTTTTGTCCATAGATGCATCCTACAAATCATTACTTATCCAATATGCGATGAGTAAATCAATTCATTTTTCAATAAAAACCGGAAAGACGTGAATGCACGAGATAATAAAGGATATGAATCCGAAAACCGTTTATGTAGCCGGACCTCTTTTCGATGAAGGGGAACGCTGGTGGATTGAAAAAATTGAACAAACAATTACTGAAGTAGGATTCAACACGTTCCTACCACATCGCGACAATCCCGAAAAGACTCCGGAAACTGTGCAAACAATTTTTGAAAACAATCGTGATGCAATACGTACATCAGATCTCGTCGTCGCAAACCTCAACGGCATTACCACCGATGATGGGACAGCGTGGGAACTCGGATATGCAGCAGCACTACAGAAACCTGCCATAGGTGTCTTTACCGATTGGCGAAAACGCTTTGAGGGAGAAGAAGTCGTCAATCTGATGATTTCACGCTCTTTGAACACCATCGTTCAATCCCTTGA
>DLTU01000183.1:0-1689 GCA_002500385.1 Candidatus Neomicrothrix sp. UBA7828 | reverse complement strand
GAACTTGTCTCGGCCCTTAGAGAATACCCAGAAGAGAGTAAATAAATATCATGGATTTGCTTACCCCAAACATTCAGCATTACCACTGGGGTGACTACTCATTCATCCCTGAACTCCAAGGACGACCAAAAGGATATCAACCTGAGGCTGAACTTTGGATGGGGGCTCACCCAACATCACCAAGTAAAACAGTAGAAAGCAATCGTGGACTTGACGACATCATTTCAACAGAGCCACAAAATACGCTAGGACCCCAAGCTGGTGATTTTCAAAATGAATTACCTTTTATCATGAAAATACTAGCGATTCGAGAACCCTTATCTATCCAAGTTCATCCGAACGCAAAACAGGCTGAGGAAGGTTTTACATCCGCGCAGTCCAGCCTTACTGGGGCACAATCGTATTCTTCGCCTCGAGGTAAAGAAGAAGTCGTGTGTGCCTTAACAGAAACAGATCTCAAGTTCGGCTTCAGAGAAGTAAATGAAATTCACGCAATCATTGACGCAGCAGGACACTCAGAACTCTCTTGTCTAAAGGAAAGCCTCTCAGAAGAAACCCCGAATGAAAGCCTTAAAGAAACTATTCAAAAGATACTCTCAATAGATTCAGATACGATCCGATCAATTACGTCTACTGTTCTTTCTTCCGATATGAGTGCAACTGTAATAAACGAAAAGGAAATGATATATCTTACTGATCTCTCTGAAACATATCCGGATGATTCAGGTCTGCTCTTGTTTCTTTTGATGAATTTCGTAACCCTTGAACCGGGAGATTTCCTATATGTGTCTCCAGGAGTTACCCATGCCTACCTTCGCGGGAATGTAGTTGAAGTAACTTCCAATAGTGACAATGTTATTCGATGCGGCCTCACTCCCAAATATGTAAACGCCCAAGAGTTTTTGTCCATCGCTTCTTTTGTTTCTGAACAACCGCAAATCCAGACACCAGCGGAATCTCTTCACTCATACGAATCACCTACACCATTTATGTTGACCCGCCTTAACTTAGATGAAGAGTTTGAGGCCACTCTTCACGGTCCTGAGATCTTGATATCAACACAAAATAACTTCAAGATCACAAACAATACAGGCAACAGCTTTCAGGTAGAACAGGGTCACCCCGTCTGGATGCCATATTCAGATATCAGTTACAAAATAACTGGGAACTGTCTTGTTTTTAGATGCGCAACAAACCCTGATTTCTGAAAATCATTCACCAAGACTAGAGAAATCTGGATCACGCTTTTCGGCGAAAGCCTGTAATGCTTCAAGATTTGCTGGTTTGCCTAAGAGTTCGGCGAATGCACTATCCTCATCTTTTCGGGCTGCGTGAATACGTTCACGTATTGGGTCCATAATGAGTTTCTTTGATGCAATCAGTGAACTTATCGGCTTTGCTGCTAGCACTTGAGCATGTTCCATTGTTACGTCCAACAATTCCTCATCAGAACAGAGCTTAAAAGCTAGTCCCATGGAAAAACATTCCTCTGCTGAAAGCCATTGTGAACTTAATAGTGTCCATGTTGCATTCTGCCTTCCCATAATTGCAGGAAAGGTGAAACTGCTGGCAGCTTCTGGTGCTAACGCTAAGTCCGTGAATGGGCATTTCACTCGAGCGCTACGTGCCATAAAAACAAGGTCAGATAACCCAAGAATTGTTACACCGATACCTAATCCAAGGCCATTC
>DLTU01000041.1:0-9987 GCA_002500385.1 Candidatus Neomicrothrix sp. UBA7828 | reverse complement strand
TCTCTTCATGATTTCAAGAACTTTACGCGCCACAGCCGTTCCTAGAGGATTACCTCCGTACGTACTTCCATGGTCTCCTGCTTCAAATGAGGCTGCTAATTCTCTCTTCACCCACACAGCTCCGATTGGAAAGCCGTTTCCTAGCGCTTTCGCTATGCAGACAACGTCTGGATTCAAGCCATAGTGTTGAAATGAAAACCATTCCCCTGTTCTGCATAAACCGCTCTGGACCTCATCAACCATAAACAATAAGCCATGTTCTCTTGTTAATGATTCTGCTTTCGACAGGTAATCAGAAGTATGTGGCCAGACTCCCCCTTCGCCGAGGATAGGCTCTAAGTGAACTGCTGCAGTTGTTTCGTCAACAGCGCCATTGAGAGCTTCAATATCTCCTCTCGCTATGTGAGTAAAGCCTTGTGGCATGGGTGCAAATGGTTCATGTTTGTGAGGCTGACCGCAAGCTGCGAGAGCTGCGAGAGTCCTTCCGTGAAAGGAATCAGTTGCAGTTAAAACTGTATATTTACTCTGTGAAGTTGCTTTTCGGGCAATCTTAAAGGCAAGTTCATTAGCTTCCGCTCCTGAATTACAAAAGAAAACTTGCCCTGTCGGATTATACGGACTGTAGCTTGGCTCATTGATATTCCCTGTTACAGCTTTGTCAATTTCGATGGCAACATGATGGGCATGTTCAGTTGCCCAGTAGTTAGAAACCTGCGTTAACTTCCCCGCTTGCTCCCCTATTACCTCTGCAATTTCGGGGTTGGCATGGCCTAATGATTGGACTGCTAATCCTCCCACAAAGTCTAAGTAACGTTTACCCTCGCTGTCCCACAGTTCAGTTCCTTCTCCTCGTATGAACATGATGCTAGGGGCAGCGTAGGTTGGCATGATAGGACAATTTTGCAACTCCCCCTCCACTCCCATATTTTCAGCATGTGATGACATTTAGTCCTCCTCAACAATCATTGTCCCGATTCCTTCATCAGTGAATAGTTCAAGAAGGACAACATGAGGGATCCTGCCATCAAGAAGGTGGGCGCTACTTACTCCTTGTTTCAGAGCATCAATGCAGGAGTTAACTTTAGGTATCATTCCATCGGATACGCCCTTTGAAGCAATCATTGCTTCGACCTCTGATGAAGTAACACTAGAAATTAAAGTACTGACATCGTCTTTATCAAAAAGAAGCCCTGGAACGTCTGAGAGGTATACAACTTTTTGGACTTTCATTGCGCCGGCTAGAGCACCTGCAGCTGTATCTGCGTTTATGTTATAACTTTGTCCTTTGTCGTCGATTCCAAGTGTTGATATGACTGGAATTTTACCATCTTCAATAGCCGCATTCAGTACATCAGGGGCGACGTTAGTTATTTTCCCCACGAAACCCAATTCTTTATTTATGGACGTTGCTGAGATCAAATTCTCGGTCTCGCCACTTAAACTAACCGCTGAACCCCCCAGTGACATTACCGAGTCAGCTATTCTCCTTCCGACTTGATCTTTAAGAACTTTGCTGACGATTTCCAGAGTTTCCTGATCTGTCACACGTAACCCGTCGATAAAACTAGTTTCTTTGCCAGCAAGTCCTAATTCATGGCCTATTTGAGGACCTCCACCATGTACGATGATCGGCTTTATCCCGACTGAATGCAGTAGCACAACGTCTTCAGCCAAGCGATCAAATAACCTCTGATCTACAAGGGTGCTTCCACCTATTTTTATAAGTACGACTCTTCCAGAGAAGCGCTGTATATATGGCAAAGCCTCGATGAGGACTTGTGCACGGTCAGCTGGAAGATAATCTTTGATTCCTACTTCGTTCATGGCCTTCCTACGATCTGTACCCTGCGTTAATTTCGATATACCGCTCTGTAAGGTCACATGTCCACACCGTTGCTTGACTGACCCCCAACCCGATATCAGCACGGATTTTTACGTTATCTTTTTGTAGATGCTGTGTAGCTTTCTTTTCGTTGTAAGAGGGATTTTGTTGCCCATTCTCAGCTACTAGCTCGTCACCAATCCATATACGAAGAAGATCCCTATTCGCCTTTTCTCCTGATTTACCAACTGCCATGATGATGCGTCCCCAGTTGGCGTCTTCAGCTGCTATCGCTGTCTTTACCAACGGTGAGTTCGCTATACTCATCGCAATATTTTTTGCAGCGCTATTAGTTTCAGCCCCGGTGACCTCTATCTCAACGAACTTTGAAGCTCCTTCGCCATCTTTGACAATTTGATGTGCTAAATCTTTGAACACAAGTTGAAGAGCTGCTGCGAATGCTTCGGAGTTTTCATCCCATGCGTATTGAGATTTACCGGTCGCAAAAACCAAAACGGAATCACTGGTTGATGTGTCTGAATCAACTGTTATGCAATTGAAGCTACTACTTACGGTCCACTCAACTACTTTCTGCAAGTCATCTTGGCTGATCTCGATATCAGTAAAAATGAAAGCAAGCATAGTCGCCATATCAGGTGCGATCATTCCGCTTCCTTTAGCTATCCCCACCACAACTGCATCTGTTCCTTTGATTTTAGCTGTTGACCCTTTTGGGAAAGTGTCCGTTGTAGTTATTGCTTTGGCAGCTTCCTTCCACAATGCTGAACCAGACTCTTCGAGACCTTCTACCATTTGATCAAAATGTCTCGTAAGTTCAATGGGTTCAAAAGCTTCCCCTATTACCCCTGTAGACGCAAGATAGATGTGGTCTTTGGAGATTGAGAGACTCTCGGAGAGCACTGTTGCTGACTCTTCAGCTATTTTCTCGCCTTTAGCCCCCGTAAATGCGTTTGCGTTACCAGCGTTACAAATAAGTGCACTTCCGTAGCCGTGTTGGAGATTTTGTTTACACCAGTCGACGGGCGCCGATGCGCAAAGTGATTTTGTAAAAACTCCTGCTACGCGTGTTTCGTCTTCCATGGTGATCAGACATAAATCGTCTCTGTTTTTGTATCGCATACCGCTATGTGCCGTTGAAATACTAATGCCTGGAACATTGGGCATATCAGGAAAATCTTTAGGTGCGAGGGGTGAAATAGTCATGGTTTTATGGGTAAAGGCCGGCTATCGGAAGTCCTAACGTTTCTTCAATTCCCATCGCTATATTCGCATTTTGGATAGCCATGCCTGAGGCTCCTTTTACGAGGTTGTCTAAAGTAACGATAGAAATCAATGTTTGTGTTCTTTCATCGACTCGAGCAGTGATGTGCACAGTATTAGATCCGAGTGTTGCTTTCGTTGAGGGAGGATTTTCTGATACGTAGATAAATGGTTCATTCCCGTAACTTTGATGTAGAACTTCTATTGCTTTTTGAGTTGTCAGGGAGGCTTTAACTTTTCCGTATGATGTAGCGATAATCCCCCTATTCATTGGTGCAAGGTGAGGTGTAAAAAGCACCTTCGTTTCTGTGGCACTAACTTCAGACAGCGCTTGTTCTATTTCTGGTGTATGCCTATGAGTTAGTAATCCATAGGGGGTTACATTCTCATCAACTGCGCAGAAAGTGGTGTTATCTTTTGGCGGTTTACCAGCACCACTTACCCCTGTAATTAGATTAATGACGATTGATGTCTCATCTATGATATTTTCCTTTACAAAGGGCGCTAGAGAGAGGATTGATGCAGCTGCGTTACACCCGGTAGCCGCTATGAGTTTTCCTCCTTTGATCTCGTCTCTGAATAGTTCTGGTAAGCCATAAATAGAGTTAGTAAGATATTCAGGGCAGGCATGTTCCATTGAGTACCAATCAACATACGCTTGGGGGTCCTTTAAACGAAAATCAGAACCAAGATCGATTACGTGTCCTACATTATCCAGGATTTTAGGGACGATGGTTTGACTTATTCCGTGAGGTAATGCGCAGAAGACAGCATCGAGGCCATCCATAAACTCGGGTTTCATATCTTGGTACATAAGGTTTGGGTATGCCATAGCAAGGCTGGGGTAAAGTTCGTGGACCATGTGGCCCGCCATGCTATCTCCGGTGACTACCTTAACCTCATAATCGGGGTGAGTAGTCAGGAGACGCAATAGTTCTACGCCTGTATACCCAGACCCGCCTAATATTCCTACTTGTTTCATATGAACATACTATACGAATTTTGCATATTTATGCATAAATTTGCATATTTATTCACGAAGCTTTGCGTCGGTCTTCTTTTCGACTTCGCTAATGCAGGCTGTGCGCAATTCGCTCACTTCACTATCGGTCAGCGTTCCTTCACTCGATTGGAAACGCAGACTGTATGCGAGGCTTCGGACCCCTTCACTCACGCCATCTGCCTTGTAGGAGTCAAACAATTCGATTTCTCTCAGATAGGCTCCGCCAGCCTTTCTCAAACATCCCTCTATAGAGGCAGATGAAGTATCTGCTGGAACTTCAAATGCTAAATCAATATCGCTTGAGGGATATTTTGAAACGCTTTTATATTTTTTCTTTCCGAATGAACCCATGAGAATAGACCCAAGGTCCAACTCAAGCCATGCAACTGAATCATCAATACCGTAATTTTTGAGCACTCGAGGATCTACTTCTCCCACTACTCCCCTGTTTTGACCTGCAACAAAAACCTGTGCCGAGCGCGCAGGATGTAACCCACCGATTTCTTGTTGTTTTAGCTGCATGTTAGGAAAGGCCATAGTTGAACTTATTAAATCCAAAATCGCAACAATTTCACTTACATCACCTCCAGTAATGGAAATGGAAAGGTATTCTCTCTCGTCAGGCAAAAGCTGGTCGCCTTTACTTGGAAGGTACACATGTCCTATTTCAAAAAATTTAAGTTTCCTTATTCTGTGCGATAGGTTATATGAAATTATCTTAAGCTGACCCGGCATAAGCGAAGTTCTCAGAAGCGATTCCTCTTGAACAAGAGGGTTTGAAATTGAGATTGCAGTGTGAGCGAGTCCTGCGTTTTGCAGATCTCCGGGAGCAAGGAACGGCATCGGCATCGTTTCATCGCAACCTGCTCCAATGAGTATTTCCCTTATTGTTCTTCTTCCTTTTTGGAAACGGCTCAACTTTCCTGTGAATGGGCCCCGCGGAATAGTTCTCTCTATCCTTTCATATCCAAAAATTCGAGCTATTTCTTCAGCCAAATCTGTCTCGGTTTGCGTGTCCCATCTCCATGAGGGCACAATCACTTGAAAATCGTTTTGGGAAGGACTTCCATCCCCCTCTTCGGGAATTACTTCTTGGCTTTCAAAGCCAATAGATCGAAGCAAATCCATCATTTCCCCATTGGTAAGCGACGTACCAAGAAGCCCATTTACCTTTTCTTTAGATACACGAACAGGACTTGTGTCAGGGAGGTTTCCATCCACTTGCACAAGTTCTAACATCTCTGGTTCACATGTCTCACTAAGTAGTTGAACCAATCTATTAAGTGATCGCTCCATATTAATTCCGTAATCCGCTCCCCTGCGAAAACGAATTGAGGCTTCACTCATAAGGTTTAAATTCTTCACGCTTCGCGAAATTGACGGAGGATCCCACCAAGCTACTTCAATAATTATCTCCGTCGTTGACTCAGAAATCTCGCTGGACGCACCACCCATAATTCCAGCTATTCCGACAGGATTATCATCGCCATCAATGATAACTCCATCAATTTCAGACAAAGTGCGCTCCACATCGTCAAGCGTCAATATGCTTTCGCCAGATCTTGCTCGACGAGTTCCTAAGCGACCCCCTTTTATTTTCTTAAGATCATATGTATGGTTTGGCTGACCCAATTCAAGCATCACGTAGTTAGAGATATCTACAACGTTATTTATCGGCCTCATCCCGAGGAGAATGAGCCTATTCTGGAGCCATTGAGGTGAAGGCCCCACAGTTATTCCTTTGACAACGCAAGCTAAAAACCTGCCGCATAAGGTTGGGTCTTGTATCTCAATTTGGATGCTGGCCTTAATTGCTGCTTCCGGCTTTTCGGCGCGATCCATGGGGAACTCAAAAGAAATTCCTAAAGATGCAGCCAAATCTCTTGCAACTCCTGAAACACTCATCGCATCGGGTCGGTTGGCATTAACCTCAAGATCCCAAAGAACGTCAGATTCTAAACCTAAAGTATCCGATACTGAACTCCCAATGTCCCAATCGCGACCTGGATCATTCTCGGACAAAATCATGATTCCGTCACTGTCATCACCCAAACCAATCTCACTTGCGGAGCAACACATACCGTTGGACATTTCTCCACGCAATTTCCGCTGGGCTATCTCCATTCCATCAGGCAAAGTACTTCCCACAGTCGCTACAGGAATAACATCACCAATTTGCATATTAAACGCCCCACAGCAAATTTGAGTACCTTCTCCGTCGCCTAGGTCTACATCTACGAGTTGAATACGCTCAGCATTTGGGTGAGGACGCAAATCCAGAACTTTCCCGACAACAACTCCTGAAAGTTCGCTACCAACAACTTCCATGGATTCAACTGCCAACCCCAAAGCACTAAGTTTCTCTCCTATTTCTTCGGGATCATGGTCCAAATCGGGAATGAATTCCTTTAGCCAAGATAATAAAACTTTCATTTCGCTCCTAGAACTGCCTCAGAAACCGAGCATCATTAACAACAAGTTCCCGAATATCATCAAGTTGGTACCTCATCGAGACGAGTCGGTCAATACCAAAACCGAAGGCAAAGCCCTGCCAAACTTCAGGGTCTATATTGCAATTTCGCAAGACATTAGGATGAACCATCCCGCATCCTCCAAGTTCTAGCCATGAACCATCGGCTCTTGATATATCAAATTCTGCAGACGGTTCGGTAAAGGGGAAATAACTTGGGCGCAGACGAGAGTTGACTTCTTCTCCAAAAAAAGCGTGGACAAAAGAATCAATAGTCCCCGCTAAATCGCCCATTGTTATTCCCTTATCAATTACGAGACCCTCTATCTGATTGAATGCTGGAAGATGCGTAGCATCAGCGCTATCCGTGCGAAAAGTCCTGCCAGGGGCGACAATGTATATCGGTGGCTCCTGACTCTCCATTGTTCTGATTTGCACTGGGGATGTATGTGAACGCAGCATGACTTCTTCGGGCTCGCCAAGGTCAACGAATATCGTGTCAAAGTTGCCACGTGCGGGATGCCAGTCAGGGATATTCAAAGCCTCAAAGTTATACCATGCTGTCTCCACTTCGGGCCCTTCCGCTACTGAGTACCCCATTCCAATAAAAACATCTTCGAGTTCGTCCCGCGCTTGCGTAATAAGATGAAGATGGCCGCGATCAATCGGACTTAATCTTTCAGTAAGGTCCACCCCCTCTTTATTTAATTTGCTACTCCATTCAGATTCTTGAAGTGCTTCTTTCCTACCTGAAATTAGTTGCTCTATTCGATCTTTAAGTTCGTTTATTTCCTTGCCAGCACTTGCTCTGTACTCGTCAGGTAGAGTTCCTAATGCCCTTTTAGCTTCAACGAGTTTTGATTTCTTTCCTAAAAATTGTGCTTGAACCTGTGCAAGCTCCTCTATTGTGGATGCAGTATTAGTTGCATCTTCTGCTTGATTTGCTAAATTCTCTAAGTCAGACATCTAATTATCCCTCAGTATCCATTCTCGCAGGTGTTGAAGGTCTGGTTGTGGGATTTTCCGAAATAGTTTGCTTCCATTCTCAATCACGGCCAAGTTGGTCGCGCTGCCTTCGTGCTTCAAAGAGAACAACAGAAGCCGCATTGGAGACGTTAAGGGATTCCACCCCTAAGCCCATATCAATCCTAACAATTTTATTCATCTGAGTAAGAGACTCAGCATCTAACCCCGAACTTTCATTTCCAAGAAACACAACAAAGGGCTTCAAAAAATCAAAATTCAAGTACGACAGCGCCCCACTTGGTGAGAGCCCTACGCTACTGATCGATTTATCCTGAAATACCTTTAGACAGTCAGAGGCTCTCACTGAACACACAATAGGAATTCTAAATATAGCTCCGGCTGATGCCCTGATCGTTTTAGGATTGTATAAATCTACGCTACTTTCTGTAAAAATTATTCCATCCGCTGAAGCAGCAGCTGCAGATCTTATTAATGATCCAGCATTTCCAGGTTCCCTAATCTCCTTTCCGCATACGAGGAAGGAAGGAAATCCCTTCATTAATTCTTCAATTGAGACATCAATTGTTGAGAACGTTGAGATGACTGGCTGAGGAGTGACTGTGGTTGCCACAGAATCAATAATGCTTTCCTCTAAATGCCAAACAGTTGTCTCAGTGCCCTCTAGCAGCGATTCTACCTCCTTAGAGGTTTGGTGACGATTGACAACAAAAACATCTAAAGGCAAATTGCCCGTGAGTATGCATTCCTTTAGAACTTCTAGTCCTTCAGCAGCAAACTTTTGAGATTCCAACCTAAATTTTGGATTACGCAACAGTTTTCGTAACTCTCGAACTCTTGGATTGTTTTTAGATATCCCTACCATGGGTTAGCTAAAGTATTTAGCTTGCCTCATTAGCCGTAGCTTGGCTAGCTATATCCACAAGAGCTTTGAATGCTTCAGGGTCATTTACAGCAAGGTCGGCAAGGTTTTTTCTATCAACTTCAATCCCAGAAATTTTGAGACCATTAATAAATCGACTGTAAGTCATTCCGCTTTCGCGACATGCGGCATTGATTCTCTGTATCCAAAGTTTTCGAAATTCTCCTTTACGTGCTCTACGATCACGAAATGCATAGTTCCCACTATGCATAACTTGCTCGTTGGCTGCCCGAAAGGACCTACTCTTATTTCCGTAATACCCTTTAGCCCTATTCAGGACCTGCCGACGTCGTTTTTTGCTGTGTACGGAGGTTTTTGTTCTTGCCATTCTTACTCCTTAGTAGTTAGTTCAATTATTTTTTCGTTAGATGCCTAGGTTTTTTCGAACCGTCTTGACGTCAGCAGAACTTACTTCTGCTGGCCTTCGCGATTGCCGTTTACGTTTCGGAGACTTCGCTTCTGCTAAGTGATTACGGTGTTTTCTTGCGCGCTTTAGCTTTCCATTTGAGGTTTTCTTAAACCGCTTTGCTGAACTTTTATGTGTCTTCATTTTCGGCATTTGTACTCCTTAGGTTTTTTTAAGTTACACAGATTCGCTATCTTGTTCAGATGCTTTTGCTTTTCGAATGCTTTTGATTGCTTTCTTGTCAGGGCTTAAGATCATTGTCATATTTCGGCCTTCCAGTTGTGGATATACCTCTTGGATTGCTATATCTTCCATTCTTTCGGAGACCTCATCTAGTATTCTCCTGCCTAGCTCTGGATGTTGTACTTCTCGCCCTCGGAACATAATGGTCAACTTCACTTTGTGACCTTCCTCCAAGAATTTCCTGACTTTGTTGGTCTTGGTATCAAAGTCACCTTTCGCAATCTTTGGACGATATTTAAGTTCCTTGACAACAATGTTCGTGCTTTTCTTTCTTGAGTCTTTAGCTCGTTGGGCGGCTTCATACTTGTATTTTCCGTAGTCCATAATCCTGCAGACCGGCGGGTTTGCATTTTCAGCGACTTCAACGAGATCCAAATCCAAATTTAACGCTTGTTCTAAAGCTTCATTTAACGGTGTAATGCCTATTTGCTCACCTTCGGGTGATACCAATCTGACCTTACTAGCCCGAATTTGTTCATTGATACGCGGTTCTTCGTTCCCAGCTATGACAAACTCCTATTCAAGTGATTCTCCTTTAATTTGTGTTACAAAAGATAAAGGGCGCTGAGGAATCAGCACCCTGACTATCTTTAGCCTGATGTTGCACCTGTCGCACTCGTAAGTGGAAAGGTGGCTGCCTCTCGACAACGCTTCCTATACCCTATTTCTAATGGGTATTAACAGAATACCGGAAAATGCGACTGATATGACAAAGACCTCTATAAAGTCATCATTAGACTAAAGGAGCAATATGAGCTTATGGACACCAGGCGGAGAGCATGAAGTTAATAAAGAAACAAATGAAGACCCAAACCTCAGGGTTGATGATGAAAATGAACTAAACGAAATCCCTGGT
>DLTU01000038.1:0-9467 GCA_002500385.1 Candidatus Neomicrothrix sp. UBA7828 | reverse complement strand
CACAATCGTATTCCATATGAACATCGCGGTTGCGATAGCTATCATAAATGCGCCGATAGTTGCTACTAAATTCCAAAGATCAAACCCTTGACCTGAAGAATAGGTTTGTATTCTTCTACTCATTCCTTGGAGCCCAAGTATGTGCATGGGGCCAAATGTTAGATTAAACCCGATTACCATGACCCAAAAACTGGATTTTCCAATTTTCTCTGATAAGAAGTATCCGAATATTTTTGGCCACCAAAAGTAGAATCCACCAAAGAAACCTAGGATGATTCCTCCAAAAATAACGTAATGGAAATGTGCAACGATGTAATAAGTATCTGTTTGTTGTGAATCGGCAGCAGCTAAAGAGTGTGTTACTCCAGAAAGCCCCCCGATTGTGAACATAGCTACCACTGCCGTCGCATAAAGCATAGGCGTGGTAAAACGTATTCGTCCTCCCCACATTGTCGCAAGCCAGTTAAGTATTTTCACGCCTGTAGGGACGGCAATGAACATTGTTGAGACTGAGAAGGCTGCTACAGCAACTGGGCCAACTCCTGAGGCGAACATGTGATGTGCCCACACTCCCCATCCCATGAATCCGATTGCAATACCTGAGAAGACCATGAAGGGGTAACCGAAGATAGGCTTCCTGCTAAATGTTGGGATGATCTCAGATATCACACCAAAACTAGGAAGAATGAGAACGTAAACCTCTGGATGCCCAAATATCCAGAATAAGTGTTGCCAGAGAAGTGGATCAGCTCCTTCAGCAACATTGAAAAAGTTTGCACCAAATAGTCGGTCAAAAGTCAGCAAGAACAATGCAACAGAAATTACTGGCATTGCGAACAGTAGCAGCATCTGGACTATGAAAAGCATCCATGTAAGGATGGGCATTTTCATGAGTGTCATTCCTGGAGCCCTCATATTCAGAACAGTAACAATCAGGTTGATTGCGCCAACCAGAGAAGCGATTCCAGTAATTTGGAGACCTATAGCAAAGAAGTCAATCCCTTTACTAGGAGAGAACAGAACCCCTGTATTGGGTGAGTATGCAAACCATCCGCCATCAGGTGAGTTTTCCCACCAACCACCAATAAACATGGATGATAGAAGAAATAACCCACCTCCTAGGAATACCCAGAAGCTGAAAGCATTTAGTCTCGGAAAAGCAACGTCTCTTGCACCAATTTGTAAGGGAATTAAGTAGTTTGCAAATGCGGCTCCTAGCGGGATAGCGGCAAGGAAAACCATGACTACTCCATGCATGGTAAAGACTTGGTTGTATGTTTCGGCTGAAAGGATTGAGTTTCCAGGTCTACTTAATTGAAGTCGCATAAACAGCGCGTATATCCCACCAATGACGAAGAAAAGTAGACCGGCTGCGCCATACATTATTCCAATTTTTTTGTGGTCAACTGTAAATAACCAGTCTTTCCAGCCATTTCCGCCTTGGGGCCTCGTAAAGGCTCCAAGAGGCCTATCTGCTTGTGGTTCTCCTTCTGCTGATTCGAGCTCGAGAGGGGTTTCTTCGCTTTCAACGATTGTCATCTTTTAGCTCCGGTTGGGTTGGTGTGGGTTGTTTCATGGTCAGTTCAGTCCCATTAGGTAGTCGACGAGTATATCTATTTGGGCTTCGCTTAGGTTTAAGTTGGGCATACCTCTTGCTTGTCTAGGTTGCGCGTTTGGTTTTTCTTTTGGTGAGTTCCTTAACCAAGCTTCAAGAGTGCCCCGAGCGTAATCATTTTGGGACAGATCTAGGTATCCGCCTCCATCTGCTATTTCTTGCGCATTGGGATAAAGCTCGAAAAAAGATCCTGCGTAACTGCTCCGGGATGCAAAGTGTGTGAGGTTAGGAGCTGCTCCGCTGGTAAGGTTTGCCGCTCCTGTGTATTTACCTTGGTTTAAAGTACCGTCGGAGTGATTCCTAAATTCTTCAATGTTGCCGTACATCGCCATTGAGTCGGCAACAGTCTCCCCATTCATTTCCCTTTCGGTGACGCCGTTGATTGCATGGCATCGTGCGCAGTTCGTGATGAAGAGTTGTTCACCTTCGTAGTTGGGGTCGCCCTCAGTAAGTGGCGTTCTAAATTTGAGTTGATTGTCTACCCAAGTTGAGAATTCTTCATGAGGTAATGCAATTGTGTACATACGCATATAAGCGTGACTCAGTCCACAGAATTCTGTACATTGACCTGCAAAGCGACCCACTTCATTGGATTGAATTACCCAAGGTGTTGTTCTACCGGGAACAGCGTCCTTCTTTCCATTGAGCCTTGGGATCCAGAAACTGTGGATTACATCACGAGATGTTGTGTGAATTCGAACATCTTGGTTAACTGGTATCACAATTTCATTTGCGGTCACAAAATCGGGTTGGTCGGCTCCCTCAATGCCATCAAGGTAGTAGTGGTACTCCCACCACCATTGTTGTCCGACTACTAGTACTTCAACATCTGGGTATGTTGCCCCCTCTGGTGCTGCGTCCACATCGTCAAGGTTCAACAAGAACCCAACGCTGAAGATCGCAATAGCTGCCATTAAGATGGTAGGTCCGATAGTCCAGCTGATTTCTGCGCCGAAATGTCCATGTACTTGTTCAGGGAATTCTTCGTCTGTATATCCGCCATCAAAAGATTCTTCGTTTTCTTTAGGTGCTTTGACTCTGTATTTCCACCCTATATATAGCACCGCTCCTTGGATAAAAACGAAGACTACTCCAGCAATAATGAAGATTGGGTTGATGAGATCGCTTATGCCTTCTGATTTTCTTCCGGCTGGGTCAAGTGTGTCGAGTGGCGCGTTGCTTGCACAACCACTTAGTGCGAGAAATCCAAGAGTTAGTAGGCCTATAGCCCATGTTAGGTTCCTTTTTAAAAGGGGATTCATCTGTGGTTCTTTCTGTGACCTGCCCTTTAAGTTTTGCGTGATTTTGGGTTCATAGCCAAGTTCGGGAGAGGTCAATTGTCACTCTCTTTCATGTCGCTATGGATTCCTTCATCAGAGTGGTTTTCGTCATGGTGTTCCCCATCAGATTCAGAGTGTTCTCCGTGGTGATGAGACATGTCGCGTTCACCGACTACGGCTGAAGCTACTCCCGAAGCTAGAAGGGCTATTGCACCAGTTGCTAATACTCCAGCTACAACATTTCTGTTAACTTTTTCAGCTAAAGCGAAGACTAGTGCTGCTAGGAATACGACAGCTGAAATGATTACTGCTAACCAGATGGCCCAGGATTTTGAGACAGCGAGGAAAATTCTAGAAGCACATATTACGGTAACAGCTATTCCGATCACTCCTAATACAGGGACCTCTACTGGTTTCATTATTCTATTTCGAAGTTCAGCATTGGCTATGGGGTCTCCGGTTGCTCGGTCAGCCCATGCGCTCATCATTAGTTCAAATGCTGTTGTCAAGATTAAGATGAGGCCTACAACGAAGATTGCGGTATGTGTGACTAGTCCTATTACAAGGGTTCCTAAACCGACAGCTCCAATGATGGGCCAGTAATTGTATGAGACTGGCCCCTGTGCCGGTGGCAATGTGCCATTATTTAGTTCAGAAACTGCATCGGAGTCAGCATCTCGAAATGCAGTAAGCATTATCGCTAACCCTGCGGAGGCTATTGCAAACATTACGAGTATGACATATCCGACGTGGTCGCCAACTCCCCCGGACCAGCCGAGGCTTGCTGCTCCAACCCAAACTTCTGCATCTATGAAGCCAAGGTAATCGGCGCCTCCTCCGTCTCCAGTTACGACGGCGTAAAAAAAGGCAGTGAGGAGGCCAAATCCTGCGAATCCCATAAAGAGCCGAAATCCTGGTGAAAACATTTTTACCTTCTCCTTCTCACTTCGCTATGTAGACGGCAATCCAAATGATGAAGTATATGAATACTAGTGAGTACCAATACAACGAAGCAGCGACAACACCGTCTGTTTGTTTGCTTCCGTACTGACCGGCCATTGTTCGAAATCCTGTTAGGAGAAGAATGATCATGCCTATAACGACTGCTACTAAATAACTTCCGACGATTGTGAAGATGAGAGTTGCAGCAGTAGTGGGTCCTTCATCAGCGATGAGATTCGTTTGTGATAGGTGCCATGCTGTTTGGACAACAACCATGGCGCCCATTACTAAAGTCGTTCCTATCCCTAAAAGAGCATGTTGGCGGTCATCACGTTTGATGGAGTAAACGGCCCATTGCATGACGACTATAGATATGAGGAGTGTCCAGATAACCATTCCTGGTTGAGTTAGTTCGATAGTTGCCTTATTTGGTATCCATGGCAGTCCTTCAGACCTAACTTGAGCTCTTTCTTTAAGGTAAACGCCGAATACTCCGGCGAAGTACATGATCATCGCAGCGACTGTAAAACCGGTTGCAACGAGTGGGGTTCTTCCTCGGACAGCAGGTGCTACTGGGAGATCTGTTGTTCGTAGATTCATTCGGTTCCACCTCCTACTTCTAGTAGGGGTCGCTCTGAGTTAACGACTGGAGGTTCTTCAAAATTTCCTGTTGGGGGAGGTGATTCTGTTGCCCATTCTAAGGTGTGGCCGTCCCAAGGATTATTAACATCATCGTTGGAACCTTTACCTAAGAAAATTGAGACCGTTAGATCTAACAGAGCTAAGGAGATTCCTCCGATTAAAAGGATTGAGCCAATGAAGCCGATTACATTCAGGAACTCAACAGCATCTTGGTTCCAGACTCCAGAATTAGAAGTTGCTAGGTAAACAGCGTCTCCTTCATCTAGGAAGCCGTTAATCAGGTTTGATCCTGCTGATAATAGAAGCCCTCCTAGAAGCGAAAGACCTGCAAGAACCCCAATACTATTGTTCATCTTTTTGCCAAATATTTTTGGTGACCAGTAATATAGACCGGCTATTGATGCAATTAAGCTGGAGATAAGAGCGTGCTCCATTACTGCAGTTGCAATGACTGTTCCCTGTATATCTGTTAGCCAATTTATAAGTCCGCTAAGCCAGTCACTATCTATTTCCCGTATTGCTCCTATCGCTGGACCGGATACGTGCAGAGCAGAGAGTGTTGTCCCGACTAAAAGCCCGATCATTGATATAAGGGCAAGGACTAGGTGTGCGGAGAACTTTGGTTTGCCTTTGACTAGAGTATCAGCCAGGCCACCTAGAAAGGTCAGAACTGGAAGCACTACCAGCAGTCCCATGCCGACAAATACAGCTTGATCGCTTACGTCAGCATTGAAGAACGGTTGGGCGAAAGCACCGAATGAGAGGACTCCGAGAGCACCTATTCCAATTTGTTGAATTGTGTATTGCCTCTGTGCCTTGCTGGCCGCAACAGGAATGATCTCGCCAGCTATTCCCAGCACTGGGATAGCAAATGCAAATATCATGGGTTGGGACCACAACCAAGATAGTTGACCCCATATATTTTCAACATTTCCGTAGCGAAGTGCATCTGCTCCTCGGAAATCAACCCATGAAATCATTAAATTTCCAAGCCAAACTGGCATCGCGAGTACCCAAACTCCTGTAGCAACAAGCACTGACCAACTGAACAACGGAAGTTCAAAAAGGGTCATTCCTTGGGGCCTTTGTGTAACTATCGTAGCTATGAGGGTTATTGAAGCAAGCAATACTGCTATAGCTACCATTGAAATAGAGAGAATTGATAATTCGGTGGCCTCAGGGTCCATTCCTTGAGCAAACTGGGTTAGAGGTTCAGGAACGCCGAGACCTCCATCCGAGAATACTGTCACTACATGGATCAGGATTCCAACCAGCCATGCCCAAAATGCTGCAGCTGCTGCTCGAGGGAACGCTATTGATGGGGCGCCTATTTGCAGGGGCACCAGATACGTTGCTAGTCCTAAAATGAGTGGGATTACGCAAAAGAACAGTAGTGATGTCCTAGAGAGACTCCATGTTTGGAAGTATTGGTTGCTGGAACCAAAGTCGAGGATTGATGTTTCTCCTATATTGATGCGTTCAAGTCGAACGAGGAGATGAAGGACTAGTGAAAGAAAGCCACCTGTTAATCCAAACAGAATATACAGTCGACCCAAGTTCTTATGATCGGCGGTACCAAAGGTACCTGCAAGACCCCCTAGTTCAAGGGCCCCCATTTCCATCTCTTCTGTGTTGTCTTGGGTTAAAGGTGTATTCTCTGTCACGTCATTATTTTTCGCTAGGTATCCCCCAACGACTAGTTTAATAAGCAAAAAAACATGCTAGACAATCCGTCCAAAATTTCAACGGATTCCCATCAAGACTGTAGTCATCAGAATGACTTCTAGCCGAACTATATAGAGAAATTCGATGCATTTTCTTAGAACTACTATATGACGTTAGAAACCGGATCTTACAAGTTGGTCAACGGCCATTAACGAAAAGAGGATAGTTATGTAACTTATTGAGAATCCAAAGAGACGCATAGCGGACTTTTTTGTTGGATTTATCATCACTTGGAAAGAGAAGATAGTAAACATTGCGCCCATTACTATTGCAGTTATCAAGTAAACAACTCCCATGTCTGCAACTGGAACAAAAATAAGAGACGCTGCCCATACTTGAAAGGCATAAAGAACCATTCGGTATCCGGTAACTTTTGTTCCTTCTATAACAGGCAACATTGGGACTTCTGCGTTTGAATAGTCATCCTTATATCTAATTGCGAGTGCCCAGAAGTGTGGAGGGGTCCATAGGAATATGACCAAGAAGAGAATAATTGGTGGCCAGTCTATGGAATTTGTTACGGAGGACCAGCCAATCAATACTGGAACAGCACCCGCAGCGCCACCGATAACGATGTTGCTTGTGGAGGATCGTTTGAGCCACAAACTGTATATGAATACATAAAATAGACACGCTGAAGCTGCTAGTGCAGCGCTTAGGAGATTTACAAATACCCATAACCACACGAAAGCTATAACTTCAATTGCAATTGCAAATGATAGCGCTTCTGTAGAGGTGAGAACCCCTGTTACAAGGGGCCGATTTTTTGTCCGCTCCATTAATTTATCAATGTCTCGGTCTATGTACATATTTATTGCGTTAGCGCCGCCAGCTGCTAGAGTCCCGCCTAGAAGAGTTGCAACGATTAGCCACACTGAAGGAAAACCTTCTTCGGCAACAATCATTGTTGGTACTGTCGTGATAAGAAGAAGTTCAACTACGCGTAGCTTCATCAATGCAATAAATCCGAATAATTTACTTGTTAATGAAGCTATAGAGACTGTGTCGTTCCCCATACTTTGAGGGTAGGGGTTTCTTCACATTTTCACCAAGATTAAGACAGTAATAAACCTACAAATTAATTTCATTCTGAAGTGTCGTTAGGTGATTCATCATGGTGGACTATATGTATGAGAAGTTTTTCCATCTCACCAGCCCGGTATCAGAAAATAACTCGGATTTCGTTATTGCTCCTCGCATTCATTATTGTCACTGGTGCTGCTGTAAGGCTAAGTGGATCGGGTTTGGGTTGTTCAGACTGGCCTACATGTGAAAATGATCAACTTGTTGCTGAAATTGATGATGTACACGCAATGGTTGAGTTCGTGAATCGAGTCATTACTGGATTCGTAGCTCTTGCGGTAATTATCGCGGTTTTAGGCTCTCTCTTCAGAGCCCCCAAGCGAAAAGATCTGACCTACCTTTCAATAGGTCTCGTTGTAGGAGTGATAGTTCAGGTCATTATCGGAGCTCTTGTGGTTCGCGAGCACCTCCCTCCTAGCCTGGTTATTACTCATTTTCTTGTTTCTATGGTCCTAGTTTGGAATGCAGTTGAACTAGATCATAGATCACACCTTCCCGACAAAACGACGAAGTCTCTCTCCACGAAAACATTAAAACGTATGACAAAATTGCTTCTTGGAATCGGCATGATCGTTATCTTAACTGGAACTATTGTGACTGGTTCAGGCCCACACAGTGGCGCTGAAAAGCAGCAGATACTGGAGGCGCTGGAAAACCAAGGAGCAACACCAGCAATCTCAACACTTGACGTTGAGGTTGAAAGACTTCCCTTTGATGTTCCGAGTGTTGCCAGAATTCACGGTATCAGCGTTATAGTTTTTCTTATTTTCACACTAAGACTGCTCTTCATGATTAAAAGAAATTCACCAAGATTATTGGCTAATAGCCAAAATTTGATGGCAGCTATTATTGTCCAAGCTGGGATTGGGTATTTTCAATATTTCATGGGGGTTCCTGCCCTTCTTGTAGGAATACATGTCGCCGGAGCAACTTTGATTTGGGTTATGATTTTGAGACTGTACCTCGCAGTTCATCAGCCAATTCCAGAGAAAAGTAAACTTGCAGCTCAAAGCCCTACATAA
This sequence comes from Candidatus Neomicrothrix sp. UBA7828, assembly GCA_002500385.1. Classification (GTDB taxonomy): domain Bacteria; phylum Actinomycetota; class Acidimicrobiia; order Acidimicrobiales; family UBA8592; genus UBA8592. The sequence continues at coordinate 1,158 of DLTU01000038.1, read as the reverse complement.
CAAAATCTTAAATCAAGAAGAAATTGATTTCTCCTACGATGCAAGTGGCTCAACAGTTTTCCAAGAAAAGCACGAAGGAAAAATCAAACAGGAATTTGGCAAAGAATGGATTGTAATTGTTTGGGATGATCCAGTAAATCTAATGTCTTATGTAACTTTTGTCTTTCAGAAACTATTCGGATACTCAAAAGAGAAAGCCACAAGCCTCATGTTAGATGTTCACCACAAAGGAAAAGCAGTTGTTTCGCGCGGAACCAAAGAAAAGTCTGAACTTGATGTTTTCCAATTACATGAGTACGGCCTATGGGCAACGATGAGGCAGGACTAGGGCAAATGGAGATCATAAAACTTGAAGAGGATTCACTTTCAATAAATTTTAATGAAACAGAGAAAGAACTTCTGAATGAGTTAACGCATGATCTTTTGATGAAACTAGGAAATGAAAATGCTCAAGCTTTGGTTCCGAGACTATTTCCGGAAGCAATTCTGGATGAACCTGATTTGGATTTTGAGTACAAAGCCATAACATCGCACCAATTGAAGAATTCACATCGGAAAGCAATAGAGGCTTTAAATTTACTCACTTCAGGAAAAGAAATCTCGTTGGATAATTTCATTTTAGTAATAAAGGGGTTGAATATCATCCGACTAGAATTAGGCGAAGAGTTAGCCATTCATGATGAATCGCAGAGTCCACCAGCATCTGACAGTAACCACTATAGGTTATGGATAATCTTTCAATATCTAGGCCAATTGATCTTTCAATGCGTTGATGAGCTTGATCAAGATTTTTAAAGAAATAAAAATGTTTCTACATATAGCGCCAAAGGTCCTTTCAGGTTTGGTATCGTGACTGAACCTAATCATTTAGGTGTCCCGCCCCGTTCGTCTAGCGGCCTAGGACGCTGGCCTTTCACGCCGGTAACACGGGTTCAAATCCCGTACGGGGTACAAATACACTTCATGTGATTTAAATTGGTTTATTCAATTTGATAGCGTAGAGTGTCATCCGGTTCTTAGAACCGAAAATCGCCTTATGGTGATCCTTAACAAAGTAAAATTTGTTGAGAATACGGTCCCGTGGTGCAGTTTGGAGTGCACGCCGCCCTGTCAAGGCGGAGGTCGCGGGTTCAAATCCCGTCGGGACCGCCACAAATT
>DLTU01000025.1:0-2988 GCA_002500385.1 Candidatus Neomicrothrix sp. UBA7828 | reverse complement strand
TCTGGAGAAGTGTCTAAGGAACTACGAGGAGGGCATTCATGACCGACACTGTTGTAGAAACTGCTGCACCAAAATCAGTTGGGCCAGGAAAAGCTAAATCCATAGCACTCAACATAATACCGCCGATACTGTTCGGGGCTTTAGTCCTTGGAGGTTGGTATTTTATTTCTTATGTAATGCTGGCAGAAAACAGAAGGTTTTTGTTGCGACCCCCTGACAAGGTACTGACTGAAGGTTTCCTTGATTGGGGAGGTACAGGCGGAATGTCCGAGATGCTTGCATCTTTATGGTCATCAACAAAAGTTGCAGGAATTGGTTTATTTCTCGCTATTTTAATCGGACTATTCCTAGCTGTTCTGATGAGTCAGGCTGTATCGGTGGAGAGAGCCTTATTCCCTTTCCTTGTTACGTTGCAAGCGGTTCCGATCTTGGCAATCGTTCCTCTTATTTCATTTTGGTGGGGAACAGGGCAGACATCTCGGGTTGTAGTTTGTATAATTATTGCTCTATTCCCGATCATCGTTAATACCTTGTTCGGGTTACAATCTGCCGAAAAGGGAATGCATGATTTGTTTACGTTACACCATGTAAATCGTGTAACGAGATTACGTAAACTCATGTTCCCTGCAGCTTTACCGGCTTTATTCGCTGGTTTGAGAATTTCTGCTGGACTTTCAGTTGTCGGTGCGATCGTCGGCGATTTTTTCTTCGGTAGAGGTGAAGTCGGATTAGGCCAGTTAATAAAGCGCTTCGCAAGTCGACTACAAGGAGAAGAACTCCTAACCTCAGTTATCTTATCTGCGGGTCTTGGGGTAGCAGTTTTCCTTCTCTTCACGTGGCTTCAAAATAAAGCGATAGGGAAATGGTCTGATAGAGCAGGGCTAGTTTAAAACTAGATTCATTCAGCTTTAGCTAGTGCTTCGACAATCCGTGCGCCAATAGCGCTGATCGCTTTCATATCAAAAGGCGCACTGACCATGCATGCCCGTTTTGTAACACCCCATTGCACCCACTTTTCAAAATCTCCACCGAAAGGATGGCTGTAGTCAAAATCTTCGTGAATGCTAATCTCAAACTCTGCGCTAGGCGCTAACTCAGTAGCGAGATGAATTAATTCTTTGATAGAAGGACCTACGCGAATATTCACACCATCAGCATGATTGGAAGCCAACTCAATCATTCTTCGCCCATTTGCTCCAACTATGATTCGTAAAGGCGTGTTAGGCACAATAACGCTCTCTAAACCCTCATATGAGAAGTAGTTTCCTCTAAAATTTTTGTCGCCATTCCAAATACTTCTTAAAGCATTAATAATTTCAATCAGGCGCTCACGCCGCCTAACTCCTTCTTCTTCAAGCTCTCTCCCTATCATTTCTTGCTCTAAAGCAAACCTTGTTCCTGGAGGAGCTCCCGTTCCAAGACCTAATACCGCTCTTCCTGAAGCAAGAGATTGCAGTGAAGAAAAGGACGATGCTAGTAACACTGGGTTTCGGTTAATCATATTTGCAACGAGTGGCCCGACGTTCACTTTTTTTGTTGAATTGGCAATCGCTCCAAGGACAGTAAAGGGTTCATGAGACCAACCTTTGCCTACTAATTTTCCACTAAAATGATCTAGTACCCAAACCCCATCAAAACCGCTTTCATCAGCACACTTCGCAGCTTCAACCAACTCCCTTGCCGAAGCACCAAATGGGCTTAGCACTAAATCAGTCGCGATTGATGAGGAGCGGTTCATGGCCCTTTGTATATGACGGAAGTCTGATCTACTGTTCCCACTAGTTTTCCTGCTTTGAAAACTCGTCTACTCATCGGAGCGTCAGCCATTGCGGTCCCTAGCGAAGGTGCATCAATAGCTACAAAATCGGCTAGGTCCCCTTGGTTTAAACAAGCGGATTCAAGACCCATAGCTTTTCTTGCATTAATGCTTACCATTTCAAATGCATTCTCAATACTTTGATGGCCTGCCATTACCATCAATGAGGCAGTTTCTAAAGGGTCGCTGCGACCCATGAGATTAAAGGGATCGCGGACATTATCTGCACCAGCAGCAACTAGGACACCATTTTCGGTTAGAGCTTTGACAGCAGTCAAACCTCGTGGCATGGCTTCCTGATGTTCACGCCCTTGTAAGTAAAGATTTGTCTGAGGGAGTGTAAAAACACTTATGTTTGCTTCAGCGACGAGTTTCGAAACCTCTGACTGAATTTTTTCAGATTGCATCCCAAGTGAAACACAATGACTCGCTGATACGGGGTGTGAAAAGCTAGTGTTAATCACTTGCTTGGCTAGCTCTTTTAAGGTCAGCATCTCTTTATCAAGTGTTTCATCGATGTGGAAGTCAATGCCCAGTTCTGCATCTTGCGAAAGTCCCAGCATAAAAGAAATCATTTTTTGAGGGTCTGGTTCAAGGTGAGGACAACCACCCACAAAGTCAACGCCGAACTCTATTACGGAATGTAGCGCTTCAACATTTCCCTTGCTGTCCGGTCCTGTCATCGGGGAATTCATCAACGCCACTAATTGGACATCTAATACATCATTGAATAGATTCTTTGCCTCAGACAAAGCTTTTATTGATGAGGTGCCAATATCAGCAGTCACATTCACATGCGTTCGAACGGCTGTTATCCCATGAATGACCAGCAACTCCATTGCTTCGCATGCTCGTTGAACTGTGTTCTCATGCGTAAATGTTCCCTTTTCTGCGGCCTCGATCCAAGCAGTGATCGCTCCCATTAGCTCCCCTGATGGATTTGGAACAATATCTGCTGTTAAAGCTTTGTCCAAGTGAGCATGTGGCTCAGCCATTGCAGGGACAAGCAACCACCCTTTGAGATCATGAACTTCGTTATACGCTTCCGTTTCACCGGGCTCAGAAAAGGAAGTGATTTTACCTTGATCAATGCTTATATCACTTAGCCCACGTCCTGGGATATACGCATTTTTGATGCATAGTGAAGTGGCTGTGGAGTTGGACATAACCTA
>DLTU01000093.1:0-6471 GCA_002500385.1 Candidatus Neomicrothrix sp. UBA7828 | reverse complement strand
CCTCCCTTTCAAAGACGTTTTCATACACGCAATGGTTCAAGATGGCCATGGTCAAAAGATGTCAAAAAGCTTGGGTAATGGAGTAGACCCTCGCGACATAATTTTCAGCCATGGAGCAGATGCGATGCGATTTACCTTGGTGCAAATGACAACTGATACTCAAGATGTTCGAATGCCTGTTGAAATGGTATGCCCTCACTCAGGTGTATCTTTTGAACCAGAATTCGTGCGCACCCAAGCAGGTCATCTAGTTGCTGCCCCTATTCAGGTATCACCACAAGATGACAGTAAACAAATGGTCAGCGCTTACGGTGCTGCTTCCGGAGTTGCTGAACCAAATAAACAGATACCACTCGCGAGGAACACCTCATCTAAATTTGATTTAGGAAGAAATTTCACCAACAAGCTCTGGAATGCAACCCGATTTGCATTAAACAGAATCGATGAAGAGCTCGTTACGAACATCGATCTAGCAAATAGGCCGTTCATAGATAAATGGATTTTTGCACGATTAGATGAAACGACCCGAAAATTAGAGAAATCAATAAAGAAATATCAATTCAATTTTTTTGCAGACACCCTTTACGATTTTATTTGGCACGACGTATGCGATCGCTATTTGGAAGCTGTGAAACCATCTATTGATAGTGACCCTGAACAGCAAATGGTCCTAGCTAACCTTCTTAACGCTGTATTGAGAATAATGCATCCGGTTTGCCCATTTGTAACAGAAGCTCTTTGGCCACACGTTCGTCAAGCAACAACATCTACCGTAAAAGGTGTCAAACTGTCTGATTCAGAGATACTAGCGACTGCCTCATGGCCAAAAATCGAGATAACACAAAGTATTTCGCCCTCTCTCATCAGTGACTTCAACAGCGCTGACCAACTCGTTTCGCTTATCAGATCTACGAGGGCAGAACAAAAAGTGAAACCAAAGCAATCCATTGAACTCTACGCCCCGAGTCCGGTACTTGATCTGCTTGATAGGGTAAATGGATATGTTCAAATTCTTTCGGGTATCGGAGAAGTCAAACCCCTACAGGAAGCTCCGTCTGATGGTTCTACCGTCATTACTTTTGAAGGAACGGAAATAAAAATCTCAGGATTAAATAGTGATATTGACATAGGAGCTCAAAAAGTTCGACTTGAAAAACTGATAGCTGATAAGGAAAAGCAAATTAGTGGTTTCAAGGGGCGTTTGAACAACGAAGGTTATTTGTCGAATGCCAAACCGGAAATAATCGAGGAAACACGAAACATGCTTGCGTTAGCGGAAGCAGACCTTGAGGCTGCACAACGTTCTCTAGCTAACCTAGATTAGCGTCACATTTACTTTTCTTGTTTAACCCAAACCGTACGCTGTGGGAATGGCATCTCGATACCTTCCTCATCAAAAGCTTCTTTTATACGAATTCTTAGCTCACGTGCGACAGCCCATTGCTCAGATGGGTCTGTTTTGGCAACCAGTCGAAGAGTAATACCATCAATTCCAAGATTCTGAACTCCCGTAACTTTAGGTTGCTCGATAATATCTCCATCAAGAAAGCTATCATCCTGCCAAAGACCCTCAGCGACATCTTGCATGACCTGTTGTGCTTTTCTCAAATCAGTATCATAAGCGACGTCTATATCCAGTACAGCTCTTGACCAAACCTGTGACCGATTCCCCACTCGCGCTATTTCTCCATTTGGGATATACCATACACTCCCGTTAGTATCCCTAAGTATCGTCGTTCTGAGAGTCATTCTTTCTACCGTTCCAGAGGCGAGACCAACATCAACGGAATCCCCAACTCCGTATTGATCCTCTACGAGCATGAACATTCCAGATAAGAAGTCTTTGACGATAGATTGGGCACCAAATCCAACTGCTACACCGACAATTCCAGCACCTGCAATTAGTGGTCCAAGATTTATACCTATCTCACCAAGAGAAATGAGCACGGCTACTGTCCAAATTACTAAATTAGCGATACTTGAAAGAACGGAAGTTAAAGTCTCAGTCCTTGCTTTTGTTCTTATATCTGATTGCTCACCCTGTAGGACATTGCTGGCTAGAACTTTGTCTTTAATCTTTTCGATTCCTTTTATTTTTTGTAATTGTGCAAGTGCTCGGTTTTCTCTTTCAGCAGTGAGGCGCTCACCAAAATGGACGATGGCTCGTTTGACGACCCTTGAGCCTATAAAGGCCGCTAGAAGAACGATAAGAATTGTCAACGGTTTATCAACAGCCCAACCGATTACTGATGAAAGGGTTGCATTTCCTGATGCATCATAAACCCATTCGCAAATCTGGCCGGGGTCATTGCCACATGCATCAATAAGGTCATCATTCACGGATTGCAAAGGAATTAAATCAAAGGACATAGAGAAATCGTAGAGAGTCCGGTCTTCATCATTGGTGATGGTCATAAAAAAAATCATCATCTAGCATAAATAAACTTATAGTTCTAGAAAACTTATTTTTTATTATGTGATTTTCATATATTTTATTAGAATAAACCTATGAATAACATAGGTTTTAAAAGTTATGAGTAATTTACGCATTGGACAGGTGGCCGATCTTCTTGCAGTAAGTACTGACACTATAAGATCATGGATAGATGATGGAAAGATCCCATCAAGCAGAACCAGTGGCGGGCACAGAATAATCAAGGGGTCAGATCTCGCCAGATTCTTAACAGACGCTGACAATGATCCCTCCATCACTACGCATTTATCTGCCCGTAATCGATTTTTAGGTCTCGTCACAAATGTAAAAAAAGGTAATGTAATGGCTCAAATCGAAATACAAGCAGGCGGTCAGAGAATAGTGTCCTTGATCTCTTCAGAGGCAGCAGAAGCAATGAAACTAAAACCCGGAGTAGTTGCTGCCGCAGTTATTAAGTCAACAAATGTTGTTGTTGAACTCCCCTGATTTCACCCTAAAGGATAATTTTTGGAATGAAACTATTCGTAAGCATATGCCTAGGCGTTACTTTATTATGTTTTAATCTGTCGTGTTCTGCATCAGGTGACTCTCTCCGAGTTCTAGCAGCAGCATCGCTAACAGAAGCATTTGAAGAAGTAGCTAAAGAGTTTGAAAATAACACAGGTGTCAAAGTTACGATTTCGATTGCCGGAAGCTCATCATTAGCAACTCAGATAGAAGATGGCGCCCCCGCCGATGTAATTGCACTTGCCGACGAAGAGACATTTGAACGAGTTAAGACATCCGGTCGCCTTACCCAGCATGATGAAACCATTTTTGCTACAAACTACTTAACCATTATTACACCCATTGGAAATCCGGCATCAATAAAAGAAATTTCTGACTTTGAGGGCCACATCATCGCTCTTTGCCAAGAACAAGTCCCGTGCGGTCGTCTAACTAAAGAACTCACTAACTCATTATCAATTCAGATCAAACCAGCAACGTGGGAACCAAATGTAAGGTCTGTCAGAACAAAAGTGGAATTAGGAGAAGTTGATGCAGGACTCGTATATATCACTGATGTAACAAACCGAGTTGTTTCAATTCCAATCGAAGAAAGCGAACAGATAAAAACTAGATATCCAATTGCAATAGTCGATAACGCAAAACCTTCCGCTGCGGAGTTCGTTGATTTTATTCTGTCTTCCACCGGACAAGGAATCCTAAATCGCCTTGGATTCGGAGAGCCCCAGAGATGAAAACAAAACAACGACCGGTACCCACCAGTATTTTGGTAATAGCCACTATAGGCTTTGCTTTGCTAGCGATCCCATTTATTGGCTTAGCTCAGCGCACTCCCTGGTCTTCGTTTGCTCAAATAGCAACAGAGGAAACTGTTCTACGATCCATTAGTCTCTCAATGATTATTGCAACAAGTTCCGCTTGCATTTGTTTGATCTTGGGAATCCCACTCGGTTGGATTTTAGCTAAGGCCAAATTTAGAGGACTGAAAATAGTAAGAGCAGTTGTTCTTCTGCCGATGGTTCTTCCTCCAGTCGCAGGAGGAACCGCATTACTGTTTGCACTGGGAAGGAAAGGTTTCATAGGGGAGAAATTAAACAGCTGGCTTGGGATAACCCTTCCGTTCACAACTGCAGGAGCGATAATAGCTGCGACGTTCGTTGCGCTACCCTTCTTCGTCTTGTCCATTGAGTCGTCCGCCAGTGAACTAGATTCAAAACTAGAGGAAGCATCTCTAAATTTAGGAGCTACTCCGATAAGAACCTTTTTCACAGTGACTCTTCCTATGTTACGGAATTCGATATTAGCTGGCATCGCTCTCTCTTGGGCAAGAGCACTTGGCGAATTCGGTGCGACTATTACATTTGCAGGAGATAATCCTGAACAAACTCGAACCTTGCCGTTGCAACTATTCGTGGCATTAGAAACCAATCCCGAAAGAGCAATGGTTATAGGCATGCTTATGGTGTTGATCTCTCTGTCTGTTCTCATCACACTCCGAGGGAATTGGCTGGGTCGGCGATGACAGGAATCTACCTATCCGGAGAGACAAGACTTGGAACGGAAGGATTTGAATATTCGTTCGAAACTGGAACCAATAAACGCATAGCCATCATAGGTCCAAACGGATCGGGAAAAACCACATTATTACGCTTAATTGCTGGACATGAATACCTTAACTCAGGTTCACTAAAAATTGATGAGGTCATTTACGACGAACCAATTTCAAAACTCTTTGTTCCTCCGCACCTCAGAGAACTTGTCTTACAACATCAGGGAGGAAGCGTGTTCCCCCACTTAACAGTCGAAGATAACGTTGCTTTCCCCTACCGAGCCAAAGGGTATTCAAAAAGAAATGCCCAATCGCTTGCTACTGAAACCCTTATAGATTTTGATTTATGGAAACTCAAAGACAAGTATCCAAAACAACTCTCAGGAGGGCAGACTGCACGCGTTTCCTTAGCTAGATCTCTAACTAGGCGACCAAAGCTACTCATGCTTGATGAACCTACGTCAGCACTTGACGTTGAGTCGGTAAATCAAATCCATCAGATACTTCAAAAGTTGGATACTACGCTCTTGCTTGTTTCCCATGACCCTGTTGAAGTCCTTAAACTGTCAGATTACATCGTTGCTCTTGAAAGCAACAAGGTTATCCAGTTTGGTGACTTAGAATCAATCATTCACCAGCCTGCAAGCCCATGGCTGAGCAAGTTTTTTGATTTAAACCTAATCTCAGGAGTAGCAACTGGCCTCGAATTTAAATCTGATGGTGGCGAAATTCTTCTATTGCCTCAACATTACTCCGGAAACGTTCAAATAAGTTTCCCTAGTTCAACTGTCTCACTCCACCTTTCCCCCCCAACCGAGTCTCCACGCAACAAGTGGAAAACTACAATTACCAGCCTTGATAGGAAAGACAATCTTGTCAAAATCAAATTGAGTGGTTCGTTTGATTGCTATGCAACAATTACGCTTGCTTCATTCCATGAAATGGAGATTGCCTTAGGAAATACGATCTGGGCTTCTATAAAAGCTACCGAATTAAACGTGCTTCCGAGCACCACCCCTGCTAAAACTTAAGCATGCAGTCGTTCTCAACAGCTGACCTACTTGACGAATATCCTGAGTCGATTGTGCTTATGGAAAATTTTCTTTCCTATGGCGAAGTGTCAACATTCTTTGGCAAAGCGAAGACAATCCACGCACCGGAGGACAATTCTTTAGTTCGTCAATCACTTGAAACAAAGGGAAATAATCAAGTTCTCGTAATAGACGGAGGAGCATCCCGGGCCTGCGCTTTGGTCGGAGACCAACTAGCGCTGCTGGCAATAGAAAATGAGTGGGCTGGTATTATTGTAAATGGATATATCAGAGACTCGGCAGTCATCGCTGAAATGCCTATAGGAATAAAGGCTCTGGGAACAAACCCCAGAAAAAGTATCAAAAGGAATCGCGGGGAAGTTGATATCCAGCTAACTATTGCACAAATTCCGATAAAACCTGGCATCTGGATCTACTCGGATCCTGACGGGGTCATCATCTCGGAACACAATCTTCTTGTCTCTGAATAAAAAAACCAAAAAATATCCAACAACTATTGACACGGGTGTAGTTACACGGCTGTAATTATATTCCAACCACTTTTTAATGAAGAAAAGCAGTTGGGTAACTGAAATCTTGAATCCATGAGTAGCGGAAAAGAATTCAGAGCAAGAACCACATAAAACTGGTTCGCTAGTTGGGGACATTTGAGGAGAAACGATGGCACTATCAGAACCATCCATTGAGAAAGAAAACAGCAAACAAACAACAGAAGAAAAACTCAATGGAATTGACGAAGGTAACGTTCAGGTCATAGCCGGACCTACCGAAATTGAGGGGTCCGGTTCTGACAAAGAGAACGGAGCAAAAGCTAAGTCTGAACAAACTACGACCATGCGCGTTCGTAAACGAAACGGGGACCTTGAAGAAGTAGATGTCAACAAAATCGTAAACGCTGTTGCACGTTGTGCTGAAGGGCTCATGGGAGT
>DLTU01000076.1:0-3243 GCA_002500385.1 Candidatus Neomicrothrix sp. UBA7828 | reverse complement strand
TGGGAATAATAACCACAGTAACGCTGCAGTGTGTCCCAGCCTTCAACTTGAAGATTCTTCAGTTCACTGCAAAATTGCCTGAAATTATATCTCGGTTCAAAATCGAGGAATTGAACGCAGACTTTGTTGAGTTCTTTTGGTTCCCACATACTGAGCTTGCCGAAATTAAAATATGCAATAAGACTACATCCGCTAATACGAGAACAAACAAATTATCCACATTTGTGACCGATGAGGTCGTACGAAACTTTGGCTTTGGTATTTTAAATCAATTCTGGTTACAGTTCCCAAATAGCGTAAACCGGACAGTGAATAGTCTTATTAAGGAGAATGTCCGACCAGAGCGCATAGATGCTAGCCATAAAGTTTTTTGCTCGAAACGAAGAGTTAAATTTCTTGAAATGGAGTATTCGGTTCCGAGAGAGTATCTCTTTGATGCTTTTGAAGAGGTCCGGCGTGTTATTGAAGGACTTAGCTTTCCAGTTACATTTCCAGTCGAAATCAGAACCTTAAGTGCAGACAACATTCCCCTTTCAATGGCTAGCGAAAGAAAGACAGGCTTTATTGCAGTCCATCTTTATAACCGAGCAAACTCCAAAGATTTTTTCACTAAAATCGAAAGCATTATGGGTCAATTCAATGGACGGCCTCATTGGGGGAAACTACATAGTCTTGAATCAACGAAATTAGCAAAGCTGTATCCGAAATGGACTGAGTTCGCTCAGACTAGAGAGGCATTAGACCCAGATGGCCATTTTACCAACCCTTACCTTGAACGCGTTTTAGGCTATTGATACCCATCTGGATTTTGACGTTGCCAATTCCAGTGATCGGCGCACATATTCCCAATTGAGTATTCTGGATGCCAAGACAGTTCGCTTTTTGCTTTCTTCGGATCAGCAACTGCTTCAGGACTATCACCAAGGCGTCTGGAAGTAATTTCTGTTTTTATCACAGCTCCAGTAACTTCTCTAGCCTTTTCTATTAACTCTTGAACTGAAGTTCCCTTCCCCGTACCCAAGTTCCATATATGAAGACCTTGATGTCTTTCTAAGTACGTTAAAGCTGATAAATGACCTCTAGCGAGATCCAAGACATGGATATAATCTCGGATGCACGTCCCATCTAGAGTGTCATAGTCATCTCCATAGATTAGGAGTTTTTCCATCCGACCTACGGCAGTTTGCATAACTAAGGGCATCAGATTATTGGGATTTTGCTTTGGATCCTCTCCGATATGGCCAGATGGATGAGCTCCAACAGGGTTGAAATAGCGTAATATGCCCACCCTCCACTTTGGATTGGAACTTGCAAGCCCATGAAGAATCTGCTCGATACACAATTTGGTATGCCCGTAGGGGTTTATAGGATTAGTAGGAGAATTTTCTGTGTAAGGTACTTGGCTCTCAGGATCATAAACAGTTGCTGACGAAGAAAAGATGATTTTCTGGATGTTAGCTTCTTGCATTGTTCGTAGAAGAGACAGAGAGGATCCAACATTTTCAGAATAATATTTCAGCGGATCAGCCATCGACTCTTCAACCGATTTAAGTCCCGAAAAGTGAAGAACCGACTCTACGTCATAACTTAAGAAAATATCCATTAGTAGCGACGAGTTACCTACATCACCCTCAATGACGACAGGGCCGGCCCCATATATCTTTTCGATACCGCTAATCGACTCTCTTGATGAGTTGGAAAAATTATCAAGCACTATTGGGTTATAACCCGCTTCCATTAGTGCCAGAACAGAATGACTTCCGATGTACCCTGCGCCTCCAGTCACCAAAACATAGTTGCTCAATCTAACTCTCCAAAACAAGTATTCATATTTATTCTCTATCTTTGCATTTCTATGTTGTTCCTAGGAACATAGCCCTGATCCCCAGCCCCATTATGAATAAACTTCCTAACCCATAGAGTAAAAATTTTTTGTTTCCGATGGTATTTCGGTAACCATATAGAAGCGCAATTGCAATGATCATTGAAAATCCATACAAATAATGGAAATCATCTGGTTCTATATTTTCTTTTGATTGTAGTGCGACTCCTACAATAGCTTGCACAAAGACAGTAATTTGAGCAGCCACTATAGCTATCCAGAAGAATCGTGTTGATTTGATACTTTCCCTGTCAAGGAGAATGCCCCAAACTCCTACTATTGCATTCAGAAAGATAAGAAAAAAAGCAACTGTAGTATGTAAATCCCTCAAGCCCACTAGTATCTCAATCGCTTTCTTGAGAAGCAACAGAGACTGTATAGTGCCATAACTCTGCTGATAGGTTTAAAGGCTTTTCTGTAGCTCCTTCAACGGGTTTATGAGCATCAGCTGCTTCCCCTGACGATCTCCACTTTTCAAAGGATGCATCATCAAGCCATCTCGTAACTACCAACCACTGCTTTCTTCCATCTTCAGGTTCCCATAGCTCGAAACCTTCAAATCCTTCGGTGCCATCGACTGCACCTGCCCTAACGGCAAATCTACTTGTTACTTCGCTACCTATACCTTCAGGAACTGTAATTGCATTTATTTTTATTACTGTCATATCTCAATGATGACAGCTACATGACAATTATGCGGAGTTCAGATGATTAAAGAATTCAGCTGATCAAATTTATTTGATTATATTTTGTTCTCTGAGCATCAATATTTCATCTGTTGTCAGACCTAAACCTGTGAGAACTTCCTCTGTATGTTGGCCGGCGTGAGGTGGAGGAGATGACACTGCCCCAGGAGTTCTACTAAACCGTGGTGCAGGCGCAGGCTGCATTACTCCTGCAATTTCGATGAATGTGCTTCTCTCTTTATTATGGGGGTGCTCATAAGCCTCATCCATTGAGAGAACAGGCGCAAAGCAAACATCTGTTCCTTCCATTAATTCCTCCCATTCTGATCTCGTCTTTTCTTTGATTGCGTCACCTATCTTCGATTTCATTTCTGCCCATTTCGTTCTTTCCATCTGTTTAGGATTCACGCTTTGGTCAATTCCTGTTATACGAAGAAGTTCAGAGTAGAACTGGGGTTCAATTGAACCTATTGATATGAATTCTCCGTCTGCGCATTCAAAAACATCGTAGAAAGGAGCTCCTGTATCGAGAAGATTTGTTCCGCGATCTCCCCATATTCCCATAGCTTTGAATGAGTGCATCATTGTAGAAAGAAGTGCAGAACCATCCGTCATTGCTGCATCAATTATTTGACCCTGTTCACTTTCAGCTGCTTCAACTAACGCAGCGCATAT
>DLTU01000132.1:3550-6644 GCA_002500385.1 Candidatus Neomicrothrix sp. UBA7828 | reverse complement strand
TTGGTCGGTTCCACGAATTCCATCAGAGTAATCATTTGCATAATTGACTCCGACTTGCAGTGCAATCGACACGACAAGAGCAAGTAAAAGCCTATAGATGGTTAAGCTAATTTCTACTGAAGCAGTTCCTACAATAACTGGAACTAATGCGGCAGGTATAGTCTTAGGTCGTGAACCCTCGAACCATAATTTTAGTTTTAGGAGTTGACTCATATAACTCTTAGGACGAAAGACCTCCAAGTATGGCTTTGACCTCCATGAATTCTTCTAAACCGTGAGTACCCCATTCTCTTCCATTACCTGATTGTTTGTAACCACCAAACGGGGCATTAAAGTCTGGGCCAGCACCATTTACATGCATGTTACCAGTTCGGATTTGGCGCGCTATTTGCACTGCTCGGTCGTGACTTCCAGAAATGTATCCTGCTAATCCATAGACTGTGTCGTTGGCTATTGAAATTGCTTCATCATCGTCTTCATAGCCAATTAGAACTAGGACAGGGCCGAAGATTTCCTCCTGCGCTATCTGCATATCATTAGTTACATTTGCAAACAGTGTTGGCTTTACGTAATAACCCTTTTCAAGCCCATCGGGTCTACCAAGCCCTCCACAAACTAACTCTGCTCCTTCATCAATACCCGCTTGAATCAACCCTTGGATTTTGTTCCATTGCGTTTCTGAAACAACGGGGCCGATAGTAGTTCCATCACTTGTGGGATCTCCTACAGATACTGCTTCCATTGAAGCTTTCGCAATTGCTTTTGCTTCTTCCATCTTTGAATTGGGGACTAGCATTCTAGTACCTGCGTTGCAGGATTGACCTGAATTCATACACATTCCGAAAGCATCCCGACCTACTGCTTCCTCGAGATTTGCATCGTCCAGGATTATATTGGCAGATTTACCTCCAAGTTCTTGAGCTACACGTTTAACGGTAGCTGCAGCATTTCTTGCTACCTCAATTCCAGCTCTTGTAGAACCGGTAAATGACATCATGTCAATCCCAGCGTGACTTGATAAGTACGCTCCTACAGTGGGTCCATCGCCGTTTACTAAATTAAATACTCCTGGCGGGACTCCAGCTTCATCCATTACTTCGGCAAATATTATCGCGTTAAGTGGGGCTACTTCGGATGGCTTAAGAACCATCGTGCAACCAGCTGCTAAAGCTGGAGCTACTTTGCAGGCAATTTGGTTTATCGGCCAGTTCCATGGAGTGATCATCCCAACTACTCCAACAGGCTCTTTGACAATCAAATTTTTTCCTAATTCCTCTTCGAAGTTGAAATTTGCCAAAATACCAGCCGTAGTAGCGAAATGGAATAGACCGGTTCCAGCTTGGGCTGCTTTGGCTAGACCACTAGGGGCTCCCATTTCTGAAGTAATCGCGGTGGCTAAATCCTCCGACCTTGATCCGATTATCTCGGTTATTTTATTCAAGAGTTCAAGCCGCTCTTCAACTGTTGTTTGGGAGAAAGTTTCAAATGCACTCTGTGCTGCTGCAACAGCTGCATCGACGTCTGCATGCGTTCCCAGTGCAATTGTCCCAATAACATCCTCAGTTGCAGGATTAATAACGTCTACCGTATCCGACCCGGTGGGCTCTACCCATTCGCCATTTATATAGAACTTTCTATTATTACTCATATCAACTCCATTGATTAGTCTCCTCTTGAGATTACACGAGGTTTAGAATCCCCAAAAGCCCAAAAGAGATCAAGACTGAGAATATTATCGGTTACCACTGAATCGTTCACCTAAACTTGATCCAGTAAAAAATTTTACGCGACTTTTTCAAGTATATGCACGCCACAAGCAGACCCAAGACCAATTACATGAGCTAGTCCAACTCTTGCTCCTTCAATTTGACGGTCACCTGCTTCACCGCGCAGATGCATAACGATCTCATGAATGTTAGCAATTCCAGTAGCAGCGATTGGGTGTCCTTTCGATTGTAAACCGCCAGAGACGTTTACTGGTTTGCCTCCATCACGCCAAGGAGCTCCAGACTCAAAGAAGTCAACTGCGCCTCCCTCTTCACAAAGCATTAAATTGTCGTAATGCACAAGTTCCGCAGTTGCGAAACAGTCATGAAGTTCCACCAAGTCTAAATCTTCGGGGCCGATACCTGCTTGCTCATATGCCTGAGATGCTGCATTTCTCGTGAGTGTATTCACATCCGGCAATATCTGACATCCATCAACATATGGGTCTGAAGTTAGCACTGAAGCTGATATTTTCACTGCCCTCTTTTGTACTTCTAGTGGCATAGATTTCATCTTCTCATCGCTAACAACAATCATTGCTGCGGCCCCATCGCAATTTCCGGAACACATCGGTCTGGTATTCGGATACGCGATCATGACATCATTCATTATCTCTTCTAATGTGAATCTCTTCTGATAAGCAGCTAAGGGGTTAAGTGTTGAGTGGGAGTGGTTCTTTTCTGAAATTTTGGCGAACAGTTCAAAGCTAGCACCACCATATTTATGACCGTATTCCATTCCGACTTGGGCGAAAACGCCAGGCATGATACTTGTTCCTATCCTTCCTTCAGTTGAAGAAAGCGCCCCAAACCGGCCACTTGGCTGCCACGTATCCGATTCAGGCTTAGGACCTCTTTGTCCTAATAACCCTGCACCGGCTAATTTTTCTACTCCAACTGCCATCCCCACATCGGTTTCTCCTGCCTTGACTGCCATTATGGCTACGCGCAAAGCAGTTGCTCCGGTTGCACAGGCGTTAGAAACGTTGAATACTGGAATTCCAGTTTGTCCAATCTGCTTTTGTAATTGCTGACCGATACCTGCACCTGCGTTCATAAGGTTCCCGACTCCTAGCACTCCAACTTCTGAGAGCGAAATATCGGCATCCTTTAGTGCTTCACGGCTAGCCTCTGCAGCAAGATCTACAACATCTTTATCAGGGTGTTTACCAAATCTGGTCATGTTAGATCCGATAATCCAAATTGTGTCTGATCCCATTTTTTTCTTCCTATCTATATTGGTTCAAAGCCAAAAGCTATTGCTTCTGTACCTTCACTATCTTCTCCCATTGAATACGTCATTAACTTAACCTGCATGCCCAGAGTCA
>DLTU01000132.1:0-3138 GCA_002500385.1 Candidatus Neomicrothrix sp. UBA7828 | reverse complement strand
CCCATTTGAACGATGCTGAAACTTGTAACTATTCCCTCTTGTTCAATAGCTACGGAACGAAATTGATCTTCAAAGCAACTGGCGCATGCATTCCTTCGATCAAAATATCTCGCACCGCAACTCATGCATTCTTGAGCCTGTAAATAAGGAGGATTGTCTAGAATTAAATAGTCAACAAAAGGAATTTTTTCGGATGTTTCTGTGGTTTCATTTTCCTGAGCTTCTGACAACTTATCTCCGATCTAAATAGAATATAGCGTTCTTTTTGGTACCGATACTCTCTGGCCTCAAGATTTAGAAAATAAGTTCATCTAATGTAGCTCTTCCTCTTAATGTAGATTTGCTTGCTCGTTGATGTTTAGCTGGATGCCCTATCGCTATAGTGCCAATTGATTTATATTCTTCAGGAATTGAATATTCCTTTTTCAATGCTTCTTCATGACTAAAAATTCCAAAAAATAATGACCCTAAATTATCTGATTCAGCAGCTATCAATATTGACATCGCTGCCATTCCCCCATCAACCCACCAATACGGTGTGGACCAATTTCTCTCATCTTCCCCTAATCCAGTCTTTTTCTTATCGTCCTCCGCGTACCGTTGAAGGTAACTGTTTGGATTGACCCAGACGATTATCAAAGTTGGAGCGTTGAGTAGCCCGGGCCATGGAAACGACTCTTTTGTATTCTCATCTAATGTTATTTCCCAATATGAGTCTGTATTCTCATTTTCAAGAAGTGAATATCTTATTCCTTCAGTGTTCCCTGCTCTTGGAGAGGACCTAGCCAAATTAATAAAACTTCGAGCTTGATCTGGCGACAATGGTTCTTGAGCGAAATTTCTCACCATTCGACGCTGGGTCATGAGACCAGAAACAATTTGGAAGTTTGAAAGCGATTCAGGACCCGAGTTTTTCAAGTTTCTCCGCCATAGCCCAAGCTACTGCCACCATAGCATCGCCACTTTCGTGATTAAGATCCGAGAACATGCCGATTAAATCTTTATCAATCTTCTCAGGTTTTAGGCTTTCATGATCAAATACACATGGCTTGGAACCATCTCCGACTGCTATAAATTTCTTGTCGTCAAACCCTAGTTGGGAGAATCCAAGTCGTTTTGCGAATCGACGACCCCATGCACGCTCTTCCCCAGTTGGCCTATAAGAAGGTTTAGGAAGTTCATCAGTTAGGTCTTTAAAAACTTCTAGACCGCTTGGAGATAGAATCGTAGTTCCGAAGATAACGTCTTCGTCGGGAAAAGCCATAAGAGCTCTGTGATAGAGTTCATTCATTAACGCTTTCAGAGTTGCGTTCCTTTTATTATTTCTCATGACTGAGCCAAGGCCCATAATCACTGCAGGAGTTCCACCTATCCTCTCAAGGGTACAGAATACATAACCCTTAAGATTTCCGCTTTCGCGTGCAGTTGTTAGGAGAACCCATTCTTCAGCCTGTTTTGAAAGCAGACCCATTGAAATGGCGTTCGGTGAATCAGCGGATAATGATTCAAGTTCTCCTAGCTCGGCATCCGTGACAGCAGTGCAGTCCTTTGTTTCAACCTCGAATCCCATGTCCGCCCCAAACTAATGGCTACCTCACCATCTCCTAAGTCCATTTCAGTCGGTAATTACATTTTACGCAACTTTAAGAGTTGTCAGTTTCAAGTCAAAATACATTCGGCTCCAAAGAGAACACGAAGTTCTCCAAGAAGCCCACTGTCAGGATCGACCCGGACATCGGCCCCGAGCCAAATTCTCTTTGATCCTAGGTGCACATACACGTCGCACTCACCAGCATGTTCGGACAATAACAAAGCAAGGTTCTCTAAATGTTTTGTAGATGTTCCGGTTGAAGGGATCTTGACATCTATTGACGTGACTTTGCTCTCTTGATCACTTTTCAACTCTTCAACTTCAAGACAAATTATCTTTGAATTTTCATCTCGCCTATCTACACGCCCCGTCACAATTACGGGGCGATCAGTTGCAAGTTTATGTCCAACCTGAGCCATCGCCTTTGTGAAGACTATGACTTCTATTTCACCTTCTAGATCTTCAAGTGAAATAGTTGCCATCAAGTCTCCTCGCTGTGTATGTTTCTTATTGACTTCTGTGATCACGCCGCCGACTTTTATGATCTTACCCTCATCTAAAGTACTGACGCCCTGACTTGTAACATCGCATTTTCTTCTCAAAGTTCCTTCATAGCCTCGTAGTGGGTGATCCGAAATGTATCTACCAAGCATCTCTTTCTCAAATGAGAGTCGTTGTTGTTTCTCAAATTCTATCTCTGGTATTAGAACCTTGTCATCAAAAACTTGTGAGGCATCCTCTGACACCACTTCAAATAATGTCATTACACCCATTTCCTTTTCACGGCGTCTTGACACAGTTTGCTCAATGATCTGTTCGTAACTTGCTAGTAGGCCCTGCCTAGTGTGACCAAGTGAATCAAACGAACCTGCTTTGATCAAAGCTTCAATTGCTCTCCTGTTAAGCACTTGAAGGTCAACTCTTTCACAGAAGTCATAGAAATCTATAAAGGGTCCGTTTAAATTTCGCTCTGATATTAGTAGAGAGACAATTCCCTCTCCAACATTTCTTATCGCTGAAAGCCCATAAACTATTCGCTGACTTTCATTTCCAATTTTAGTATCAGGGTAATAATTCATTTGAGCAGTATTGACATCGGGAACTGAGACTTCAAGACCCATGTGACGGCACTCGTTAAGATATATTGCAGAATCTTCCTTTTTTCTTCCTTTAACGCTGGTCATCAAAGCAGCCATATACTGAACGGGATAATGGGTCTTTAAAAACGCTGTTTGGTATGCAACCAATCCGTATCCGTAACTGTGACTCTTGTTAAACGCATAATCAGCGAATTGGGAGATTACTTCAAATACGTCCTCGCTCAATCTGGTTTCATACCCCATACTCTCCATACCCGAAGTAAATCGTTCTCGTTCTTTCTCCATGGCAGAACGTATTTTTTTGCCCATTGCCTTTCTAAGATTGTCGGCTTGAGCGAGGGTATAGCCTGCAAATTTCTGCGCAACCCGCATCACGCTCTCCTGATAAATCATCAATCCATATGTATCTCTGAGTAATTCTTCAGCATCTGGATGGAAATACTCTAC
>DLTU01000055.1:0-4036 GCA_002500385.1 Candidatus Neomicrothrix sp. UBA7828 | reverse complement strand
ATCGTAGCTGGAAAGTTCAATTTAGAAATCACTGAAAGACTAATTGACGGTGCGAAATCTTATCTTGAATCGCAGGGCGTCGCCTCTGATTCGATAAACACTTACTGGGTTCCTGGTGCCTTCGAGATCCCATTTGCGTGCAGCGCCATTGCAAAGAGCACAAACGTAGATGGGATAATAACCCTAGGTGCTGTAGTCAGAGGCGGGACTCCCCACTTCGAGTTTGTAGCCGGCGAATGTGCAAGAGGGGTTCGTGAGGTAAGTATCGACACCGGTATTCCCATAGCATTTGGAGTCCTAACAACTGATACTTTAGAACAAGCTCGCCAACGGTCAGATATTTCTTACATTGACCACGATGGCTCAACGGGAGATAAGGGGTCAGCAGCGGCCTCGGCTGTTTTTGAAATGATCAATTTAGTCAGGAAGTTAAAGCCCTGACGTTATGATCGCCGCTGAGGCTAATCCGAGTTCAAGAATTCCATCACTAAAGATGGCATCACCTACCGAAAACTTTATATCAGACATTTCTTTCCCTAGGTTCAATTTCTCACTTTGCCCCCCGACATTAATAGCGCAGAGGATATCAGCTCTCG
Organism: Candidatus Neomicrothrix sp. UBA7828; assembly: GCA_002500385.1. Lineage (GTDB taxonomy): Bacteria > Actinomycetota > Acidimicrobiia > Acidimicrobiales > UBA8592 > UBA8592. Next base: position 3,440 of record DLTU01000055.1, on the reverse strand, counting down.
TAAATGCAATGACCGACGAGTCCCGCGAAGTAATCCATTTCAACGGCGAGTTAGGATCTAACCGCTCTACCCGAAGTTGAAATAACTCCTTATATTTGAATAACGTCGAATCTTGATCAAACCTCTGGGAATCTACCGTCTCCTCTTCTAACCGATCGCCCATTGGAAGCCAAGGTTTGCCGGAGGAGAAACCCAAATTCTCCCCAGCTTGCCAAGGGATCGGAGACCGTGCGCCATCTCTTCCGTCAGAGCCATCTTCGTTCCTAAGCGCAACAGGGTCAGCTTGATCCTCTGGCTTAACTAGAATGCTTTCTAAACCGAGCTCATCCCCTTGGTAGATAAATGGAAGCCCAGGAAGAAATATTAGAAGGACTGAGTATGCTAGAGCTCTTTGTTTGCCCTCTTCCCCTCCTCCAAAACGTGTAGGTGCTCGAGGATCATCATGACTGCTCAGTGCCCAAGAGAGATCCTCAGGGGCAGCATCAAGAGCATCACGAAAAGTATCCCACATAGGTTCAGGAGCCCAAGGAACATGCATGGGTGCGAAATAGAAAGCTCTATGCAAAGAATCCTTTGATGCAACATAGCGACTTACTTTATTGGGGTCATTATCACGCAGGTATACCTCCCCCAAAAGTAGCGCATCTTTTTCATCAGCTATTTTTCTCCAACGTTGATAGATTTCAATGTTCCCTGACTGGTCAAGATCATAACGGTGATCGTATGAAGCAAAGATCTCCCGAGGACTCATGTCTTTATGCAATGGGAACCGGAGCGGATTGTCTGCCATAAGCATATTTTTTACGAGCCCTTGTGCCACATCTATTCGGAACCCGTCAACATCCCTTGCAAGCCAGAATTTAAGAATATTATCAAATTCTTTCACTACATTTGGGTTGTTCCAGTTCAGATCTGGTTGCTCTGGAAGAAATAGATGTAGATAATATTGTTCAGTTAGCTCATCAAATGTCCATGCCGAACCCCCAAAGTGGGAAACCCAGTTATTAGGCGGGCCACCATTTTGTGACGGGTCCCTCCAGTGATAGAAACCCCTTTTATCATTATCCATAGATGATCTTGATTCAACAAACCACTGGTGCTCACTTGATGAGTGATTAGGAACCAGATCTATCAGCAGCCTCATACCAAGTCTGTGCACTTCGGCAACGAGGCAATCAAAATCCTCTAAAGTCCCGAATATAGGATCAACATCACAATAATTGCTTACGTCATAGCCAAAATCTGCCATTGGAGAAGGGTAGAAGGGTGATACCCAAACTAGATCCACACCTAACCATGCTAAGTAGTCAAGTTTTGATATTAGTCCTTGCAGGTCGCCTATTCCATCGCCGTTACTATCAGCAAAAGACCTAATGTATACCTCATAGCCGATTGCCCCGTCCCACCAACCAGAGTTACCTTTGCCTAAAGTAAATTTCCTCACCTCTTTATCATCCATATCCCATGCGGTTCGTGCGGGTAATGTGAGAGAACTTTCGTCTCAACCAAAACAAACCCTAGCCTTTTCGCAACAGATTGGGACCGATGATTATCTGGCAAAATGGTACTGAAGAGACAATCCTCGTCTAGATCTTCGAATGCATACCTAATAGACTCTGCTCCGGCTTCCGTAGCGTAACCCAAGCCCCACTTGTCCGGATGAAGTGCCCAGCCAACTTCAACCCCTGGCCAATCTTCGCGTTCTGGATTATGCAATCCCGCTCTTCCTATAAAAGTCCCTGATTCCTTATCTTCTAAAGCCCAGTTTCCAGTTCCTCGAAGTTCCCACTGACCGCGCCACCAAGCCATTTCAAACCAAGCTTCAGGCCTTCCCTTATGATCAGGGATGCGAAGACTTTCACGCAATTCGGGGGTATCCATCATTGCTGCATAATTATTTAGATCATTATCACGAAATGGCCGCATAATCAGCCGTTCAGTTTCAAGCGTAGGGCAGGAAGTCACCGCTTAGCCCTACTCATTTCAGCTCAGGTTCCGAAATCTATGACAGCACGCACGACTTCGCCATTTTTCATTGCTGTAAAGCCATCATTAATTTCATCCAATGTGATGGTGCGAGATACCATTTCGTCAAGTTTAAGTCTGCCGCCGAGATATAAATCACATAAGTGCGGCATATCAACTTTGAAGTTATTGGAGCCCATTATTGAACCCTGAAGGCGCTTAGCCGACAAAAAAAGGTCTGCACCAGGTATTTCAAGGTTGACACCTGGAGGGATCATACCCATAATGGTCGCTAAACCTCCAGCCCTAATCATACCGTAGGCTTGTTCAGCAGTTTGTTTAAGCCCTATGGCCTCAAAGCTATAGTCCACCCCGCCGCTTGTGAGTTCGAGAACCTGTGCTACGGGATCCCCATCATTAGGGTTGACTGTATGGGTAGCTCCTAATTGTGTTGCCCAGTCAAGCTTTTGCTGTTCCAAATCAACAGCTATGATCTGCCTGGCGCCTGCTAAATGAGCACCTTGAATAGTAGATATTCCAACTCCTCCGCAGCCAACAACCGCAACGGTTGAGCCTGGTTTAACCTCTGCACTACGAAAAACAGCACCGACCCCCGTTGTGACACCGCACCCGACCAACGCCGCTCTATCAAGGGGCATATCATTGCTGATTTTAACGACTCCGTTTTGATGCACGAGCATCTCTTCACCGAAAGAACCAATACCCGTAAACTGGTTCACTTCTGCACCATCATGATCGGTAATTCTTGGCTGGTTTCCTGGTTGGCGGCCTTGTACTTGTTGTCTCTCTGAGCAGATATAGCTGTGCCCCGTCAAACAGCGTTCGCAGTAGCCACAGAACATTGATAAGCAAGTAATCACGTGATCACCAGTCTGGATACCAACGACGTCCTCACCTACAGCTTGAACGACCCCTGCAGCCTCATGACCCAGAAGCATGGGGTACATAGCTAGAAAAGACCAACTTCCATCTATAAAGTGAAGATCACTGTGACATAGCCCCGAAGCAACTGTCTTGATCAGTACCTCGTTACGGTCAGGTTTATCGATTGTGACGTCCTCAATATTTAAAGCGCCACTGTCATCTCTTAGGATTGCTGCTCTCATCAAAACTCCTTTTGGTGATGTTTGCACTTTAGCGCAATATTAGAGTTGATAATAGCGCCTAAAAGAACCTGCTTATTCAAGAACCTCAAGTATTCTCTCAACAATAGATTCCAATATATCAGGACTTGTAGCGAAATTGAGGCGCGCAAAAGAGTGGCTTTGTGGGCCGAATTTACTTCCAGGCTCTAAAGCGACTCGACCTTTCTCAAGGATGACTTTTGATGGGGCCTGAGAAATATTGGTGTTAGAAAAATTTAACCAAGCCAGATAAGTAGCTTGTGGTGAATCCATCTTTATATTCGTACCAGCAAATGATTTAATCAAGAAGTCTCTATTCTCTTGTAGTTG
>DLTU01000155.1:0-13540 GCA_002500385.1 Candidatus Neomicrothrix sp. UBA7828 | reverse complement strand
GCTAACGGCTTACCGCATCACGGTCACTTATTAACCGGATATGTCAAAGACGTCAGCCCCCGCTTCCAAACAATGCGCGGGAATAGAGTTGAACGTAGATTCGGCTGGGATTGCCATGGACTACCGGCCGAAATGGAAAGCGAGAAACAACTACAAGTTTCTGGGCGAGCAGCCATCACGGAATTTGGAATAGAAAAATTTAATGCATATTGCCAGGAGTCTGTCCTCAAATACACAGATGAATGGGAAAAGGTAGTAACCAGACAAGCCAGATGGGTTGATTTCGAAAATGACTACAAGACCATGGATCTTGACTATATGGAGTCGGTTATGTGGGCTTTCAAACAACTATGGGATCAAGGCCTCATCTACGAATCTCAAAGAGTAATTCCATATTCTTGGGGCGCTGAAACTCCATTATCAAACTTTGAGATAAGACTTGATGACGCTACGAGACCTCGTCAAGACCCTGCTGTAACCGTTGCGTTTGATTTAATCGATGAGGAGGGTGCTTCAGTATCAAAAAAAATCCTTGCATGGACTACAACACCGTGGACACTTCCCAGCAACCTGGCTCTTGCTGTAGCGCCAGATAAGGAATACGCGCTTATTGAAACCCCAGAAGGCCAATACATCCTAGGCGAAGAAACAATTGCATCATTCATAGAAATCTTTGGGGAATTCACAGTTCTTGAAACTTTTAAGGGCCAGAAAATAGTCAACTTAAGATACCAACCATTATTCCCTTATTTCCAAGACTTAGACGAACAAGCATTCCGAATAATAGCTGGCGATTTCATTGAGATGAACGAAGGCACCGGCGTCGTGCATATTGCACCAGGATTTGGTGAAGATGATCAAAGAATCGCTGAAGATAATGGAATACCTACAGTTGTGCCTGTTAATGATGAAGGAGATTTCACCAAAGAAGTCACAGACTGGTTTGGAGTAAATGTTTTTGACGCTAACCCCTTAATTATAAAGAAACTCAAAGAATCAGGTCGAATAATCCGACATGATACTTACGAGCATAATTATCCACACTGTTGGAGAACAGACACACCGATCATCTATAGGGCTGTTCCATCCTGGTATGTCAAAGTCACAGAAATCAAAGACCGTCTTGTTGAGATCAACAAAGAAATCAACTGGATTCCAGAAAATGTGAGCGAAGGGCGCTTTGGAAAATGGCTTGAAGGAGCACGAGATTGGTCTATAAGTAGAAACCGCTTTTGGGGTTCACCAATTCCCGTTTGGAAGAGCGACAACCCTGAATTCCCCCGTATTGATGTCTATGGCAGCCTGGACGAACTAGAGAGAGATTTCGGGATTAGGCCGACGAATCTCCACAGACCCTTTATTGATGACTTAACTAGGCCAAACCCTGATGATCCCTCTGGAAAATCAATCATGCGTCGTGTTCCAGAGGTACTCGATTGTTGGTTTGAGTCAGGTTCTATGCCATTTGCACAAGTCCATTATCCATTTGAGAATAAGAAATGGTTCGAAGAACATTTTCCAGCTGACTTCATTGTGGAATATATCAATCAAACTCGTGGGTGGTTCTACACACTTCACGTCCTAGCTGGCGCCTTGTTTGATAAGCCAGCGTTCAAGAATGTGATATGCCACGGTATTCTACTCGCAGAGGATGGAACGAAACTCTCAAAGAAACTCCGCAATTACACAGAACCAACTGAAATTTTTGAAGCACAAGGTTCTGATGCTTTGCGCTGGTATTTTATGTCCTCGTCCATTGTGCGCGGAGGTGACTCAAGGATTAGTGACCAGTCAATTGATGACGTGGTCAGGCAAGTGATAAATCCGATATGGAGCGCTTTTAGCTTCTTCACGCTATATGCGAACATAGATGACTATCGAGCAACATTCATAAGTGAACCTTCAAACACCCTTGATAAATACATATTGGCCAAAACCCACCTGCTAGTCACAAACGTGACGGAGCACATGGACAAATACGATCTTCCAGGGGCAACTAGTGAAATTAGGGGCTTCATTGATGTTCTAAACAACTGGTATATCAGGAGAAGCAGAGACAGGTTCTGGTCTCCGGCGAAACCAGTACATGATAACGACAAGCAAGATGCGTACGACACACTTTTTACAGTGCTCCATACACTTTGCAAGCTTTCTGCACCTTTTTTGCCAATGGTTTCGGAGGAAATATTTAAAGGCCTTACAAGAGAACTATCAGTCCACGAAGCTGAATGGCCTTTGCCAGCAGAATTCCCAGCAGACAGCGATCTCGTCAAGACAATGGATTCAGTTAGAGACGTAGTATCCGCAGCTCTTAGGCTTAGGGAAGATGCTGGACTTCGGGTCCGCCTGCCGCTTCAGAGTATTACGATTGCAGGTTTAGATTCCAGTAACATCTCAGACTTTGAGTTACTAATTAAGGATGAAGTGAATGTGAAATCTCTCATCTATACAGATGATTTAGCAGCTCACGGAAATTTCGTCCTTAAGCCTAATGGTAAAGTACTTGGGCCACGCTTAGGAAGTGACGTTCAAGATGTGTTTCAAACTGCGAAGGCTGGTAACTGGGAACGCTTAAGTGATGGCCGAGTCAAGATCAGCGATTATGTTCTTGAATCACATGAATTTGAACTCACCTTAGTAGCGAACGAGGGAACTACCGCTACATCACTTCCTGGCGATAAAGCCGTTGTAGCTCTTGATACTGAAATCACAGATAGCCTCCTCAATGAAGGTAAGGCAAGAGACGCAGTTAGAGCCATTCAAGAAGCTCGCAAAGGAATGAATCTAATCCTCACAGACAGAATTAATTTAAATATTGTTGCTTCGAATAAAACGACAGAGGCAATTAAGTATTTTAGTGACTATATCTGTGAGCAAGTCCTTGGGAAATCCTTAACGTTTAATGAGGCTGATAAGGACTTAGAAACCTTTACAGGGTCAATAGACGGAGAAGAAATCGGGATTCAAATAACCGTAGATTAGGACTTAGTTACCGAAAAAGTCATCCATTGCCTCGTTAGTCAGCTCGTCAGCTTTGCCAAGAGGACTTTTATCTTGACTTTCCAATTCTTCAAAGAAACGGTCACCGGTGGTTATGTTTTCATCCTGAACCGTTTGAATAAGTTCAGTTGGGACTTCATTGTCCCAGTCCTCTGAAGGATTGAGGTCAGACATATCCTCTTCAGTCTTTTTCACCTCTTTATTAAGCCAATCCTCATTCGTTTCTGCGTTACGTATGAGAGTTAGTTCAGGTGGCGAATCCATTAATTCATCAACTGAAATCAAATCAGCTTGACTCAGTTCAAGAGTCGCTTGCGTAGAATTATCTCCTCTTTCTAGGTTCTCATCTTCAACGAAAAACTCGCTTGATTCTGAAATCTCTTGGTTTCCCATCTCTGTATGATCATCATCCAATTGATTATGGAAAGTGAACGTTTCTTCGACGTTAATCATTAGTTTTATTTCTTCAAGAGTAGTCAATAACTGATCTTTCCCGGCTTGCAACTCAGCGCTCAGTGCCTGACAATCCTCAATAAGATGCTGCTTTCTATGCATAAGTTCAGATATAGCGTTTTTAAGTTCTAATTGGGCTTCCTCAGCCATTTCTCGAGCTTCTTCGGAAACTATTCGTTTAACATTGTCAGCTTGTGCTTCAGCAGATGCAATCAATTGAGTGGCCTGTTCCTTTGAGTCCGCTATCAATTGATCAGCTGTACGCTGAGCTGCTGAAAGTAAACGCTGTGCGGCACTATCAGTATCGAATCCCTCCTCCGATGAAGTTCCTTTCCCAAATATGTCTTCGGGCGAGTGGCTTATAATTGTTGCTAGTTGGTGAACAAAAAGGTCGACTTCTTCAGGATCATAACCGCCCCGCTTGATACTTCTAAATTTAATTGATTTTAATTGCTCGGGGGTGATTGGGTATGTCTTTGATTCAGTAGCAGCCATAGTTAAATAGTACTATTTTTCCAAGCTGACAGTAGGGATATTTTAAAGTGACCCACTTGCGCTTGCTGCTAATTTTCTTTTCTCATCCTCAGAGACTTCGACGTCTTTGGGAGTTAATAAGAAGACGTCGGCCCCTGCTTTTTCAAATGACCCATCAATCCCCATCTTCAGCCCTGAGCAGAAGTCAATAATCCTTACAGCAACATCATGTTCTGCTTGTTGGAGGTTAACTATTACAGGTTGACTCCTTCGAGCAGCTTCCGAAATTTCTTTCACTTCGGCAAAGCGAATAGGTGTCACAATGTGAGGTTTAACAAATTTTCGTGGCTTTGCTGTAGTAACTTTGACAGCTTCTCTTCCCAGCTTTACACCACCCACATCTGCGGTAATAGGTTTAACATTATTCTCACCCGGAGTCGGTTTGACAATAACACCGCCTTCAGTAGCTCGATCACTTGGCCCCTGAGGGTCCATCCCAAGAAAATCTTCATCAGACCCAAGGCCTAGGTAAAGCATTGCTTTTTTGAAAAATGTTGTCATTAAGCCCTCCAAGGCTCCTTTTTAATTTAACACCATATTTGTAGTTTCATCAATCAACTCTTCTATTCCCAAATATTGCAGAGCCAACCCTAATCATAGAGGAACCACTCTCTAAAGCTACTTGGAAATCGTCACTCATCCCCATTGAACATTCAGATAGCTCAAAGGTGTCCGCTAGCTTACGTAGCTTCTCAAAGACAACTCGCGTCGCTACCATGTCGCCAGGCACACCCATCGTCATCAGTCCAGAAATATCTATACTCTCGTCTCGCAATTTACTGATAAGGCCAGGTAACTCCTCAACTTCGAATCCCTTTGAATTTGAGGGCCCCATCAAAGAAACCTGCAGTAAAATTTGTGACTGGTTATTGTGCTTATGTATTTCTCTAGCAAGTTTTAACGAAGTTACTGAATGCCACACATCAACGAGGTGAGATATTTTCCTAATTTTGTTGCTTTGAAGTTGACCGATGAAGTGCCAACTAGTCTCAGCAACTACCAATGGGTCTTTTGTAAGTAGTTCCTGAGCATAGTTTTCTCCGAAATGTTTAATGCCTAGTTCACTGGCAATATTGACTTCCTCATGACTAAACCCTTTGGTAACCCCTATTAGAGTTACTGGATTTTGTGCTTTATCATTAACCAGCCTATTAATTCTCTCAAGTCTTTCTTTGATTTGCTCAGAGTGAGTCCCGCTCTTCACGTTGCCTCTTCCAGCCATACAACCATTGCTTGTCTTTCTATATCCCCTCCGGCACGGTGCGACCAAAACTTCTCTGATGATGCTGTGCACTCACCAATGAAACGCATGTCTGGTATGTTCTCTCTCATAAGAGCTATCTTCACTACCTCAGGGATATCTAACGCAGGCGTCCCGACTTCAGTTACTGATTCAACTGTTGGGCCAAATTCTCCCATCATGTGTTTAAGTTCGACTGAACCAAATTCATAATGTTTAGGATATATGCAAGGCCCCACTACAGCTATCGTTGGGTCTCCTCCCAACCTACGCATTTCAGTGCATGCATTTTGGACTATGCCTGCCAGAAGACCTCGCCAGCCGGCGTGAATTATTCCTATAACAGGCGTTTCACAGATAAGTGCGACTGGTGCACAGTCTGCAACTTGGATAGCCATGGGAATGCCACTTTCAGTGGAGATCATCCCATCACCCTCTGCGCCTTGATAGTCGCCAGGTTTTTTGATTCTAAATATATTTCCCCCGTGTACTTGTTTAAGGTATGCCCAAGGCGCATCAATCAGTTTTTGCTGCGTCTGATGCAGTTGGCCTTTAGGTTGCGAAATTGATAAATTTCCATCTTCGGAGATCGTAGATAGAACCTTAGCTGCCAATCCACATTCAAGTGTTTTTGACCAGCTGTATTTAGCTTTCATAGTGCGTGGGGGATTTATTAGTCCTGCAAAAAGTCTGGGACATCTAGATCACCATGCACTTCTTCCGGTATCTCTTCTTCACCAAAGACATTCGGGATGTCACTGCCCAAAACTGAAGTCTGAGGACGTGAAGCGCTATCCCAACGATCGAAACCTGCAGCGATAACTGTAACTCTCACAGTGTCACCCATGGACTCATCTACAACTGTGCCAAAGATTATATTTGCGTCAGGATGTGCTACGCCTAGCACTAGCTCTGCTGCCTCATTTACCTCATTTAGCGTTAAGTTGCTTGAGCCAGTAATTGACAGAAGAATTCCTCTAGCCCCATCAATTGGTGATTCAAGCAGAGGACTTGAAACAGCTTTTCTAGCAGCGCTTGTTGCTCGCTGCTCTCCATTACCTTCACCTGTTCCCATTAGGGCAGAACCAGCATCATTCATAATCATTTTCACGTCTGCAAAGTCAGTATTTATCAAACCTGGTGTCGTAATAAGTTCCGTTATCCCTCGTACGCCATCTAATAAGACTTCATCTGCCTTCGCGAAAGCTTCAACTACTGTGGTTTGTTCATCTGCTACAGAAAGCAACCTATCATTAGGGATCACAATCTGCGTGTCGACCTTTTCCCTAAGACGGGTTATCCCTTGGTCCGCTTGAACTGCTCTTCGCCGCCCCTCAAATCCGAACGGTCTTGTCACTACGCCGATTGTCAAAGCACCTAAGCCTTTTGCAATATCTGCGACAATAGGGGCGGCTCCCGTACCGGTACCCCCGCCTTCACCTGCAGTGATAAATACCATGTCAGCACCAGATAATGCCTGTTCGATTTCTGGTCTGTGATCTTCAGCAGCTTGGCGGCCAATTTCAGGGTCAGAACCTGCACCGAGACCTCGTGTCAACTCTCTTCCAATATCAATCTTTACCTCTGCATCAGATAGAAGAAGTGCTTGTGCGTCTGTGTTAATCGCTAAAAACTCCGCACCGCGTAGCCCAGCGTCAATCATTCTATTAACAGCGTTTACACCACCTCCGCCTACTCCAACAACCTTTATTACGGCTAGGTAATTATGTGGACTTTCCATATCGCACTCCTTGTGTCACTTATCTTTGATTTGCCTGAACAGATTAGTTCTTCGTCAAGATATTTAATTTTCGCTAATAGGTAATTTCTAATAAGAATCGTACGAGCATTCAGATGAACGACACAACACCGGCTTATCTGGAGTTCGAACATCGATATGGATCAACTCGGTTAAATCAACTTGCTCGAGAATAGTTGATGCAGCAAGAATTTTTGATTCAAGCGCCTCAGCATCTCCAAATAATATCTTTCCTTCGCCAAAGAGTATCAACTCAATTCCATCATCCGATGATACGTATGAAATATCTGCTAACAGCACGGGAGGAAGGTTTGCAGCTAGCTCAATTGCGAATAAAGCCTGATCAGGCACCCATTCTCCAATCCTTAACTCATTGAAATTTCCTTCAACTATTGGGTATTCTAAATTAGGTGGCAATTCTGAAACTTGTTCAAGTACCCTTCCCTCCAAGTCGATTAAAAACCAATGACCTAGGTTTGAAAGAAGAACAGATGGTTTTCTCAATGTGACTGAGACTGTTACTTTTCCTCCGAACGAACGACTAACTTTCGCGTCTTTAACACTCGGAATTTCTTTAATCCGAGTTGATATCGCTTGTGTATCAATCTCAAGTATAGGTTTAGACTTTGGTATATTGGCCACAACTACTATCAACTTCTCTAATTCACTGTCGGCGCCCACAACAACTACTTCATCTACATCAAGGAGTGAACTTTTAGATAGCAATACCCCTGCTACTGAAAGAAGCGCTATCAGAACTACCATAAGCAGTACCCGCAACCTTCTTTTCCCCTTAGCTCTAATTATTTCAATACGTCGTTCCTGTATCCGAGGGTCAATCTCTACCATTAGTCAAAACCGATCATTTCAGTTTCTGCAGTTAGAAGAATTCCAAATTTTGAATATACGGACTCCAGAATAAGATCCATTAATTCTCTGATATCTTGAGCTTTTCCGCCAGCGTCAGCCTGAATAAAGTTCGCATGCTTGGTTGATACTTCTGCACTACCAACCCTCATTCCTTTACACCCTGAATCTTCAATAAGCTTTCCAGCCGATTTGTTTTTTGGATTGGTAAATACTGATCCGGCATTCTGACCGCCTGGTTGGTTCTCCAGTCTCCAACGAACAATTTCTCTCATTAATCCGGAAGATTCTTCAGGGTTGCCCTCTGAAAGCTTTAGGACTGCGTTAGTAACTAGTAGATTTTTAGTTATCGATGATTGCCGGTAGTCGAATTGAAGTTCGTTCAACTTTAAAGTCTTTGTAACACTAGTTCTCATATCAAGCACATCAACTGACTCAATACTCGCCTTCATATCTGAACCATGGCCGCCTGCATTCATTTTGACAGCACCTCCAATAGTTCCTGGAACCCCTACGGCCCATTCAAATCCCGCAAGTCCCCTTGAAGATGTTGATCTTGCCACTACAGGAAGCTTGGCTGCCCCACCAACAAAAGCATGCTCTTCAATAACATTTACTGCTTCAAACTCAGAACCGAGCTTAATTATTAATCCTTCAAAGCCATTGTCTGAAATTAAGAGATTAGAACCATTACCTATAACCGCTACTTCTATATCTTTTTGTCTGCAGATATCCAAAGTGTGGCCTAATTCTCTCGTGTTCTCTGCTTTGAGAAATAGAGAACATCTACCTATAGTCCTGTATGTTGTCAGTAAGCCTACTTCGTAATTGCATATTGCCGCTTCGCGGCGCAATTCTCGATTTACTAGCTGAGAAATTTCCTTCCAATTATTAACCATCTTCTAAGACTCCATTAGCTGGTCTGCGATATTGGTAAGGTCCCCTGCTCCTAAAGTTAGGCAAAGGTCTCCTTCAACAAGTATCTCCTGCAGAAGCGCAATTAGGTCTTCACGATGCTCACAATACCTAATTTTTTTATCAGTTCTCTTTGATGCCACTGCATCCGCAACTAATTTTCCAGTGACCCCTGGTATTGCCTTCTCTCCCGCAGAATATATGCCAGTGATAATTATTTCATCAGCATCTTGAAAGCTATTAGAAAAGGCACTAGCTAAATCATTTGTTCTCGTGAAACGATGGGGTTGAAATACAACGACGACCCTATTCCATTTACCCTCTTTCGCAGCTGCCAATGCAGATTCCACCTCAGTTGGGAGATGAGCATAATCGTCAATAAAGGAAATCCCATTTATTTCACCTCTGTATTGAAACCTTCGGGCTACTCCAGCAAATTGCGAAATTCCCTTTTTGACCTTCTCTATACTAAGTCCTAAATCAACGGCAACAGCCACAGCGACAGTAGCATTCAAAGCATTGTGGAAACCTGGACTTGCTAGATCAAAAGTGTCAATGACTCTGCCTTCGCTCACTATTTCAAAAACAGATGCAAATCGCTTTCCTTGATAATTCTTGATTTGGTAATTACTGTTTGGGGCTTTTCCATACGTCCGGATATTCGGAAGATCTTTTAGATATTGAGTTTCAGGTGAATCTCCGTATAAATAAACTAGCCCTTTGGTTCTTGTTGCGAATACCCTGAAAGCTTCCTTAAGCTTTTTATCATCCTTGTAGTACGCCAAGTGGTCTGATTCCACACTTGTGATTATTGAAATATCTGAATCTAACTCTAGAAAAGAACCGTCAGATTCATCACCTTCGACAACAAGAATATCTGAATGATTATTCCAGAGGGCTCCACACCCTATCTCATTCAAGTCACCACCGATGAGGAAAGAAGGCTCAGTATCAGCTACCGACAAGAGGACAGACAGAATTGAGGAAGTAGTTGTTTTACCGTGTGTCCCGGCGACCACTATAGATTTCTTCTTTTCTGTAATTGCAGCCATTATTTGCGCACGTGTTAACACTGGAGTACCGGTTTCCAAAGCGGCATTGATCTCTGGGTTTCCTTCTGGAATAGCTGTAGATTTAGTCAAAATTTTCGGATTCTCAAAGTTCGACTTAGAGTGCCCAATTGTGACCTTTATCCCTTTACTCTTCAACTGATCAAGCCCAGGGGAGTATTTAAGATCACTTCCTGAAACGTCATGTCCCATATCAGATAGAACATTAGCAATAGACCGCATACCGGCTCCACCAATTCCAACTATGTGAACACTAGCCGGAGTATCCAAATCTATTCGTAACTGCTTCCCTGACCCTGTCATTTAGCAACCTCGACCAGTAAACTAGCAATCTTTTCAGCAGCATTCTTTTCTGATTTAGAGTGCCTTATTTTCGTCATCCCCATCAAGCGCTCCTCATTTAGAACAATACTCTTAATCTCTTCGGCGATTCTCTCACCCGTACAGTTCTCATCTGAGACAATTACTGCTTTACCATCCATCACTAATGATTCGGCGTTTCTCCTCTGATGGTCTCCGGGAGCATTGGGCAAAGGTATGAGAATAGAAGGAAGTCCCAACAAATTTATTTCAGCAATAATTGAGCCTCCAGCACGCGAAATGATTAGATCAGCCGAATTAAGCACCATTGGCATTTGTTCCTCATATTCTATAGCCCTGTAATCAATCTTTTGCTCGAGATTTAGTTGTCCTAACTCTTCCCAGTCTCTACTGCCAATTATGTGGTAGACAGTGAGTTTCGGGATTTCCTCTAAATTCGGTAAGGCGTTCAGTATCGACTTATTTATTTTCGAAGACCCTAATGAACCACCTGTAACAACTACCAATTTATTATCTGCAGGAATTCCGAGTTGGCTTCGGTGCATAGACCTATAGCTTTTACTCAGATCAGCGATTTCTTTCCGAACTGGATTCCCTGTGTAAACACTGTGAGGCAATTCAGTATTCTTGTACGAAACAGCTGATTTCTTCACCCACTTACTTATAAGCTTATTAGCACTACCAGGTACTGAGTTCTGTTCATGGAGTACAACCGGCGTACCAGTTAATAGCCCTGCCAATGATCCAGGTATTGCTGCAAAACCGCCCAAAGATAAAATCACTTTTGGCTTAGATTTCCTGACATATTGGTAGGCAAAGACAGTTGACTTGATCAAAAGAGTTAATGCTCTTATTGAGGATAAGATGTTTCTGCGGTCTAACCCATTCCCTTTCAATGGACTGAATTGAAAATTAGCAGCCGTTAGTAGCTTATTGTCGATATCTCTATCGCTAGTAAAAAAATGTATTTCAGTTCTTCTTTTGCCCAAACAAACAAGAGCCTCAGCAATAGCTAATCCTGGGTATAAATGTCCGGCAGTACCGCCGCCAGCGATTACCACAAAGGACTCACTCATCTTTTCCTCGGCTGTCCGATATTTATCATTATTCCAATTGCCGCCATCCCCACCACAAGTGAGCTCCCGCCATAGGATATAAACGGAAGCGGCAACCCTGTATTAGGCATCTGCCCAATTGTTACTCCGATATTCACTAATGCTTGAACAGCAAACCAACTTGTAATGCCCATTGCCATTAGATAGCCAAATTTGTCACGAGAATCCTTCGCTATCTGAACTCCGAAAATAACCAAACCCACAAAAAGTGATAACACGACAAGAGAACCGAACAAACCCATTTCCTCTGCGATCACAGTAAATATAAAATCCGTATGCGTCTCTGGAGTCCACCATTTAGATTTACTGGAACCTGGCCCTACACCCAACAGTCCCCCATTGCTTATTCCTGTTAGCGATTGAAGTGTCTGCCACCCTGAATTAAGCGCATCACCCTCAGGATTCAGCACTGCTAATAAACGTTTTCTTCTATAAGGAGCGGCAATAGCACCGAGAAGCAGTAAAGGTGTAAGAACTAAACCAAACTTGAAAAGTTTATCCAACGGGATTCCGCCAAGGTAAAGAATTGAACCGAGAAGGAAAAATATGAGACACATAGTGCCGTAATCTGGTTGGCTTATAAGCATTACGATTGCAGGTAGTACCGCAAAGAATGGTTCTCCATAAGCGCGTTTATTTCGAAGGTCTTTTTGATAGTCAGAAATGACCTGCGCAGTGAGAATTACAGTTACGATCTTCAAGATTTCAGATGGCTGAAATGATATGCCAGAAATAGCTATCCAACGTGTAGCTCCGCCTCCTTGAACACCTAAAGGAGTGTAAAGCAAAAACATCAAGAAATAAGTCACATACAATAATGGGCGTGCAAGGAGCTTCAGGTTTCTGTAATCAAACTTTGAGGCACAATAAAGCGCCCCTAAGCCTAAGGCAAACCATATCGCTTGCCTCATAGCGTATGAGAATTCTCCTATACCTTCCTGACTTGCAACAACAGAACCTGCTGAAAGGATCATTGCGATACCGAATACATTCAAAACAAGCACTACGTAGAGCAATTTTCGTTGGGTAGGAGTCCATGAATTCTTGGATGAGCGGTCTGCTTTCTCTGATGATTTCAGCGTCGCGAATAAAACGTTCTTAATGCTTTGCGAGTATGAATTAGCGTTTGGTTGATCAATTATTGTCATCTTTTTTCCCTTTAAAAAAGCTGTTAATCTTTATCGCAAAATCAAGGCCACGTTCTTTATAATTTTTGTACCAATCGAATGATGCACAGCCCGGAGATAGAAGCACTACATCACCTGGGATGCTATGAGTATGAGCTATTTCTACAGCATCTTCCATTGATTCAGCTAAGGATACGCTAACTTTCTTTTCGAATGCTAACTCTATTTCTTTAGATGCCTCTCCTATTGCAATTAGGTGTTTTACTCGATTCAGCATGGGCATAATTACAGTTAGGTCCAATCCCTTGTTGCGCCCACCCATAATAAGTATTACGTTGTCGAAACTTTCCAGAGCTGCAAGAACTGAATGTGGTGTAGTTGATTTACTATCGTCATACCATCGAATTCCTTGATGCTCAATAATCATCTCAATTCGATGCGGAAGATGATTGAAGTGCCTTAGCGTTTCAATAATTGCCTCATTATCAGCCCCTGCATGTGTTGCAGCTAATGCTGCTGCTAAAGCGTTAGAAATATCATGTGGCGCACTTCTTGATAGCTCCTCCACTTTCATTAATTTGTGCCCCTCAACAAACAAGCAATTACTCGACACTTTGCTATTGCCTTTATTTAATCCAAATGTTCGGAATACTCCATGAGAAGGCCTATGGCTCATTACTATTTCGTCATCCTCGTTAGCAAGGGCTACTTGGCTACCTGAGATGTTTTCCCAAATTTGCGCTTTTGCCAGTTCATAACCTTTTAAATCTTTGTGTACATCAAGATGATCAGGAGAGAAATTTAGCCAAACGCCTATATCCGGTGCGAAATTCTTAGATTGACCTAACCGGAATGAAGATGCCTCAACTACAAATTTCGATAGGGATTGGTCCTGAATTGCCTCAACTAATGGGGTTTCGGTATTTCCTACCGCTTTTGTCTTAATTCCACTTGAATTTAGCATTTGATTTACCATCATCGTGACAGTCGTCTTCCCATTTGTCCCCGTCACAGCAATACATGAGCGTTCATCGTACATTTGAGCTAGATCAAATTCTCCCTGAATTAATAGCTGACTATTACGAGCAAATTTGAGAGCAATATGGTTATCTGGCAAACCTGGCGTTGGGAAAATTGCT
>DLTU01000036.1:0-3527 GCA_002500385.1 Candidatus Neomicrothrix sp. UBA7828 | reverse complement strand
ACATGATTTACCATTAACCAACATGGAATATCCAATGACTCCTTTGGTACAGCCCAAACGACAACCCAAGGATCTTCTTCACTCATCGTTCATCACCTCACGAATTTGTTCTGCAAGTGATTTCGCCTCTGAGTCTCCTTCTGCTGCTAGTCGCCTACAAATGAAGAATGCCTCTGATAATCTTTCTTCGGTGAATAATTTTCTGGCATAATCGATTTCAGATAATTCATCTCCTTCTTGTTCATCATCATCTTTTGCAATTTCCAACGTTGGGTTGGCTAAAACCTGCATCCTAGTCAGGAATTCAACCCTGTCAGCGATATCAGGTGTTTTCCAAGCTATCTTCCCTTTTCCATCGATTAATGACTCCATCCGAATTTTGAAATCATCCCTAGTTGTCAAATTAGTCGAGTGAGTCTGTGCTTGATCATAGCAAAACCACGCTTGATCGAACTCGTTTCGTCTTTCGTGTAATTGCCCCATTTTTTTCCAAGCCTCATGATTTGATGGTCTTTGAGCAAGTAACTTTCTAGTCAATTCTAGATATTCGTCTTCATACCCGTCAGCAAGTAATCTTTCCATCCGTCTTGAAAACAAAATATTGGCTCTTTGGTCGGTGAAATCGAGATTTCTTATTCGCTGTAAAAATTCCACAACCCCACCTTCTTGTGTTGTCAATTCCCACCAACTATCAGGATCGAGGGGGTCGATAGATAACGCGGCCTCAAGTAGATTCACTGCAGATTGTTTTAGTTCCATCCCATCCAACTGGGAAAGTAAATCAGGATCTCTCCCGAGAATCAAAAATAATTCATCTAAAACGGCTCGAGCTCCTACAAAATCTTCTGACTCCAATTTGATTGTTAGCAAAATCCGCCAATTGTCTGGATGTGTGAAGTCATGCAAAACAGCTTGCCTAGCACTTTGCTCTGCCCAAGAAATATTTGAGTTATCATTGGTAGATAATTTTAGAAATTTTTCTGCTTGACTTCTGTGGCGATTGCCTAGACTCCTTCGTGGGTGTTGTAGGCTAGAACCGAGGTCGGTTGTGGCCATAATGACACCTCATAGTACGCTTTGATACGGCTTCCTGTCGATGCCTGGGGGCAATGTAGCATCTATTCCTATCTTACTGGTTAATCCGTCTTCACTTCTGGATGGATCTAGGCTTGACCCTTTTTGGCCTGATAGAATGATAGTGTCTTTATCTGGTTGCCAGCGAGTCATCAATGCCCATTCTACTCTAACTGGATTGGAACAATCTATGTCGGTGTCTACAATGGTGACTTGTTTCATCGATCGATGTCCGTCTAATGCGGCATGTATAGCAGCAACTCCGTCACTCTCCTTTTGAGGTTCTATAGCAACTACTGCCGATAGCCAACCACTCCCTCCATCAGTCATGTAGACATCTGTACATGGGACTACGGCGTTTACTGCGGCTTTGATTGTGGGAGCTCTAGGAAGACCCATCAGAGTTCGATGTTCTACTTCTGCGGGAATTAGAGCGTGGAAAACAGCCTTATTTCTGTGGTGTACAGTATCGTATTCGATAACAGGTTCTTGTCGTATATCATCGACAGTACCGGTAATATCAACGTATGGTCCTTCATCATCATCTCGCAATGTAATTCGGGCTTCCATGGCGTATTCTGAGTCCGCAGGAACTTGAATGCCGTTAGACAGAGTAACCAATTTGAGTGGCTTTCCATGCAACTTTTGATGTAATGCAGCAGCTACCGTTAATTCGTCCAAATCGTGAGTAAATGACATTGCCGCCGCAAGTAGAACTGTAGCATCGGGACCGTTTACGACTGCGATATTTATCTCGTCACCATTGGCCCTTGCCTTGTCGGTCATCGTCCTTAGGTGTCTTGGGACAAATCTAGATACACAATGATTTCTATCTCGTAAAAATTGTCTATGAAATGACATATTTCTAATACCCTCGTATTCAGCTATAATCACTGATGCTGATTGATACCTGCCTCTGTCCTCTGGGTAATGCCAGGGGATTGGGATTTTAGTCAAATCAACAATTTCTTGTGTATTTTCGAAAACCGGACTATTCTCAATATCAACGACATCGGGTTCTGTAGGGTTCGCCATTGCCCAAGCAAGTATGTCAATTAATTCGCCAGGACTAATATCAAAAATTGCACAAATACGGTCTCTTGCTAGAACATTAACAGCGGATCTTAGGCCGTTAGTTTCTGAAATATTGTTAAACACAATAGCCTTGTGCTCCATCTTGCTGGAATGAGTTAACATATCGTGATTTACACTAATTTCATCATTGACTTCTGTTGCTCCAGCCAACAGGTCCCTAAAGGCCATGTGACCAACCCGACGTTACTCCTGCTTCAATGTTAGCGAAGTGAGGCCACCTGTCCCCTCACCTTTGGTGAGTCCGTCACGCTCTTATATGGGGGGTAGGTCGGCGGGGCGTTCCTTTGAGGTGTTATACTTGGGTCGCGGTTTATTCTCAGGGCCAAAGATGAAGAAGGATCGTAAGAAGTTCCGTTGGAACGAAAGGAAATTCAAGAATCGTGAAACAAAGAGGCGCCAAGGTGGCGTTCTCAAACACGATCCACTACGTGGTTCCACCCAAGCAAAAGGAATAGTAATTGAGAAGGTTGGGATTGAAGCTAAACAACCTAACTCAGGTATACGCAAAGCGGTTAAGATTTCATTAATTCGAACTGGTAACAAACTCACAGCCTTTGCTCCAGGAGATGGAGCGATTTCATTTATTGATGAGCACGATGAGGTTCTCGTAGAAGGAATCGGAGGTAGAATGGGGCGATCTTATGGTGACCTACCAGGTGTTCGATTCAAAGTAATCAAGGTCAATGGCGTGTCATTAGACGAGATGGTTCGTGGCCGTAAGGAGAAGCCTGTAAGGTGAGCATTATGTCAGAGGAAGAGGCTCAACAATCTCAACCAATAGCCGGTATTGGCACTATGGTTTTCAATAAATGGGACGCACAACAAGTGGTTTGTGGCGATCCTGGCCTTGCCCCCTACATCAATCTCACAACCATAGGTACCCCTCATAGTGGCGGAAGACACGCTAATGCTTGGTTCGGTAAATCTAAACTATCTGTGATTGAAAGATTCATTAACAATCTCATGAGAACAGGTAAGTTCAGTGGAAAGAAACAACACTGTGCAAAAGCCTTCGAAGCCGCTCTTGATAATATCGCCGAGCGTACCGGAGAGAACCCCCTACAACATTTCATTGATGCTATAGTTAATGCCGCACCTTGTGAAGAAACTACTCGCATAAAGTTCGGTGCTGTTAGTCAACCTAAGGCAGTAGATTCATCTCCAAGTCGTAGATTAGACGTGGCTTTACGTAATCTGTCTAAGGGCTGTGCATCAGCAACCGCAAAAAGCACACGAACTCTAACTCAAGGAATTATTTCCGAACTCAACAAAGCAGCAGCAGGAGACGTTGCCTCATTCGCAGTAGGGAAGAAGGATGAGATTGAGCGCATAGCAGCATCTGCTCGTTGATGGCAAGT
>DLTU01000157.1:0-3028 GCA_002500385.1 Candidatus Neomicrothrix sp. UBA7828 | reverse complement strand
GTCCCTCCGGATCGTATACAGAGACTTGGTGAAGATAATTGGTGGCGAATGGCTGATACAGGACCCAATGGTCCCTGCTCAGAAATTTTTTGGGACAAGGGCGAAAAGTATGGACCTCCCGGTGGCCCTGAAAATCCCGCTTCAGATGAGCGATACGTTGAAATCTGGAATCTCGTTTTCATGCAATATGATCAGCAAGATGATGGTGAGCAAATTCCGCTTCCGAAACCATCAATTGATACAGGGGCCGGATTGGAACGAGTTTTGTCCGTAATTCAAAATGTGGATGCTGTTTGGGAATTAGATGAGTTCCAAACGCTTCTTGAGGCTGCAGAATCTATCACAGGAGTGGCAAAAGGCTATGAAAACAGCACTCTTGTCTCCTTGCAAATTTTAGTTGACCATGCTAGATCCAGCAGTTTTTTGATTAGTGATGGAGTCATTCCAAGTAACGAAGATAGAGGATATGTTTTGCGCCGAATAGTCCGTCGTGCCATCCGGCATGCTTATCTACTCGGGGTTGAAAAGCCGATCATGTCTGACCTTGCTGACGCAGTAATAACACTCATGGACGATGCCTACCCAGACCTAGCAGAGAACAAAAAAATGATCAAAGATACATTGCTGCGCGAAGAAGAGGGCTTTAGAAGAACACTCTCTGCTGGGATGAAGATTTTGGAGGGGCATTTATCGCAAGTCAATGAGGGTGAAGAATTAAGTGGAGCGGTTGCATTTCAATTACATGACACATACGGCTTTCCTATGGAATTAACTCAAGAAATCGCTGCTGAAAGAAAAATTCCGATAAATATAGAGCAATTCAATAACGAAATGGCTCTCCAAAGAGAAAGGGGAAAATCGGATTCGTCCTTGAAGGGTAATTCAACTAATGTAAATTCCCAGCTTCAAAACGCTATAGAAAAATTACCTGCTACTTCTTTCGAAGGCTATAGCAAGCAAGAAAGCATCTCAAAGGTCCTATATCTTGATAACGATTTTATAGTTCTTGATCAAACCCCTTTTTATGCTGAGGCCGGAGGACAAGTGGGAGATACCGGTACCATCACAAACGAAAATGGAACCCTCAAAATAGGTAATACAACGTCTATGCCCAGTGGTCATTATTTGCACGCTATAGAGCAGATAAGTGGCGTAATAAAAATTGATGATACCGTGACAGCCACGATTGATAGTAAGAGGCGGCTAGAAATTCAGCGCCATCATACAGGGACTCATCTCTTGCATTGGGCGCTAAGAACAGTTTTAGGCGAGCACGTGAAACAACAAGGATCGTGGGTAGGTCCCGAGCGCCTACGGTTTGACTTCAGTCACTTTGCGCCACTCACGAAAGAAGAAATTGAGCAAATTGAAGATCTAGTGAATAAAGAAGTCTTCTCAGGCTCTAGTGTTGAGATTGTCAAAACCACGATGAAAGATGCAAAAGAACAAGGGGCATTAGCTTTCTTTGGGGATAAATATGGTGACGAAGTACGTGTTTTGAAAGCCGGCGAACATTCCGTTGAGCTATGCGGAGGAACGCATGTCGGCAATCTCAGTGATATCGGACCAATGAAGATAATGTCTGAAGGGTCAATTGGGTCGAACATCAGACGCATTGAAGCAGTCGCGGGCCTTGGTACTATCAGCCTTATTCGTGCTCAGCAGAACCTAATTAAAGAAGCCTCAATCGACCTCGGCGTTCCATCATCAAATCTCATTGAAGGCGTGGCAAAGAAGAGTCGAGAAATAGATGAGCTAACGAACGAGTTGGCTGCATTGCGCACATCTCTTATTATGAGTTCACTTGACAACCTCCTCGGCCAAGCACAAGACGGAATCATAGCCGAACAGATTGATGGTGTTGGCCGGAATGATATGAGGGACTTAATTGGTTCCCTTTGTAGTAGCGAAGATATCAAAGCCGTAATTCTTGGAGTTGCTTTGGATAGTGGTGGGGTAGTACTAGCCGCAGGAGTACCAACCGGATCTGAACTTGACGCATCCGAACTCATAGCTGAGTCAACAAAACTAATTAAGGGCGGCGGCGGCAAAGGAAAGGATTTTGCTATTGCAGGCGGAAAAGATAGTTCTGCCTTGGAAAAAGCTATCCACTTAGCCCGACAAAAAGCGGAGTCAGGGTGAGAGTTATTGGACTTGATTTAGGATCCAAAAGGATAGGGGTTGCGTTGAGTAACTCAGACCTAACAGTTGCTACACCGTATGACGTTATCCAAAGAGCAGACAAGGTAGAAAAGGACCATATTGCAATCCTAAATATTGCTGGTGAATGGGAAGTAAATAAAATCATCGTAGGCTTACCGATTTCATTAGATGGAACATTAGGGGAATCAGCTAAATCTGTCACCAATGAGATAGAAAAGCTAAAGGGTGTAACGGATATACCAATTGAAACTCATGACGAGCGTTTCACTACTGTGACTGCTGAACAAATACTCCTTCGCCAAAATGTAAAGCGCGATAAGAAGAAGAGTGTTGTCGATAAAGTAGCTGCCGCAATAATCTTGCAGGGTTGGATCGATTCTTTCAACAATTCAAAAGATGCCAGATTCGGAACAATTACATGAGTGGGGATAACGAAGAATCAAAGCGCTCGGAACCGGAAAATCAATCTGTATACCCAGACACCGACCCCGAAAGACAAGACGAAGGAGAACTTGATACACCTTATGAAAACTTTTTCCTAGGGGCATATGAAGGAAGTAATGAAATTGACCAAAGTGGCAACTCAAGTCCGAAGGATATTTACCCTCAAGATCTACCACCCTGGTATGAGGATGAATATTATGATGACCGAGACTGGGAACGCCTTCCGAGAAGAACAAGTACAGCGATACGGTTCGGTATATTCATAGGTGTTTTGCTCATCCTTTCGCTAACAACTTACAGCTTTGTCAAAGGGTGGATTGATGATCAACTTGACCCACCGGGTGAACCAGGCATTGCGGTAACCATTGAAATTCCTCAAGGGGCATCTGCGGATGACATTGCAAGAATCCTTGCCGATAAT
>DLTU01000151.1:0-7027 GCA_002500385.1 Candidatus Neomicrothrix sp. UBA7828 | reverse complement strand
AGGGTGATAGATGCAAAAAGCATAGCTCCGTAGTTGCTTTGCAACCCATGAGGACTTTTGAAGTTGCGCATCTTGGTTAATTTTACTCCGGCTATTCGCATTGGGAAACTAAATAATACCGAAAACTAATCTTCGGAAGCTTCTGAAACAAAATAGTCTTTCCGTATAGCATCAACCTGTTCAGGTGGGGCTATCAGCACTACAGTGTCATCAGCCTGCAGTTGAGTGTGTCCTCGCACGATAGAGGGTTCATCATCTCGAATAAACGCCCCAATCAATACGTCCCGTGGCAACTTAAGCTCACTCACCTTCTTTTTGATAGCTCTGCTTTCCACACCGACCTTAAGTTCAACTACCTCAAAATCCTGATCAACACCTAAGAATGTTGCCACATCTTTAACATCATGAACATATCTAAGGACACGATTTGCACTTGCAGTTACTGGGGAGAGCGTTGAATCAACATCCGCGAAATCAAGCACGTCCATCAGTTTCAGCTTGTGAAGGATGGCTATAGTCCGATCAGTTCCTAGAGATTTAGCGTACATGCAAGAAAGAACATTAGCTTCATCTTTACCGGTGAGTGCGACAGCGGCATCATATTTGCCAGCATCAATTTCAGAAATGAACTGCGCATCAGTGATGTCACCTTTCCTAATATCTACTCCATCAAGTTTCTCAGCTAACTCTTCTGCTCTGTCAGAGTCAGATTCCACCAAGGTAACCTCGCGAAACTTCATTTTTACGAGTCTTCTCGCCAAGAACTCTCCGGTTCGGCCTCCTCCCAGAAGTAAAATCCGTTTATTTTTCTTACGTTTAAATCCTAGAGTTTCAAGTACTTTACTCTTTTCACTTCTTTTGATTACAAGCCAGATGTGATCTCCCGCTTGAAGAGTTTCTTCAGAACGCGGAATTTTAGCTTCCCCTTCACGACGGAGGGCCGCTACCAGGAAGCTCCAATCTGGTTCATATTCAGCCCCTATCTGAGAGAGACTCTTCCCACAAAAATCAGCTTCAGCGGTAACTGTTACACCAATAACTACAACTTGACCTCCACCGAGAGTTGCGATTTCATCTGCACCCCAAGAATCCAACAACTCGGATATCTCACGTGCCGTGTCTTCATCCGGGTCAAAAATAAGATCAGGTCGCTCACCTCCCAGGAACCAGGGCTCTGATTTTGCTGATGTTTTGATTTCATCAGCCTCTATTCGAATTATTGATTTCCCTACTCCCCTATTCCGAGCGTAAAGATTAGCTAACAGGTTAACCTCATCATTTGACGAGACTGCTACAAGAAGATCTGCCTGACCAATACCCGCCATTTCAAGCACTTCTGGATGACTTCCGCTACCTCTGATCATGGTTGCATCCAAAACACCATCCAATTGTTTACTGCGGCCAGAGTCAGGGTCAACGACTGAAACATTCATATTTTGCGTTTGATGTTTGGGATCAGTAAGTAGACGCGTTATGTACGCACCTACTTCCCCAGCCCCGATTACAACTATGTTCACTCCTATTTGGTAACAGTTTTCTGACTAGAAATCACAGATACTTCAAAAAAACTCCATTTCTTTCAACACAAATTATCTGAAATACTTACCAAAGCTTCCGCTTCCATATAGACTTCCCGATTGTACTTGTAAGAGAATTAACAACTCTATTACCCAGTTAAGAGGAGCAACATTGGAATCAATCCCCTACCTAGCTTTAGTAAGCGCCCTTGCCGCCTTGGCATTGGCATCATATTTTTTCACAACAGTTAAGGCAGCGCCCGCAGGTAATGACCGAATGGTCTTCCTAATGACCGAAATACAAAAGGGAGCTAAGGCGTTCCTCAAGCAAGAATACACTTGGGTGTCATTCTTCGTTATCGCAATGGTCATTTTATTGGCGATCGTTATTGCGCCTCTTGCTTCCGTTGCCTACATTCTCGGGGCAATATTATCTGCTTCAGCGGGATATATCGGCATGACTGTAGCTACTATGGCCAATGCACGAACAACGGAAGCTGCCAAAGAGGGACCTGGAAAAGCTCTACCGGTCGCATACAGAGGTGGTGCGGTGATGGGCTTTTCAGTAGCAGGATTGGCTCTTCTTGGCCTTATGTTCGTATACCTCTTATTCGTTATCTGGCTTGAAGTAGACAAGGCTTTCGAAATCGTTACTGCCTACGGTTTGGGGGCGTCATCAATTGCCCTCTTCTCCCGTGTTGGTGGAGGTATCTATACCAAGGCTGCGGATGTAGGAGCTGACCTCGTAGGCAAAGTGGAGGCTGGTATCCCCGAGGACGACCCGCGTAATCCCGCCACAATTGCTGACAATGTTGGAGATAACGTAGGCGATGTTGCAGGAATGGGCGCTGACTTGTTTGAGTCCTATGCAGGATCAATAATAGCACCGGTTGCTTTAACCGCTTTTGCTGTGACAGGTGGGCTAGAAGCTGCTGACGCGACCTCATCAGATGTAATTGGGCAACTAATGTTTCCTATGGCTATTGCACTCGTCGGTATGGTTGCATCAATACTCGGTTCATTCATGGTCAAGGGTGGCGATTCAACTGACTCCAAGGCCCTAAGTCATGCACTGCATAAAGGAACCAACGTAGCTATGGGACTTACAATAATCGGGACTGTAGCAATATCTTTCTGGCTATTTGACTCAGCTGAAGGAAATCCAATCGGTTTAGCTATCTCAGTTATCGGCGGACTTATTGTGGGTTGGGCGCTTGGGAAAACAGCTGAATTCTACACGTCAGATCATTTCGCTCCAGTCAAAAAGATCGCTGCTCAATCTGAAACTGGACCAGCAACAACCGTTCTCAGTGGAATAAGTGCGGGCATGATTTCCGTTGCAGCCTCAGTAATTCTAGTACTAGCAGGTATCGGCATAGCGTATTGGGGAGGCGAAGAAACCCTAGGAAACGGAATATATGGTATCGCAGTCGCAGCTATAGGAATGCTAGCCACCACCGGAGCAGTTGTATCAGTAGACGCATATGGTCCAATTGCTGACAACGCTGGAGGTATTGCCGAAATGGCTGAACTTGATCCATCTGTTAGAGAAGTGACCGACGCTTTAGACTCTCTTGGAAACACAACAGCTGCGATTGCAAAAGGATTTGCTGTTGGGTCTGCTGCTCTCACAGCACTTGCCCTATTCAAGAGCTTTGAACTAGCAGTCGAGCAAGCAGGTGGGACGCTTACACTAAATGTAGGCGAAGTTGATGTCTTCATAGGATTATTCTTAGGCGCTGGTCTTCCTTTCCTCTTTGCTGCACTCACGATTGATGCGGTTGGTCGTGCTGCAACGGCAATGATTGAAGAAGTTCGACGCCAATTCCGCGAGGTTCCCGGCCTTCGGGAAGGGAAAGAAGGAGTCACTCCTGACTCTGCTAGATGCGTTGCAATCTCA
Source organism: Candidatus Neomicrothrix sp. UBA7828 (assembly GCA_002500385.1). GTDB lineage: Bacteria > Actinomycetota > Acidimicrobiia > Acidimicrobiales > UBA8592 > UBA8592. The sequence continues at coordinate 3,610 of DLTU01000151.1, read as the reverse complement.
ACAGAAGCTTCTCTTAAAGAAATGATTATTCCCGGATCCTTAGCCGTTGTCGTACCATTAGTCGTTGGATTCATAGACATAGATGCTTTAGGTGGGCTATTGGCGGGAGCGCTTGTAACTGGGTTCGCATTAGCTATATTTATGGCGAATGCCGGAGGCGCGTGGGACAACGCTAAGAAATATATTGAAGCTGGTAATCACGGAGGTAAAGGGTCCGATCCTCATAAAGCAGCTGTTGTTGGAGACACTGTTGGAGACCCCTTCAAGGATACTTCGGGGCCTGCAATGAATATTCTCCTCAAAGTTATGACTATTGTGTCACTCGTTTTTGCTTCAGCATTCGTCTAAGACCAAGCTCAGATTAATATAGCTGGATGCCATTCATTCATGTAAACGGCATCCAGCTATATTATGAAATAGAAGGAGACGGGCTGCCTTTACTTGTTATAAGTGGCACTGGTGCTGACCTTCGAAACCCCAGACCTGATTATCCAGCTTTCAATAGTTTCCGAGTATTACGTTATGATCAACGCGGACTAGGGCAAACAGAAAGCCCCAAGGGCATTTATACTATGGCAGATTACGCCGATGATGCAGCATCTCTTTTAGACACCCTTGAAATAGATCGCATTAACGTAATCGGCATTTCCTTTGGAGGAATGGTCGCCCAACACCTAGTAACGCGATATCCAAGCAAGATAAATAAATTAGTGCTTGCGTGCACATCGCCTGGTGGCAATAATTTCTCTTCATTTGATTTACGAGAAATAGTCTCAGACTCACCCAATAAAGTTGAATCGTGGCTTCAGATACTAGATTCGCGATACAAAAGTTCCGATGAGAACCTCCCGATCTTGAATATGGTCAAAGATGCATTGATTGCAAACACAAGACTTTTCCCCCATCTGGTAACCGACGGCTTAAACCGTCAACTTGAAGCCAGGTCACAGCATGACTGCACAGATACTCTTAGAGATGTTTCTCATGAGACATTGATTGTTGGTGGCAGATACGACGATATTGCACCTCTTAAGAATCTATTGGAGATGCATAGATTGATTAAAAATTCGCAACTGCAAATCTTTGAAGGCGGACATCTCTTTCTTATACAAGATAAACAAGCTTGGCCAGCGATCATATCTTTTCTTCTCTCAGAAAGCGATACGCTGAAGGCGTGAGCTTAACTGATGACGAAACAGAGGAGCAACTCGAAGTAGTTATCCTATACGGAGGTGATTCTCCGGAACACGACGTCTCGCGCACATCGGCACTTCATGTTGTTAAGGCTATAGATCTTAGAAGATACAAAACTCACTTGATAGCTATTGACAAATCTGGACTCTGGTATGAGTTCAAACGTGACCTTTCCTCACAGGATCAATACGAACTCGATCACCCTCTACCAATTGAGGGGGCCCAAATAAATCCCGTTGAGTACCTTTACGCCTTTAATCCAAGAAAGCTAATCGTCTTCCCAGTCCTTCATGGGCCAAATGGGGAAGACGGTACAATGCAAGGATTTCTAGAACTCTTCAATATTGCCTACGTTGGAAGTGGAGTTCTATCTTCAGCACTATGTATGGACAAAATAAAATGCAAAGAACTTCTATACGCACACAACGTGCCGCAAACTAAATGGGTAAGTCTCCACAGGAACTCGATAATGGATCTGAAGGAAGATTCCATAGATCTAGATGGTGACTTATTTATCAAACCGGCAAATATGGGATCTTCTATCGGAATCTCAAAAGTTACTGACCGAAAAAATTTAAAGGCCGCACTTCGAGAAGCAGCTAAATACGACGAATGGTTAATAATTGAAGAGGCAATCCGAGGAAGAGAAATCGAAGTAGCAATTCTCGAAGACGGAGAGCCCACAGCATCTGTGCCGGGAGAGATCACCCCAGGCGCCGACTTCTACGATTACGAAGATAAATATGAAGACGGTGCGACTCTACAGATACCAGCGCCATTAACAGAGGAAGAGATACTAAAAGTACAAAATCTGGCAATAAAGGTATTTAAGTTATTAAATTGCCGAGACCTCGCAAGAGTTGATTTCTTCTACAAGGAATCAGAGAAGGAATGGCTAATCAACGAAGTAAATACCATGCCCGGATTCACCCAAATTTCTATGTATCCAAAGCTTTGGAGTGCAACCGGCGTACCTTACGATGAGCTCATAAATTGCCTACTAAGCGATCCGGATCAAAAGAGATTTAGGGAATAAGTGCAATTTTTAAGAATCTAAGCAACTCTTTACGCCTGATCGCAACATCACGTATTGTAGATTCCTCTCCTAATGCTTCAAACAACTTAACCTCTGTAGCTGCTCCCATAATCGTTGAATACGCCGAAAGCACAAGTAACTCTGGATCTGATTTCCTGACCCTTCCGGCTTTCATCTCTTCAATTAACCATGTTGTCGCACCTTCAAGAAGAGGCCTTATTCCATCGACCGCATAGGTCAAAATGGGGGGACCCAAACGAGTAACCTCTCGGAGAAGCCCCAATAACTCGGGTCTGTTATTTGCTAAGCGAAATACTCGCTTCACTATCGACTCAATTCTTTCCCACCCATGAGAACTTTTGCGGATCGCCTCATCAAGAGCTACTGATAAATCCGTAATAGCTTGCCTCACACATGCCTCAAGTAACAGTTCTTTCGAAGCATAATGGTAAAGAATAGATTGCTTTCGAATATCTAAAGTTCGCGCAAGATCATCAAGACTGGTCGAATCATAACCAGATTCGCCAAATGCCACCGTAGCTCTTTTTAAGATTCGATCTGAAGTCTCCACGATTGGATTGTACCATTGCCTACCAAGTGGTAGAAATAGAGTGTGATAAAGGAATCGCTAAGAGGCAAGAAAATAGCTATAACTGGATCAACTGGATTTCTGGGAACTGCCCTAGTGGAACTTCTACTTCGCGAAATTGATGATATTCAGCTGCGGCTTCTGATACGACCCTCTGGTAAGCGTTCAGCATCAAAGCGTCTTGAGAGAGATATTCTACGGAATGACGCATTTGATCAGTTGAGAGAAGCGTTGGGAACAGAAGGTTTCAATAACTTAACCAACAAGGCAGTCCAAGCATTATCCGCTGACATTTCATTAAATAACCTAGGTCTTGACGACGCTGGACTACAGGAACTCAGCGAATGTGAGATTGTAATACATAGTGCTGCAGCTGTGAGTTTCGACGAACCACTGGACCGAGCGGCAGAAGTTAACCTTATGGGCCCTGTTCGTTTAGTAGAAACCCTGCAGAGCCTTGATGTAGAACCTCACCTAGTGATGGTAAGTACGTGTTATGTAGCTGGCAACAGAAAGGGAACCGCTCCAGAAAAACCTCTTTCGCAGAGCCCCTTCTACGTTCCGTTAAACTGGCGAGAAGAGACCGAGGCAGCTCGAAGGACCAGGTCTTACACAGAAGATGACAGCCGAAGAAGCGAGAATCTCGAGAAGTTCCGAGCTGAAGCAAAGAGCGAATTGGGTGCACCTGGAATTTCCTTAATAGCCACCAAAACCGAGCAGATCCGTGAACGCTGGGTTAAAGACAAAATGGTAGAAGCTGGAAGAGAAAGAGCCACCTCGCTTGGCTTTCC
>DLTU01000051.1:3532-4686 GCA_002500385.1 Candidatus Neomicrothrix sp. UBA7828 | reverse complement strand
AGAGGCATATCGTTGGCTATATTATCAACCTTAGTCTGTCGAATATCAGTCATTTTTTGGTGGTTGGATGGGTCATACGAGATATTTCCAGTCCCGTCTTCTTTCTCTATGCCACCGATCCTATGCATGAGCTCGGGCGTCCCCGGGATAGCCCACGCGCGAGCCAAAGTCTCTGGATCACGTTTATAGGGCCAGAAATGGGAGTTCCCATCCTCATCTACATGGTTTGGTTCCGTAGTGAAGGTCGTTGAGATGTCCGGCAATGAATCTACATCTGGCAATTTCCATGGTTCGGAACCATTTGCCAAATAGCCATCGGAGAGAAGCATGACCGGAGTGCGGTACTTTAATGCGATGCGACAAGCTTCAATAGCGACATGAAAGCAATGTCCAGGACTGTAAGGTGCAATCACCGGTATTGGAGATTCCCCGTGACGTCCGTACATAGCCATCAGGAGGTCTGACGCTTCAGTTTTCGTGGGCAATCCAGTGGAGGGACCCCCACGTTGGATATCTATAATTACTAGTGGTAATTCCAGATTGAAAGCTAAACCGATAGCTTCCCCTTTTAAGGCGACACCTGGCCCACTAGTAGTAGTCAAAGCAAGGTCACCTGCGAATGAAGCTCCAATTGAGGAAGCAACAGCCGCTATTTCGTCCTCGGCTTGGAATGTCTGAATACCGAAGTTTTTATGCTTGGCTAATTCGTGGAGGATATCGGATGCTGGAGTGATTGGGTATGAACCAAGAAAAACTGGACGGTCAGATAACTTACCGGCAGCGACAAGGCCCCAAGATAAGGCTGTGTTACCGTTTATATTGGTGTATTCACCTGGTTCTAGTGAAGCCGGCTTTACTTCGTATGCATAGTCAAATGCCTCTGTCGTTTCCCCATAGGCATGACCTGCCTTGAAAGCTGCGTTATTAGCGGCGACAACTTGAGGTGATTTGCCGAATTTCTTTTCTATCCAGTCAAGTGTTGGTTCAAGTGGCCGTTGGTAAAGCCATGATACTAGTCCTAGGGCAAAGAAATTCTTTGATCTCTCCGCATCACGTGGCTTAATACCCTCAATTTCTTTACAAACTTCTTTGGTTAACGAAGTCATAGGAACTTGGAATAACGTGTACTCCGATAGTTCACCTGTTTCGAGTGG
>DLTU01000051.1:2967-3154 GCA_002500385.1 Candidatus Neomicrothrix sp. UBA7828 | reverse complement strand
GTTTACAATTATTGTTCCCGCATCCTCGAGCTTTGAGAGCTCTTTCTTTAGAGCGGCAGGATTCATTGCTATAAGAACGTTGGGTGCATCACCTGGCGTTGTAATGTCATGGTCGGATACCTGAACTTGAAATGCCGAAACTCCTGCGAGCGTTCCTTGTGGAGCTCTGATCTCTGCAGGGAACTCG
>DLTU01000051.1:0-2571 GCA_002500385.1 Candidatus Neomicrothrix sp. UBA7828 | reverse complement strand
TCTCCAGAGTCACCGGCAAAACGAACGATGATTCTGTTAACTTCTCTAATTTCAGGCTGTGAAATGGTATCCGCCACGGAATCCCCCTTGATCCCTACTTAATCCAACATGTTGACGATAGTCGTATATTAACCTATTGGCACTGACCCTTCTAAAGATATGTGTGTGACTTATTTCTCATCAGTCCACTTGCTATGCATACTTATTCTCTATGGTCTAGTCTAAGCACATTATGACCAAAGAATGGACCTGTAAATGAATTCCGAACAATTAGAAAAGATTAGAACTGGATCTGGTTTTATTGCGGCCCTTGATCAGAGCGGAGGTAGCACTCCGAAAGCACTTAAAGCATATGGAATTGAAGAGTCTCAATATAATGGCGACGATGAAATGTTTGACCGCATTCACGAAATGCGGACCAGGATAGTTACTAGTCAAAGTTTCTCTGGATCTAGGATCCTTGGTGCTATCTTATTTGAGAATACAATGGATCGCTCTATTGATGGAATGAGTTCATCTGATTATCTCTGGAGTATTAAAGGGGTGGTTCCATTCTTGAAGGTTGATAAAGGTCTCGCAGATGAACAACATGGTGTCCAAGTCATGAAACCGATAGATGGCTTAGATGGTCTTCTTGATAAAGCCTCAGAAAATAATATCTTCGGTACGAAAATGCGCTCGGTTATTAAATCAGCCGACGAGGATGGAATTAACGCCGTGGTGGATCAACAGTTCGAAATTGGAAATCGGATTCTCCAAGCAGGGCTGATGCCAATAATAGAGCCAGAAGTAGATATTCACAGCCCCGAAAAATCAGCCTGTGAAGGACTTATGCGTGATGCTATTATGCGAAATCTGGAACTCCTTTCAGGGGGAGATGCAGTGATGTTAAAACTGACTTTACCTGAGGAAGACAACTTTTATAGTGGGCTTGTCGAGAGCGAGAAGATCCTGCGTGTTGTTGCTCTCTCTGGGGGTTATTCGCGTGAAGAAGCAAATGCTCGTATGTCGCGTAATTCCGGCGTCGTTGCTAGCTTTTCTAGGGCCCTAACTGAAGGTTTAAGTGCGCAACAATCACAAAGTGATTTTGATAGTTTATTGGATAGTTCAATTCAAAGTATTTTTGACGCTTCCAATACCTAGTAGCTAAGTTAGCTCGTTATACCTATCTGATGAATCAAGATAGCTTTGAGAATTTGCTATTATCCAGCCAAACAGTTCACGAGCTTTGACTGACATTCCAGCTCGGTCGTAAATATCCGCGAGAGCGTACGCTTTTCGTAAATGGTGTTCTTGAGGGCGCTTTGGAGGGCGCCAACCCTTCTCTAAAATATTTATAGCCTTCGGGTAATTATCTTGGTCGGCATAACTATTAGCGTAAACAATTTTTCCTTCTGCAACTGTGGCAGCGTCGGGTGAAACGTCCGCTAGCTCACCCCACAGATACTTAACATCCTCCCAACGATTTTCGCTTCGATAACAATCCATTAAAATAGGGTGGCGCTCTGTTGATTGAGCTAGAGAACGAAATTGCTCTAAACAAAAAGCAGCTTTTGCGTACTCATTGAGGCGGTAACATATCAAGCCATATAACTCTTGTATTTCTGAAACATTCGCAGCTTTTTTTATTAAAGGTGTAAGCTTTCTCTTTGCTTCCGGGAATTGTTCTTCTTGAAAAAAAGTATCGGCTTCTCTCAATCTTTTGTAAGCTTTCTGACCTTCCACTGATCCAAGAATCTTACGCAATTTGTCGCTGACATCTTGATTGCTATTGTGCTTGCCGGAAAGTGCTTTACGCTTATATTGCTTGATTCTAGGGGGTCGCTTATTCTTCTCACTTTTGCGGTCAACCCTAGAATTAGCTCGCTCCAAAGCAGCCTTTGCTTCTGCTTGTAGTTCCCGCTTACGGGCGTCACGTTGCTCTCGCTTTTGTGCACGCTCTTCGCGCAAACGTAACACATCAGGATCCTCAATGACTTCTTCTATAGGCTCTGACTCATTGTTTTTCTCTTCAACTGCTTTTATATCATCATGGTGAACTCTAAGAACCCCTTTTCTAGCTAGTCCCCCCCAGTTCTGATTCCCCGGTATTGGATCAATCGAATCACTCTTTTGCGAATTGTTTTTCCCCTTCGCATATTTTCGTGGAGCTCCGCCACTTTTTCTACCGTAACTTTTAGCATCTTTTGATGACTTTCCTCTATTTGGAGGTGTTTTTTGTTTATCTTTTCCTGACGAACTCATAGCTGATCAAGCCTACTAGGCGTAAGAGTAAATGGGATAGAGAAGGAAAAATAAAGCAGCGGGTCTTGCGACCCGCTGCTAATCGAAAATCCGGCGGCGACCTACTCTCCCGGGGACTCTCGTCCCAAGTACCATCGGCGCTGGTGGGCTTAACTTCCGTGTTCGGAATGGGTACGGGTGTGGCCCCACCGCTATCACCACCGAAATCTATTGGCCACAGGCATGTGGCGCGTCTTGTCAAGAGGAGCTCCTCGAGATCTCCATAGCAAGCACGAACAGCTTAAATAGGTCGTTAGTAGAAGTTTAAATCAAGCCCTCGGCCGATTA
>DLTU01000009.1:0-6171 GCA_002500385.1 Candidatus Neomicrothrix sp. UBA7828 | reverse complement strand
AGAACCTCAGCGTACTTCTTTAGATCCAATTACTATTCACGCTCAGTTATCTGAATGGATAGTAAATGTTAGTGGTGAAAAAAATGCAATCATAAGTGAATTTGATCGCCCCTCGGGGTCTGGCATGTCAAGCGAAACTCTTTTATTTGAATCCACATGGGGTGAAGGCGAGAATAAAGTTCATAAAAAGCTAGTTGCCAGACTCGCCCCAACTGATCAAGATATACCTGTATTTCCTACTTATGACCTTTCTTCACAAGTCAAAGTAATGAAACTTGTAGAACAACTCACGGATATAAAAGTTCCTAAAGTTCTGTGGGAAGAACCATCAATAGATGTTCTTGGAGTTCCTTTTTTTGTGATGGCACATGTTCCGGGAAGGGTGCCGCCTGATATTCCTCCATACGTTTTCGGAGGATGGCTATTGGATGCGACACCTGAAAGTCAACTCCAATTACAAGAATTTTGCGTTGGTATCATTGCGCAACTTCACCAAATTAAACAAAAATCCCCAGATACTGACTTCCTAGAATTCCGTACTCAAGGGGATACGGCTTTGAAAAGACATTTCACTAATCAGAAAGAGTATTACCGCTGGGTTGTTCAAGATAGCAGACAGCATCCAGTAATTGAACAGGCTTTTGACTGGCTTGAATCACATTGGCCAGAGGAGACCGAAACTGTTGTCAGTTGGGGCGATGCCAGAATTGGAAACATCATGTTTGATAACAAATCATTAGAACCGGTAGCTGTCCTCGACTGGGAAATGGCTGGCCTTGCGCCAGTCGAAGTTGATCTTGGATGGATGATTTTTATGCACAAGTTCTTTCAAGTAATTGCTGAAGCACTCGAATTTCCAGGCATGCCTAAATTTATGACGTCTATGGACGTAACATCAAAGTTTACAGAACTCACAGGAACTATTCCGAAGAATATTGATTGGTTTGAAATTTATGCTGCTACTCGCCACGCCATAATAATGAGCAGAATAAATGACCGCTCAGTTCATTTTGGTGAATCTGAATGGACAGACGATGTGGACTCTGCAATTCCCCACAGAGACTATTTGTGGTCAAGAATCCAATAACTCTACTCAGAACAATTTCTGTACCGAACTCATACCGCACTCGCTCAAAGAACGTCATGGGATATTGTTAATTGCTTAGCTGACAAATTCACAAAATTTACTAAGCTAGAACTATGATGCTCGGAATAACAGAACAGTTTCGTGACAATTGGGTACTTCTCCAAATTAACGGCGAAATAGATATGGCCACTGGGCCTGAGCTCAGGCAACGCATAGTTCAATACGTTCAGGAAGGCCATGTTCATATTATTATTGATCTTACTGAAGTTGACTTTATTGATTCCACAGGTCTGGGCGTGCTCATAGGTGGCTTAAAACGTACAAGAAGTCACGGCGGTGACCTTCAATGCATTGGGCTCTCAGAATCCCTCAAGGAAATGTTCAAACTAACAGGTTTAGATGCCGTCCTCACCGAAAAAGATACATGAAATGAAATCTATGGCTAAGAAACTATGACTACGGGAATTACATTAGAAATACCTGCCAAAGCTGAATATCTCTCACTCGTTCGGGCGGTTGTTGTTTCAGCAGCAGCATTAGACCCGGCAGTCGAAGATCAACGCCTTGAAGACCTAAGACTAGCTGTTTCCGAAGCGACCACTAACGCTATACGTTCACACGCAAATTTGGGTTCAGAAGAACGAATAACTATCAGGTGCGGCCTTACAGCTGACAGGATTGAAGTAGAGGTACAAGACAGAGGCCCAGGCTTCAATCCTGAGAACATAACACCAGCCGGACCCCTAGACCAACCAGGAAGATTAAATTATGAGGGAGGTTTCGGCATACCTCTCATGAGAGTTCTTGCCGATGAAATAAAGATTAATTCAGCCGATGAGGGAACTACTGTCCAGTTAGTTGTGTATACCCCTCCATCCAGCGAGAATTCACAACCTTCAACCAAATAACACATTGTTGAGTTAAATCAGTAGATTAGACCGGTGGAAGAAAACGACGATTTAAACCCAATCCCAAAACCTGATTCACTACTGGCTCTGCACACGGTTGCCGAAAATTTATTCAACACATTACGAAAATGGTTTGATGTCAAACCAAGTGTAATCATCGACTTAAGTGAAATTGATTCAGCAATCACTGAGTTAGGCGAATCAGAAATGATAGCTGCTATGGCAATGCGAAAACTCCAAGCCTTACATTTAATCGCGACTCCAGGAGTTATAACCACAACAGATGTAGTTTTAGCAATTATCAATGATCTTGATAGAGCTCTTCTCCAAGCGCCAAGCATGTTCCTAGAACGAAAAGCTACCCAAACAGATTGGGATAAGGAATTTGAAAGCCTCAACGGGGAAAATGATGCACTTAATTTCCCCTTAGCAAGCGACCAAATAGACCCTGAAATACAGGAATTTCAATTACAACATGCATCTCTCCACGAAGCCGTTCAGGACGTGGTTGAAGCTGCAGAAGGAGAAATACGATTCTTTCAGTGAAATCAATCACAATTCATTTGTAAGTATTTGATTTCAACCTGAGTCGGATACGTTTAATAGTGTCTAACTCAGATAAAGGACAGCATTAAATGGAAAGTAACACTCCAATACCCGATCTCCCGAAATGGACGTTTTTGGGTGGAGACGGCCGTTTAGCCAGAAGAGTCGGCAAGCCAGTTAGGAGATTTTTGCATGTCGAAGCATCGGGTGGTGTCGTACTACTCTTGGCAGCCATAGCAGCGCTCATTTGGGCTAACTCTCCATGGTCAGATAGTTATTACAACTTTTGGCATACCGACTTTGAACTTGTCATCGGAAGCTACCACATGGGGGGAGAGTCACATAATCTAACCCTTGAAACGCTGGTCAACGATGCGTTCATGGCTATTTTCTTTTTTGTTGTAGGCCTTGAAATAAAAAGAGAACTAGTTAGTGGTCAACTAAAGAATCCTAAAGCTGCAGCTCTACCAGTGATAGCTGCAATAGGCGGGATGGTCTTCCCAGCTGTTATATTTGTGGCTTTTAATCCAAGTGGTGATGCTTTTTCTGGGTGGGGGATACCAATGGCTACAGATATTGCATTCGCTGTTGGCGTCATATCTCTACTTGGCAACAAGATAGGAAGACCTCTAAAAGTTTTTCTTCTATCACTAGCTATAGCTGACGACATTGGTGCAATCATTATCATCGCCATTTTCTATACATCTGACCTTTCTATGAGTTGGTTCATAGCAGCGTTGGTAATTATGGGGATTATTATTCTGCTGAGAAGACTCCATATCTGGTACATCCCAATTTACATAGCTTTGGGAACGGCGCTTTGGCTAGCTACCTTTGAGTCAGGAATCCATGCAACTATTGCAGGTGTGGCTTTAGGTCTTGCAACGCCAGCGCAGCCACAACAAACCAAGGAGGAAGGTCTAGTCGCATTAGAGTGGCTTCGAGATAAAGGGGAGAACATATACCCTGTTGACGTTCGTTTAACAGCTATGGAGCTCCGAGAGTCTCGAGTTTCAGTGGCAGAAAGAATTGAAAGTGCACTACACCCAATATCCAGTTTCATTATTATCCCTATTTTCGCCCTTGCTAATGCAGGAGTAAACATGGGCGATGGGTTACTTCAAGACGCTGTCTCCAGTCCAATTACCTGGGGGGTAGGTCTTGGTTTAATAATAGGAAAGATCTTTGGTATCACATTCATGACTTGGATTGGAATGAAGTTGCCTTTTACTTCCGTACCGCCTGGAATGAATTTTATTTCCCTCATAGGACTAGCGGCCACAGCCGGAATAGGTTTCACGGTTTCACTGTTCATAACCAATCTGGCTTTCGATGATATGACATTAATAAATGAATCGAAGATAGGTATCCTCTTTGCATCAGTTCTCGCTGGTATTTTGGGGTTATTGGCACTGCGTGCTGGCGCGAAAGATGCTGATGAAGTAGTTACAAATCCTTCTGAATAAGTTTAATTTTCGCCATCAAAATCAATCATTAAAAGATAAAAATTCTCAAGGAAATATATCTTCTGAGCTATTACCGAAATGATTGAATTTTGTGAAATGCATTGAAAATAGTTTTTTTTGCGTTACCCTCTCCGTTCGCTAGCAAACTTCAAAATTTACTTAACCAAAATATAATGAAAGGTCAATAGTGCCGAAATCACTCGTCATAGTTGAATCACCAGCGAAAGCAAAAACAATCTCTCGTTTTTTAGGAGATGACTATACCGTTGAAGCTTCCGTAGGGCATATACGAGACCTCATTCAACCCAAAGACGTCAAGAACGATAAACGGTTTTCAGCATCGATTCATATAGAAAACTCCACTCTGACCAAATTCGGAATTGAATCCAATAGTGACTCACTCTCTAATCCCCTTGTCAAAGAACTTCAGCAACAGCTAGGAACAAAAAGTTGGGTGCCATGGTATGTGGAAAGTCTAAAAAGTCAGAAGACTATTACACAATTAAAAAGAGCCCTAAAGAAAGCTGATGCCCTATACCTAGCTACTGATGAAGATAGAGAAGGTGAAGCAATAGCATGGCATCTAGTAGAAGTACTTCAACCTGATCTTCCTGTTTACCGGATGGTATTTCATGAGATTACTGAAAAGGCGATCCTAGAAGCTCTACAAAATACAAGGGCTATTGATATGAATCAGGTTTCCGCACAAGAAACAAGAAGAGTTTTAGACAGAATCATCGGCTACGACCTATCTGGCCTATCACGCCAAGTAATAGGTGGCGGAGCAACCGGAGGTCGAGTCCAAAGCCCAACCCTTAGAAAAATTGTAGAAAGAGAAAGAGAAAGAATCCGCTTTAAAAGCACCGCTTATTGGAGCGCCACTGCAGAACTTAACTCAAATGATTCGCTAAGCTTTGATGCAAAATTAATTGGTATAAATCATAAACGTGTTGCATCAGGCAAAAATGATTTTAATGAGAATGGAGAACTCAAAAGACCAGAAGAAGTCGTTGTCCTCTCAGAGGAAAATGCAGCCAAAGTTCAAGAACAATTTACCAACGAATCTCTAACAACAACATCAATAGAAACATCCCCCTATCGACGTCAACCTAAACCTCCTTTTACAACCTCTACCTTCCAACAGGAAGTAATAAACAAACTTGGAGGGTCATCCGGAGCTGCGATGGCCATAGCGCAAGGACTCTACCAAAATGGGTACATCACATATCACAGAACGGACAGCCCTGGGTTATCAGACCAAGCACTCAATGCAGCTCGTAAAGAGGTTGAGGCACTTTGCGGAACTGACTATCTCCCAGATAAACCAAGAACGTATGTGACAAAAAGCGAAAGTGCCCAAGAAGCTCACGAGGCCATACGACCAGCCGGCGAAACTTTCCGTGTACCCGAAGAACTCAGGACCGAACTAAACAAAGACCAACTCGCCGTTTACGAATTAATTTGGAAAAGAACTCTAGCCTCTCAAATGACAGATGAAATCGGGGAAACAAAACGAGTCACCTTCGAAGGCGAAACTCCTGAACTAGACATACATCACGTCACATTCAGCTCAACTGGGCGGACAATTACTCATTCAGGATTCAAAAAAATCTACCAGGACGAATCTGAAGAATTAGCAGATCAAGAAGACGCTGCCATTCTTCCAGACTTAGAAGAAGACGAAAAAGTCACGGCTAAAAACATTGATATAAATAGTCACGAAACTAAACCACCTGCCCGATTCACGGAAGCATCACTAGTGAAATGGATGGAAGAAGCAGGAATAGGCAGACCTTCAACCTTTGCAGCAACGATCGGGAAAATTCAAGCAAGACAGTACACCCACAAGATCGGTCGCGCTTTAGTCCCTACGGTCAAAGCAGTCGTTACTACTAATTTTTCCGAAAATGAATTTAAAGATGTAGTCCAGTACGAGTACACCGCAAACTTAAATCAGAAATTAGACCTCATTGCCGACGGAACTCTTGACCGAGATGATTTCCTAAACGATTGGTACTTTGAAACAAGCGGATGGGAATCAAAGGTTGATAATATTCTAAACCAAATCAAAGTTGATCTACCCCGGATTCGCCACGAAGCTGCGCATTCAATTGGGCAAGATCAAGAAATCAGCCAGTATATTTTTGCACGTTTTGCAAACCAA
>DLTU01000110.1:918-2638 GCA_002500385.1 Candidatus Neomicrothrix sp. UBA7828 | reverse complement strand
CTCAAAAAGAAAAGACCAGAATTTTTAGGAGGATAAATGCAGTTAAGGAACCTCGTCGACCCAAAATCAACAGTTGTTGTAACGATGGAGGTGCAAGAGGGAATCATTGGCGAATCTTCTGCCTTCACTGATTTGCATCAAGCTGCAGTAACCTCAGGTGTCTTATCAAAGGGCCCGCAACTTTGTCAGGCCGCTCGCCGTATGGGGGTACCGGTCATCCATGCAACTGCGGTTAACAGAAGCGATTCCCTTGGCACGGTTACAAATTGTAGAATGCTCGCAGCTTCAAAAGAGATGCATGGACGAGGGTCTGGAATTATTGAAGGTACTGAAGGCGCTCAACTAGTTAGCGAATTTGGGCCTGAACCAGAGGACATAATTATTTCGCGGTTGCATGGTTTGACTCCGTTTACGTCAACCTCTCTTGACCAAACAATACGTAACTTAGGTTCAACTACTGTGATTCCAGTCGGTGTATCCATCAACATTGGAATCTTAGGGCTTGTTCTTTCAGCAGTTGATTTGGGATACCAAGTAGTTGTCCCTACTGATGCTGTTGCTGGAGTCCCGATTGAGTACGGAGAAAAGGTTCTTGAGGGAACCCTGTCGCTGTTATCGACGCTTACAACAACCGAAGAAATTATCTCAAATTGGGAATAGGAAAACGTAAAGAGCCGGACCCGTAGGCCCGGCTCTTTGATACGTTCAGTTGAACGGTTTCAGCTTTAGCTGACGAATGAACGTCGGCGTGTGCTAAGAACAATCATTGCTCCACCAGCGAGCACTGCTGCACCGATGATAGCGACCATTGCTGACTCTGAACCTGAGTTAGGAAGGATTGGAGCTCCTACACCAACACAGAATGTGCCAACGTATGAGGAGTCCAGTGTTCCTGCACCAATACAGAATCCTTCAGCAGGTACATTATGCGTGAAATCTGCCGCCAGATTTCCATCAGCGTCAGACTGAACAATCGTCAGACTTCCGGTGTCACATGCTTCTGCACCATTGGCGGCTGCTTCTTCGTAGGAGGTTGAGCCGTCACATGGAAGGATCGCAACTGTTCCGTTTGCGGGCCATCCTGATCCGGTCATGGCAAATGTTTGCTCACCGGCTGCTTCAACAAATACTGGATCTGCAGTTAGTGATGCTACTGTCTGTGCTTGCACAGCAGGAGCTAGCGTAAACATTGCAACCAGCGCTACTGCTGCAGCTGATAGTAATAGTTTAATTTTTTTCATGAAAAATTTCCCTCTCATCATGTACGACAATACGTTTTTGCCGCATGAAAGTTTGTGATGTGCCATATGACACATCTGTAACGGTAGCCGTATTTGATGCGTTTTGCCATTATTTGAGCAATAATCAGGTCAAATTACCTGCAAAATCAACGCGAAAGCTCATTTCCAAGCCCAAACAGGCTCTTCAATATGATCTGTTCTCATAAAGTTGCCCAGCAATGCGACTTCTTTAAATTGAAGTAATAAAGCTGCGGTAGGGGCATGAATGAGACGATTCCGAATTGGTAACTGTAATACCTTTTTATCACTTTCTTCAATTGATACCCATTTCGGGCTATCAGCTCTGAAAATCTCCTTTAGGTCAATGATAAATATCTCCTCAACTTCACCAGGTTCAGCTTCAAGAGAAGATAGATCGCTTACCCATAAGACCACTGGGGTAATTGAAAAACCTGACCGTGTTTCGTACTCATCAAGGC
>DLTU01000110.1:0-585 GCA_002500385.1 Candidatus Neomicrothrix sp. UBA7828 | reverse complement strand
CTCATCAAGGCATCCCAAAATCTGATCTTTGGAAACGGTTATCCCTATTTCCTCATTAATTTCGCGTAGCACGGTTTCTTCCCGCGTTTCCCCAGAGTCAATTCTTCCTCCTGGCAAGGCGTACTGGTAACTGTGATTACGTAACCCTTTCCCACGTCTTGTAAGAATAAACCCAGCTTCGCCTTTATCATTTTCGACAACAATGATTCCTACAGAAGCCTTCCGAAGCGTGTCATTAGTTGAATCAATTCTGTTATGTGCCGAAAGGTTATCGGTAATCGTTTGCTTTAAAGCGCCTGCAAATGTTGTATCAGGTACGCCTGATAGATCACTCAGCGTGCTTTCCATTCAGGTGAACGCTTTTCAACGAAAGCGAGTGGCCCCTCTTTAGCGTCTTCACTTTTGGCGACGGGTGTAAATAGTTCAACGGCGATACGTATACCTTCATCATCATTTACCATCGCTCCTTGTGAGACAGCTTTCCGTGTGGCACGGACAGCGAGCGGGGCATTGCTATTTATTCGTTCGGCTAGACTAATGGCTTCGTTGATTGCTTCACCCGGTTCGCACAGAATATTCACCAAA
>DLTU01000019.1:0-2932 GCA_002500385.1 Candidatus Neomicrothrix sp. UBA7828 | reverse complement strand
AGAATATCGCGACAGATTCCATCAACTTCTTTTGCTCTCATACCTGGGCGAATCGATTCAATAGCTTTTATTTGGGCATCAAGCACTATTTGGGAAGCATGTTCTTGCTCTTTGCTCAGTTTGGATAGAGGAATCATTCTGGTCATGTCAGAGCAA
The DNA here is from genome assembly GCA_002500385.1 of Candidatus Neomicrothrix sp. UBA7828. GTDB lineage: Bacteria > Actinomycetota > Acidimicrobiia > Acidimicrobiales > UBA8592 > UBA8592. The sequence continues at coordinate 2,776 of DLTU01000019.1, read as the reverse complement.
TACCCTTCAAAATTAGCACCTACGTCTAAGAGCAATAGATTTGTATCCAAAATGCGTTGATTAGAAGGGCGTGCGTGGGGAAGCGCACTGTTCTTACCAGCTGCAACTATTGGCGGGTAGGCTGCATTCAATGCACCATATTCAATCATGAATGATTCAATGTTACGAGCTAACTCTCTTTCAGTTGTCTCTGGATTTAATTCAGCTAGGGCATTATCTAAAGCCACACAGGTAATTTCAGCTGCAGTTCTTATCTTCTCTATTTCGCTTTTATCTTTTATGCACCTAAGTTCCAAACAGAATTTATGAGCATCAATAACTTCTCCTTCTATAAGGCGTTCTATTTTTTCTTTTGCACTCCATGAACATTTTTCTCCGTCTAAGTGAACATTTTTTTTCCCTGCGAGTTCAGCAATTCTATTAAATGGATCTGAGGCAATAACACACTTTGCATCTACGCCATGCCTTGCGATTTCAACTGGTGCTTGTTCTGCATATCTTGAGTCAGTAAAAAGTACTTGGCAATTTTGGTCGAGACACATTACCCCGTTAGACCCTGTAAACCCCGTCAGCCATCTGATAGTAAAAGGGTCAAGAGCAACGAAACAAGCATTACGTTCTGCGCACCAGTCGCCTACGCGAGTAAGTCTCTGAAGGTGATTTGCTATTTCATCTTCACTTGTCATCATTTTCAATAATCTGATGAAGCGCTCGGATTGATAGCCCATAGCCTTGTATCCCAAAGCCAATAATTGACCCGTCCGCTACTGGTGCTACAACAGAAGTGTGCCTCCAAGATTCTCGTTGATTTGGATTAGATAAGTGCATTTCAATGATTATGCCTTCATAGACAAGCAAAGCATCATGAATTGACCAGCCGTAATGAGTGAGAGCGCCAGGATTTATGATGATTCCGGTGTGTTTGCCTCTGGCATTATGGATTTGGTTTACAAGGTCCCCTTCATTATTTGATTGGAAGTGTAGTAATTCATAACCAAATTCGTTCGCGACTCTTTCTGCGTCCTCAATATGGTCTTGCATTGTAGCTGACCCATAAATTTCCGGCTCTCGTTCGCCAAGCATGTTAAGGTTCGGCCCCATTAATAACAGGATTGATTTCATTGAACGACCTCCAAAGCTTTCTCTAATATATCTTGATCGTGAACAAGCACAGGCTCCACTCCATTTTCTCCATCTAAAACAAATGTGATCCCATCTTGAGACTTTTTATCTCTTAAGAAAAGCGAAGTGATTCTTTCAAGATTAATGCTTTTCTCCAATTTCATATTTAGACCATAGTGGGCGAGAATTTCCTCGTGATATGCAACGCGTCCTTCTCCAATTCGCCCCATTAGGAAGGCAACTTCGGCAGCATATCGAATACCTACTGCTACAGCCTCGCCGTGAGCTAATGTAAAGTCATTTTCGAACTCTAGTGCGTGCGCTAGGGTATGGCCGTAATTTAGGACTGCTCGTTTTCCAGTTTCACGCTCATCTTCAGCAACAATGCTTGTTTTGACTTTAATACATTCTAGTACGGTGTCGATCAGTCCAAATTCCCTCATATCGTCTGCACCAAGGAAGTGATACTTAGCGACTTCCCCGTACCCACATTTCCATTCGCGATCTGGAAGAGTTTGGAGCGTATCGGTATCGCATATGACAGCTTTCGGTTGCCAAAATGTTCCAATTAAGTTTTTTCCTTCAGGAAGATTGACTCCTGTTTTGCCTCCGATTGCTGCATCAACCATTCCTAGCAATGTGGTTGGAATATTAATTACATTCAGGCCTCTGTGGTAGATTGAAGCGGCGAAAGCTGCAACATCAGTTACCATTCCTCCACCCAAGCCAATTACTACATCTGAACGGGTTAAACCCCAGTCAACCCATGCCCTGCATAATTCAATAACGGTTTCTATTGATTTAGAGTTTTCACCTCTTCCGATATCAAAAACTTTGTGATTTTTGCTTGAAGGGATCTCTATTCCAATTTGCTTCTGAGTTACAACAGCCACTCGCTTTGCGGACTCGGGGTAGTACTTAGCGACATTATCTAAGCAATTCGTCCCAACTAATACCGGATAACTTCTCGCACCTAGATTGACTTTGATTTCTTTCATCTCCACACTATGAGAGTAGTCACGGAAATTAGTTTTTGCAGGGAGTTAACCTCAGAAGTGTTATCTGCCAACGGTATCAGAAACTATATTTTCTATAGCCTCGATTGATGCATTCAGACCTGTCCAGAGCAGGAACTGCAAAAGGGCTTGGTGAATCAGCATACCCAAGCCTGAAAATGTTTTAGCACCTAACCCTTCGGCTTGCCGAAGAAGTTCTGTCTCAATGGGGTTATAGACAAGGTCTATTACAGTTTGTTTAGCAGATAGAAACTCTACTGGAACTGGCAGCATCGTTTCTGCAGAAGTCCCAGCCATTCCAAGCGGGGTTGAATTCACGACAATATCGCAAGCAGCAATATCTGCGTAGCTACCGACTCTTGCATTAGGTCCTCCAAGGTAAGCAGCTTTCTCAGCTTTTGGGTTACTTCTATTCACGACGACAATCTCTTTAACCCTATTATCTCCCAAACTATTTATGATTGATCGGGCTGCACCACCAGCTCCAATAATTGCGATGGCCTTTTCATTAAGCGGTTCATTGACCTGCAACTTCAAGGCATTTACGAAACCGTCGCCATCTGTATTATCCCCTATAAGGTCATCCCCATCCCAGAAGATGCAGTTGACTGCATTCAATTTAATAGCAGTCTCCGTTA
>DLTU01000048.1:9391-9517 GCA_002500385.1 Candidatus Neomicrothrix sp. UBA7828 | reverse complement strand
AAGCACATGCAAGAGACCTTTAAGCGCGCCCATGCCCACAGAGGCTCTTCATTGGTGGAGATATACCAAAATTGTAACGTCTTTAATGACGGTGCATTCGGGGCGATTACCAAAAAAGACAAAAGA
>DLTU01000048.1:0-9362 GCA_002500385.1 Candidatus Neomicrothrix sp. UBA7828 | reverse complement strand
AATAATCAAATATATGGTCTAACAAAAGGCCAATATTCTCCTACGAGCGAAGTTGGCAAGGTCACAAAATCAACTCCAATGGGTTCGATAGATCAACCTTTCAATGCCGTAAGTATAGCCCTGGGCGCCGAGGCCACATTTGTGGCTAGAACGCACGACATGGATCGCAAGCACATGCAAGAAACCTTTAAGCGTGCGCATGCCCACAGGGGCTCTTCATTGGTGGAGATTTATCAAAATTGCAACGTTTTTAATGATGGTGCATTTGGTGCGATTACCAAAAAAGATAAAAGGGATTCAATGCTTATTCAACTTACTCATGGGGAACCAATTCGTTTTGGTTCTGAAAAAGAGTTTGGTGTTATCTCGGATCATTCAGGTAATGCTCAAGTTGTCAAGGTTGCAGACGTTGGCGAAAAAGCTCTTATCGTCCATGATGAAGGTTCAGAAAATCCAAGTATCGCATTTGCCCTTTCTCGGTTATCCAGTGGGCCTTATGAGCCCACACCTATGGGAGTATTTCGCGAAGTTAAGCGACCTGAATATTCTAAAAATGTTAATCAGCAAATCAAGGTTGCTAAAGAACAGAACGGAGATGGTGACTTGCATGAACTTCTTCGGTCTCAACCTACTTGGGTAGTTGATTAAGGTATTCTTTACCTATCGCACGAACAAATTTAAACGACGAACTCCTTCGTAGAGAACTAGTTACTGAGCCGGAAGAGGTTGCTGCTCTTGTGTCTGAGCATCGGGTTAAGGTAAATGGAAGTTTTGCTCTTAACGCTAATCAACTGGTTAAAAAATCGGACAGTATTATTATTGAACCGTTACCCAAGGAGTTTGTGAGTCGTGGGGGAGAGAAACTATCTCATGCAATACAGTCTTTTAATCTTGCTGTAGAAGGAGCGAACTGTATTGATATCGGCTCTTCCACTGGTGGTTTCACGGATTGCCTGTTGCAACGAGGAGCGGGGAGAGTCACCTGTGTCGATGTCGGGTATGGGCTCCTTCATGAGAAGATCACTTCTGATAGACGGGTTACCGTCCTTGAGCGAACAAATATTAAAAATATCTCCGGAGAGTCGCTTGCACAAACATTTGACATCGTTGTAGTTGACTTAAGTTTTATTTCCCTGAAAACAGTGATGAAAAATATTTTGAGCTTGGCAAATCCTGGAGCTTCAATAGTGATGCTTATCAAGCCTCAATTTGAAGCAACAAAATTAGAAGCTAGTAAATCTAAAGGTGTGATAGTGGATCGCGATATTTGGATTCGGACAATAAATAAAGTGTTGGCGTCGGCATCGAAACATGGAGGTAATGCTCAAGGTATTGTTGTGTCTCCCGTGCCTGGGAAGGCTGGCAATAAAGAGTTCCTTCTGTCAATCTCAAAGCAATTTCCAGCACAAGAGATCCATTTGTCCGAATTAGTGTAAATATGGCATTTCATTAGTGTTTAAGTAAGCGATTAAGCCTACGATAAAACATATGAATCGCTTTATTGTGTATATCAATACAAGGCGACCTGAGGCTATAGGACATGCGACTGAGCTAATGGGGTGGCTTGAAGAGATGGGGAATAGTTGTCATTTCGCACCTGAATCAGCAGTTGCGATTGGCCGGCCAGAACTAGCAATTAAAGAAAGCGATATTACAACTGATTTTCAATTAGCTATTGCTTTGGGAGGTGATGGCTCAGTTTTGAGAACCGTGACGGCGGTGAGCGATCATCAGATTCCTGTTCTTGGGATTAATTTCGGTCGAATAGGGTACCTCTCCGGAGTGGAGCCAAGCCTTTCGCGTCAGCGAATAAGTCAGTTCCTGGAGGGGGATTTCTATCTTGAAAAGCGAATGAGGCTTAAAATAAAGTCATCCATTGAAGAGAATTCCTTCTACGCGTTGAATGAGGTAGTCGTTGAAAAGATTGATCCAGGAAGAACGGTTCGATTGGCGCTTGAGATCAATGGGGATTTCTTCACTTCTTATGCAACTGATGCATTAATTGTCGCCACGCCAACCGGTTCAACGGCGTATTCAATGTCTGCACGTGGGCCAATAATTGATCCCATGCATCAAGCTATCCTCCTCACGCCAGTGGCTCCTCACTCGCTTTTTGATAGAGCACTTGTTCTCTCGCCAGATGATGAATTGAAAATATCTGTACTGCCAGACTGTGGGGCCTCATTTGCAGTTGATGGAAACGTTTCGGGCAATCTTGAGCTTGGCGATTCAATTATCTGTTCATCAGCAGAAAAACCTGCTCTGCTAGTGTCATTTGGAGGAAGTAACTTTCATCAAGCGCTTAAGGGGAAATTTGGTCTGTCAGACCGGTAAGGAGAGGCACGGAAGTATAAATGGCTGAAGTGACTGAATCAACTGCTTCTAAAGATGCGAGGTTACTTGAGATGCATGTGAGTAATCTTGGGGTGATAGAAGACGCATCACTAGTCTTCTCTCCAGGGATGACAGCGTTGACCGGAGAAACGGGGGCAGGTAAGACACTGATCGTCACGGCGTTGCAACTACTTACCGGGCAGCGAGCTGACTCAGGGGTGATTGGACCTTTCGGTGACGAGGCCCGTGTGGACGCTCGCTATGTTATCGGTGATGATGAGATAGTGATCTCGCGTGCTGTACCCCGAGATGGCCGCTCAAGAGCATATATCAATGGTTCAATTTCGACTGTTTCTTCTCTTCAGGAAATCACAGAGAACTTGATTGAGATACACGGTCAGCACGGACACACTTCACTAGAAAAGACCTCTGAGCAACTTAAAGCACTTGATAGGTACGCCAAGATAGATCTAACAAACCTTAAAGCGCTTAGAAAAACGAGAGGGGATCTTGTAAATGCCTTACAAGAAACATTAGGGCATGAAAATTTTCAACAGGAATTAGACTTCCTTCGATTTCAAGAGAACGAAATATCCCAGGTTCAAATTAAGAGTCCAGATGAAGAAGAAAAACTAAAAGAGTCCGAGAATCTTCTCGCAAACGCTACGGATAATCAATATCTCGTTATGAAAATTTCCGAAACATTGAAGGCAGATAGTCCTCTAATCGAAGAGGTAGGGAAGCTATTGCAGGAAGTAAAAGGAAATCAACCTCTCGAAAGCTTTGAGCATGAGTTAACTGAATTAATTCAAGTAATAACTGAAATCTCAAGCACAGCCAGAAATTTCGCTGAGTCAATTGATGTTGACCCTCAACGACTCGAAGAAGTTCAACAGCGAATAGCGCTATTGCAAGATATCCGTCGGAAATATGGGAAGACACTCCAAACTGTTCTAGAGAAACAACAAGAACTCGCGGAACAGATACTAAATCTCGAGAATGCAGATAAGGCATCACACGAAATACAAGAAAAGCTTCAAACAATAGAGAAGCACCTAGCTGCCGAAGAAAAAGTAATAGCGGATCTCCGGAAGAAAGCGGCTCCGGGGATAGCAAGTGAAATAGAGCGATACCTTCGTGAATTATCTATACCAGAAGGAAAAGTTGATTTTCACATTGATGGGACAGCCGGTGAGCAAGTGGAGATACACGTGTCTCTAAATCGAGGACAAGAATTACGACCGTTGAGTCGAGTAGCTTCAGGCGGAGAATTAGCAAGGACAACATTAGCTGCAAGACTTGTCTTATCAACCGAGCCTGAGACCCTGATCTTTGATGAAGTTGACGCAGGAATAGGTGGGCAAACGGCACTGGAAGTAGGAAAATGTCTGAAAGAACTTTCGACAGACAGGCAAGTCTTGGTCGTAACGCATCTAGCACAAGTGGCATCGTTTGCTGATACCCAAATCAAAGTTACAAAGAGTGAAAGTGGTGAACTTCCAAACATAGCGGTTCAAACACTTGATAAAGACCAACGAGTTATAGAAATATCTCGGATGCTATCCGGTTCCCCAGATAGTGAAAATGCTCAGAAGCACGCCACTGAACTTCTTGAAAATGCACATTGATTGAATACTTAATGTCATTATCCAACGCGAGATGAAAAGACGCCGTTAAGATGGAATCCCGTGAGCAAACATATCTTTGTGACAGGTGGAGTAGCAAGTTCTCTCGGCAAGGGAATCACTGCCTCAGCGCTCGGTAGGTTGCTCAAATCAAGGGGACTGCGAGTTACCATGCAAAAACTCGACCCCTATTTAAATGTTGACCCTGGCACAATGAATCCCTATGAGCATGGGGAAGTCTTTGTCACTGATGACGGTGGAGAGACTGACTTAGACCTAGGCCACTATGAAAGGTTCATAGACGAAAACCTATCTCGAGGATCAAATGCTACGACAGGCTCAATCTATTCATCCGTTATTGCTGCTGAACGGCGAGGAGATTATCTAGGGAAAACTGTGCAAGTTATTCCGCATATCACTGATGAAATTAAGCAGCGCATCTCTTCTCTATCACAAGAAGATGTTGACGTTGTCATAACTGAAATCGGAGGAACGGTAGGCGACATTGAAATACTTCCGTTTCTTGAAGCGATACGACAGTTTCGTTTAGATATTGGTCGAGCGAATGTCTGCTATGTGCATGTGACCTTAGTGCCTTTCATAGGTCCATCGGGAGAGCAGAAAACTAAACCCACCCAACATTCGGTTACCGAATTGCGCAGTCGTGGTATCCAACCTGATGCGATTGTTTGCAGAAGCGAAGAACCCATAAACGATGATTTAAAAAGGAAAATCTCCAACTTGTGTGATGTGCCCTTCAAAGGGGTCGTTAACGCGGCAGATGCGGATTCATTGTACGAAATTCCTCTAGTTATTCATGAAGAAGGATTAGATGACTTTCTTTGCGATATTCTCCAGATCAATTCTCCTGAGCCTGATTTAGAGAAATGGCGAAACTTAGTCACAAAAGTCCGGTCTGCTACCGGGTCAGTGAGAGTTGGCTTGATAGGTAAGTATGTGACGCTCATAGATGCCTATCTTTCTGTCGTGGAGTCACTAAACCATGCAGGGATTCATGCAGGAACGAATGTGGAGATTGATTGGATTCAAGCAGAAGATGTAGAGGGTCTATTAGCTGCGGGTCGGCTTAAAGATCTAGATGGAATAGTCGTGCCTGGAGGATTTGGTGAGAGAGGCATTGAAGGGAAAATTGCTGCGGTAGGTTACTCGCGAATGAATGAGATTCCATGCCTTGGGTTATGTCTGGGGATGCAGGTCATGACAATTGAATATGCTCGTAATGTTCTAGGTCTGGCTGATGCCCATTCCACTGAATTTAATCCAACGACCCTCAATCCAGTCATTGACCTTATGGAATCTCAGCGAGAAGTGACTGACATGGGCGGAACAATGCGGTTAGGGGCTTACATAGCTGAACTAGTTGAAGGCTCGCAAGTTGCAAACGCGTATGGCAAAACAGTTGTCTCTGAACGTCACCGTCATCGATACGAATTCAACCCCAAATTCAGACAAAAATTTGATGACAGTGATTTCGTATGCTCTGGAGAGAGCCCTGACGGACGACTTGTTGAATTTATTGAACTGCCAACGCATCCATTCTGGGTGGGGACGCAAGCGCACCCTGAGTTCAAAAGCAGACCTGACCGGCCCGCACCATTATTTGAAGCTTTTATCTCTGCTGCAGCTATTCGAGCAGCAGGAAGAAACCCGCAACTACTCAACATAGATGAAGCTCAATCTATTCATTAGCATAAGAGATGCCCGAATTTAAATCACTCAATAACCGACTCAAATTTGAAGGAAAAATTACTTCGATCTATGAATCTGACTTTCTAGCCCCAAATGGCGAACAAATAACACGAGAAATCACACGCCACCCGGGAGCAGTATGTGTTGTACCGGTCGTTGGATCGGAAGTTGTTATGATCAGGCAATTTCGGCCCGCAATAGGCGACCACCTTCTTGAAATCCCAGCTGGAAAAAGAGATATTGATGGTGAGCCCCCAGATGTCACCGCTCACCGAGAATTGCAAGAAGAAGTGGGACTATCAACCAACAACATGGTCGAACTAGCCCAATTCTATAACAGCCCAGGCTTTTGTGATGAATACTCCTACTGCTACTTGGCATTGGATTGTGAATATGTCACTGATGACAGGCAAGGGCTTGAAGAGGAATACATGACAATTGAGCGGATCTCAATCTCAGACACATTAGCGTTAGTGACATCAGGGGAAATTGTTGATGCAAAAACTATTATCGGCTTGTCATTAGCTCTGCAATATCTCAATGAAAGATAATTCAGGTACCGAAGATTCAGCGGTATTTGACTTCTTGCTGTGGTTACGAGTCGAGAAAGGTAGGGCAGACTCAACAATCGCATCCTACAAGCGGGATTTAAAGAAGTTTCTAGATTGGGTGATTCAAAATGGTTTAACTGTGCAAACTTTAGGAGAAAGTGACATCATACTTTTTCTTCGACACCTACAAGCGGTGGGTTATTCTGAGTCGACAATAACCCGGACAATGGTGTCAGTCCGGTCGCTCTATACGTTCATGGATATTGAAGGTCTCCGAACAGGTAATCCGACAAAGAGTATTGAACTCCCACGCGTTCCAAAGGGTTTGCCGAAGGCGATCAGCGAAGAGGAAGTTAGTGAAATCTTAGATGCGATTGAAGGAGACGATCCTGTTGCGAGAAGAGACCGAGCGATACTTGAAGTTCTCTACGGAACCGGTGCACGGATTACGGAGCTAGTCAGTCTTTCAATTGGTGATATTGACCAAACAGATAACCTACTAAAAGTTCTCGGTAAAGGAAACAAAGAGCGCATTGTTCCCGTGGGGACATTTGCAATGAAAGCATTGAAAGAATGGTTAGAACCTGCTGGAAGGGGATGCTTTGAGCCTGAAATGTGGAAATCACGAGATGATAGTGAAGCTATTTTTCTCAATATGCGCGGGGGGCGCCTTACAAGGCAGGGTGGTTGGGGAGTCGTAAAGAAATACGGAGCTAAAGTAGGATTAGGTTCTAATCTGTCACCACATACACTACGTCATTGTTGTGCTACACATATGCTTGAGCATGGGGCAGACATCAGGACAGTCCAAGAACTGCTCGGGCATGCCAGCATAACTACCACGCAGATTTATACAAAAGTTTCCCGCGATAAGTTAATTGAGTCTTATAGATCTGCACATCCACGAGCTTTGTTATGACAGAGAAACACTTCGGTTCTCTAAAACACTTAATAGCACGGTTCGCTTTCTCGTTTTTTTCTTCTAAGCCAACTACCGAAACACTTGAATTTCTAAATCTCCTTAATTCAGATGAATTAAATCTATTCAATGCGCAGAGGAAATTAGATAAGAGGCATAGTTTTCGTAACGTCAAGAAATTACATATCTTACTGGGAACCCCTGCCCCTGATATTGTGATAGCTTGCGGCTTGCATGATGTAGGGAAGGTTCAATCAGGGTTTGGGGTCTTCGGACGAGTATTCGCTACATGTGTAGCTACTGTTGCCGGTTTGCATCGAGTTGATGCGTGGAGCGGCAATAGCTCAAATTCTATAACGCATAGAATTGCTACCTATGTTCGGCATCCTGAAATAGGCTCAGACCTTCTGGCCGGAGCAGGGAGCAATCTAATAGCTATCACTTGGGCTCGTGATCACCATAAAAGACTTCACGAATCAACCTTAGAGCCTTCGCTTTTTCGACTTTTATCAAAAGTAGACAGCGCATGAATGAATTTTTTATTACTAGCCCTGACGACGTTAGGGTAGCTGACTTCATCGGTTTGAGTAACCATAAATTGCGACAACTTCGCGAAAAAGCCGGAGGGGATATGGCCCCCTATTTTATTGGGGAAGGAATAAACGTTATTAACAGGGCACTAGCTGTGGGGCATAAATTATTGACTTTGATAGTTAGCGAAAAGTTTGATGAATCGCAGATTACAACTATTCCGAAAGGATGCAACCTCTTCCGCTGTGCACCAAGTGTTTTGGAGGCAATAACTGGACGACCTAACCTCAAGGACCCAATAGGGACCTTCCTTCGGCCACCACAAAACACATTTGAAGATCTAACCCGCAAAGCAAACTTAATCGTTTTAACGGAAAGTGTTCAGAACCCGACAAATATGGGAATGGTCATGCGAAATGCGGCAGCATTCGGAGTTGACGCAGTACTCTTTGACCCGCAGTCATGTGACCCTCTCTACCGAAGAGCTGTAAGAGTTTCGATGGGCCAAGTCTTTTCCGTCCCACACACCCAAGTTCCCTCAATACCCAAAGCGATTAATGCCCTAAGCGAAATGGGTTTTCTCACAATAGCGCTAACCCCAGACCCCAAATCACAGAATTTAAGTGAAACCCTTAATGAAACCAGCCGCCCCACCGCACTCATTATCGGCTCCGAAGGCTTCGGGTTATCAACAAATTCACTCACGACAGCAGACTGTACCGCCAAGATCCCCATGCACAATAATGTTGACTCACTAAACGTCGCCACCAGCTTGGCGATCGCCCTTTACGCAGTACAAACCTAAAGCAAACGATGCTAGGCCTCAAGCAAACCTATATTGTTCATAGCTCGATCGAGAGTCGCAGAAGATATTTCTCGAGCTTTGGAAGAACCCAACGTCAATAACCGACTTGTTTCCGATGGATCTGATTCAAGTTCTCTGAATTTTTCTTGAATGGGTCGAAGTAACTCAATCACAGCGTCGGCAGTGTCGCTCTTCAGATCCCCATAGCGACTGTATGATGAAGCAACCTTTTCAGGTGTCGATAATGTCGCAGCAGCCAGAATGGATAAAAGATTAGAAACCCCAGGCTTTTCTTCAACGTCAAAGCGCACATCACCATCGCTATCAGTGACAGCACGTTTGATTTTCTTAGTAATAGATTCCGGAGTTTCAAGGACGCTTATTGTCCCACCGGGAGAAAGCTCGGATTTAGACATTTTTCTCTCAGGGTGCTGGAGATCCATAATTCGAGCACCAGCTGGAGGAATAACATGTTTAGGAATAACAAATGTATCCCCGAAACGACTATTGAAGCGTTCGGCAATGTCTCTAGTTATTTCAATATGTTGCCTCTGGTCATCGCCAACAGGAACCAAATCGGTATCGTATAACAAAATGTCAGCAGCTTGAAGCGCAGGATAGGTGAACAACCCACCAGAAATAAACTCATTTCGGCCAGACTTATCTTTAAAAGCTGTCATCCTATTGAGTTCCCCAAAGCTCACGGTGCACTCCATGAGCCAAGCAAGCTGGGAATGCTCAGGCACATGGCTTTGCATGAATAGAATGCTTTGGTCAGGGTTGATGCCAACAGCTATCAATAATTGTGCTAGCTCTAAAGAGTTTTTGCGAAGCTCTTCGGGGTTTTTCGGAAGAGTTAATGCGTGTAAATCAACTATGCAATAGAC
>DLTU01000140.1:0-3004 GCA_002500385.1 Candidatus Neomicrothrix sp. UBA7828 | reverse complement strand
GCAAGCATAAAGCTCCAAACTGCAGGCAACAGAGAACCCCACGCACTTGCTTGCCCAAATGTAGGAACTCCCGTATCAAGCCTTCCAGCACCCTGAATACAAGGAATCATCATCACAGGGACTTCGTGAAAAATCTCGCGAAGATATCGAGATGAATCCATAATCTTTGGGCGCTGACTTGTCCTGGGATCATCGTCGCCATAATTCGGTTGATCCGGTCTATTGGTGTACGCATCGTAATTAGCACCATAAAAATCAGCAATCACTTTTTTCTTCTTAGGGTCAGTTATAAAAACCCACTGCCACCCTTGAGTGTTAGACCCCGTTGGAGCCTGAAGCGCAATATCCAAACATTCTTCGATGACTTCTCGCTCAACAGGTTTCTCTAAATCAAGCCTTTTGCGCACAGATCGCGTTGTCGTCAGTACACCATCAGCATCTAATCCTAACCTCATTGTTACTCCGTTCTAAACTCTCTCAGTTCGTGTATCAAAGATAAGATACCTTCAGAAAGTCGATTACTTGCGTATTGTAGATTCGTAACGAACTCTTCTTCAGTAGTAACTTCACCATCCACAAGATCCGTCGTCACCTTCAGTGCAGTAAAAGGCACTTCATTGAGAGCACATGCCCATGCCACCGCTGCTGCTTCCATATCTTTGGCTACTGCGTTAACTGAATTCATGAAATCTAAATCGTAGGGCTGCGAGTCAAGAGAATCACCCGTGCTTATCGTCCCAATCTTGAATCCATGTCTTTCAGCGATTGTGCGCAAATCTACAACGCGAAAATCACCAACTCCATAATTCATAAAGCCCTCTAGGGGAATTCTTCTGTCATGAAACACGCACCTATCGGCTAAAATAATTTCACCAATAAACCCATCTCGAGCAATAAATCCTCCGCATGTCCCAGCAGAAATAACTATCTTAGGATTTGTTTTCTGAATGGCTAAAAAAGTTGTCAGACTCGCTGGAAGAGTTCCAATAGCATCAACCCCAAAACGAGAGTCAGAACCATTGGTGACTACATGAACAGACTCGTTAGACCAAAGTCGAGCCGAAACGCCTTCAGCAAGCAAATTACCCTCACCTTTAAGACCTAGTTTTTTTCTGACAGGAACTGCCTCAGCTTCCATCGCTATGACAACGAGAGGTAAGCTTTCATACATGGTTATTGGTTGCCGTGGTCAGCTACCCATTGCGCAGTCGCTTCGCCCATCTTTCTACCATCGTAACCTATTCGTTGCGTGGGCGTAATTTTGAAAATTACGCGTCGAGGCGAATCTAGAAAACCAGCGAAGTTCTTCTGCCATTGCTCATCAGCAGGATTCAATGCTTCTGCAAGAGCAGGATAAAACCATGCTTTCGTTTCGTTATCATCAAGTATCTCGCATGTCCCCTTATACGTTACGGTCTGATTGCTACCAGCTCTTGTCCCTTTACTGGTGATACAGACAGCACAACGATTGTCGCGACGCATCGCAGGAACACGAGCTCGCTGACTTGACAGAGTTACCCAGAAGCATCCCTTCGCCCACACATAAGACATAATGACACCTACGGGCCATCCCTCTTTGTTCGCCCAAATGAATGTGCATTCATTTTGAAGTTTCAGAAGCCTTTCTTCATCTTCGCTTTCAAGCGTGTACACGGTGACATCTTCATAATCAAATGCTTCATCTGCCATAAGATTCTCCTTCCTCCGTTAGCACAAACACTATCTTTCCATTATTTTAAAAAACTACCAAGATAGAAAAGGCTGACATGGATATATACGAAGCAATGTACACCACGCGAGCGATGCGACGCGTCAAACCCGACCCCATCCCAGACGAAACATTAGGGAGACTTTTTGACGCAGCTGTCAGAGGACCCTCAGGTGGAAATCGACATACCTTTAGATTCTTAACAGTGACTGATAAAGAAATGATGAAGAAAATCAAAGATATCTATCACGATGCATATTGGGAACTTCAAGAAACAAGCTACGCAGAAGTCCAAACAAAACTCAAAGAGGGAGACCCAAACGATCCAAGCGTGAAGCAAACACGACGCATCTCGAATAGTGCAGAATACTTTGTCGAATATCTTGACCAACATCCAATGCTCATTTTTGTTTTTGGAAAACAAGGGGGTGAATCAACGACATTTCCGGTCTTATGGAACCTTTGCTTAGCAGCCAGAGCGGAAGGCCTTGGAACGTTCATTACAACGTTGCTTAAGTTACGCAAACAAGAAGTGGAACAGTTACTTGGTATGCCCGAGGGATTTTGGCATATGCATGCAATGATTCCTATTGGATACCCAACGGGACGATGGGGCACCGCTAGTAGGAAACCTGCAAACGAATTTGTTTATTCAGAAGCTTGGGATAACCCAGTCACATGGACCGGTATCTCAAACTGGACAGAGCCAGAGAACTACGGACGCGACCACCAATAAGAGGAAAAAATGGATTTCGCAATACCTGAGAAGACACAAAACCTCTTGGATGATCTTGATGCATTCATCCAAGATGTGATCAAGCCTATTGAGCAAGAGGATGACAATATCAGATTTTTTGACCACAGGAGAGAGGACAGCCGAACCGATTGGGACCGAAATGGGCTACCGAACGCGGACTGGGAGAACCTTCTCAAAAGGATGAGGCAAGAAGCAGATAAAGCCGGCTTCTGGAGATATCAACTACCGTCACGCTTCGGTGGTCAAGATGGAAACAATCTTGACATGGCAATCGTACGGGAGCACTTAGCCAGAAAAGGACTTGGACTTCATAACGATTTGCAAAACGAAAGCTCAATAGTTGGCAATCTTGTAACCGTTCTCATGATGGAACGTTTCGGGAGTCAGCAACAACAAGAATACTGGATTCCCCGAATGCTTGATGGGGAAGCGAGAATAGGATTCGGGTTAACAGAACCCCTTCATGGTTCTGATGCGACATGGATGGAAACCACAGCCGAACGTGATGGTGATGAATGGGTAATCACAGGTGAAAAGTA
>DLTU01000144.1:2027-5798 GCA_002500385.1 Candidatus Neomicrothrix sp. UBA7828 | reverse complement strand
ATATCAATAGCATTCGCTTCGGCGTTGCCGATAAAAATTGGTAGCACTAATCCACGCTCATTCGTTTCTTTCAGAAGCACGATTGGTGCTGGTCCGGGAAATTCAACTCTTACTCCGACCAGTTCCATTTCGATCATATTAAAAACATAACTGGATTTATCTGAAAATACTCACCGTATATTCAGCTAATGTCAGTATTCCCATGAAGTGCTCTCCTGAGCAGCAACGTTTTCAATTCGCTGCTCAGTCTTGCCAGCTCGACTACTGCCTTTATTGCTCTATTCCCTTGCAAGCCGGTAAGTCTCTGGTCAATTAATAATGCTTCGGCATCAGCACCTCGTTTAATATGCCTGAGATGGCGAGGCTCTATTCCATATGAGTAGAATCGTGAAACTATTTGAGTGACAAACAAATCATCTGCATTGTACATCTCACCTAGCGACTGATTTCTCTTGGGCAGAATCCCATATGAATCTAACTCCTTAAACTTTTCCTCCGATAACCCTGTTCGTTTAAGAAGCTCCGATCTCGTGAATTCAAGTGACTCATCTGGTGGAGATGATGGGTCGAGTTGGGGCAACTGAAAAGTTTCTGATTGCTCAGAATTACCGTCCCCAACAAGGCGTTCTTTAATAACTTTTAAGGGAAGGAAATGATCTCGTTGGAGGCTCAGTACCCATCTAAGCTGGTTGACATCCTTTTCGCAATAGCGCCTGTATCCCGAAGTTGATCTTTCAGGGTTAACTAAACCTTTAGATTCCAAAAACCGTACTTTAGACACTGAAATATCAGGAAAGTCTGCTTCCAATAATTTTACAAGCTTACCGATAGAGAAATAAGAAGGAGTCGCCCCCACTAGTTGCTTTCCTGAAAATAGACGAGCTTAAATTTACCTATCTGGAGAACATCGCCCGGGACTAGCTGCTCACTCGAATCTATTTGTCGTTGATTTAAGTAAGTTCCATTTAGCGAGCCAACGTCTGCAACTCTAGCTTCATCCCCCGATAATATAACTTCTGCATGCCTCCTAGAGACAGTAATATCGTCGAAGAAAATACTGCTTTCTGGATGCCGTCCTAAAGTTGATATTCCGTCATCAAGTAGATATTTAGAACCAGCGATGGGCCCATCAGTGACTACAAATCCTGCAGCAGTGACTTTCTCTACGGCACTTGTAATCTCATCGATAGACAATGTCTCTGTTGGGTCCTCATTCTCAGCATCTTCTGACATTTAACCATCTACCAACTCTCGATAATCTTTCGGAGATAACAAAATTTCAGTAGAAGCAGTTTCGAAAAGTCGAAGTACGAATATCCACCCTTCTCCATATGGGTCGCCGTTAAGTAGTTCGGGGCTTTCGTCAAGCTCCTGATTAATTTCAATTATCTCACCTTCTAGCGGAGCATAAATATCTGAAACAGATTTTGTCGATTCAACTTCAGTTACCGTTTCGCCGACGGTAACTCGCTTTCCAAGTTCAGGGATATCAACGAAAACGACATCTCCTAATGCATCTTGGGCGTAATCAGTGATCCCGACTTTAGCTCTATCCCCCTCAATCATTACCCACTCATGATCAGCTGTGTATTTGAGATTCTCGGGAATATTCATACTTTGACCTTACATCATGAAATTACAATTTTGAATTCAAATATTGAGAACGACTTATACCGAGTTGCTTGATTACTGAGGTGAGCCGACTAAAGCATCTCCTCTCGTTCCTCACGTAAAGCCGTTATTGCTAGCGGAATGTATCCGAAAGCAGCGATGTAGTGTAAAGCTAAAGACGGAACACCTATTACATAGGCGATGACTTCATATAGTGTTGATTGTGCTCCCTCTACTGCACTTGAAAGCAAAAATAGAGGAAAGGCAAACATCAACCCAAAGCTGCTTGTCTTGCCTACCCAAGTTACTTTTAAAGCACGGGCACCGAGTGCACCTAAAATTAGCGCAGCTATTGCTACAACCCCTTCTCGGAGTAAAGTAAGAACGCCGAACCACACTGCTACTGACTCGTCAATCATCATGGTGAATACAGCTACCAAAAACATTATCCTGTCCGCAGTCGGATCAAGCACTTTCCCAAGTTCCGAAACTTGATTAAATCTTCTAGCGATCCAGCCATCTACCCAATCTGTAGCTCCCAAAATACCAAGAAGTGCAGCGGCTGCCAGAGGACGGTTCTCCCCTATCAACAACCAGACAAAGACCGGCACAGCTGCCAAACGCAGAATTGAAATGAGGTTAGGAACCGTAAAAGCGTTATCACGCCATCTTTCCTGAGTCTGATTGGGTTCTTCCATTTACTTAGCATACGCTTATGTGCAGCAAGTGGAAAGGACTACTCGTGGCTAGTGTCTTTACAGAGATAATTAATGGCAACCTTCCAGCGCACGCTATTTGGCGTGATGAGGAGTGCGTTAGTTTTCTTTCAATTAACCCAATAAGCAATGGACACTGCTTAGTCGTTCCTATTGATGAAGTCGATCATTGGCTTGACTTACCATCGAAGAAAGTTGGACACCTGCTTGAAGTAGCTTCAATAATTGGACAATCGCAAATGAGAGCTTTTGCCCCAAAGCGGATAGGGCAGATGATTGCTGGCTTTGAAGTCCCACATACTCATTTACATGTCTTGCCCATAAATGATATGGCAGACTTAGATTTTCGCAATGCTACTAGCAACGTCGATCATCGCCAGCTTGCCGAATATGCAAAATTGATAAGAAATAGTATTCATGAGTCAGAACTGGATAACGTTGTTGAATCCTTCGTCATTCAATAGGTTCTAAGCCAGCATCAGCCGCCGCTTGGGGTGTAACATACGCTTCAATTCCTGCTTCATTAAATACTTCCACAAACCGCTTACTTACTTTTAGTTCGGACTGAAAATCCAGCACATCCACTCCAGTCCAAGCCACGGGCACTTCTGTTCTGTCGAATATAAACCAATCCA
This sequence comes from Candidatus Neomicrothrix sp. UBA7828, assembly GCA_002500385.1. Taxonomy (GTDB): domain Bacteria; phylum Actinomycetota; class Acidimicrobiia; order Acidimicrobiales; family UBA8592; genus UBA8592. The sequence goes on along the minus strand of DLTU01000144.1, from coordinate 2,836 downwards.
CGTTACGAACTGCATCTTCGGCAAGTTTATCATCATAGTTATCTGGCACTTGAAACTCCCATAACGCTACCCTTTCAGTTAATAGAGGAAGAAGTTTCGGGGCTGCCCGAACTACTGCCCCTTCTGGAATTAATTCAGCTACCTCAAGGCGTGCTTGGTCAACCGGTTGCCTCCGACCCCACTCCCAAGGGTCCTCGTAAGGGGATGCTACAGAGTTTGCAACAAAGAATACTGAAGCTGTTATCAATAGTGCCCCGATAACTGTCCTATCTACATTCACTCGTTGTACTATTATTCGCCCAGTTTTACGAAGCGCGAATACCAATGCGATAAACATACAAACTATAACGGGCACTCTTTGACCAGATTCAGTCAATTCATTCGTGGGCACATCAGCCGTAAGATAAAGTGCGAACAAAGGTAGCGCTGGCAATAGATACCGAGGAGCAACCATCGGAAGAAAGAGTAAGGGCGCAAGTAAAGCTACAGCTACTTGAAAGTTCGGCTCGGAGAATAGTTCGTTGATAAAGGTCAATGGATTAATTAGAATCCCCCACAAGACGGCAAAAGGATTTCCGGAGCCATATTGTGCAAACGCTTCCAAATGCGGGTATACCCCACCGTTGTATAGGGGCTGTATTCCAAGAATGAAAATTGTTGACCACGCTAACCCAAAAGCTATTGTTTGATACCCCAGCTTTTTCTTCCCCTCAAGTATCCAGAGTAGTCCGAAACCAGCTATCAGGAGTCCAAGGTCAGCCCTTGATAATAAGGCTAATGCTGCCATAAACCAGTATTTATATTTCTTG
>DLTU01000144.1:0-1709 GCA_002500385.1 Candidatus Neomicrothrix sp. UBA7828 | reverse complement strand
GGTGTATGCGCACAATACGAATGAAAGCATCGCAGGTACGGCAAAAGTTTCGAGTCTGAAACCTGAAAGGTTAAGCGAATGTATAGCGCTATAAGATCCATATATAGCGACTACAATGCTACTTGTTCCCGCCCTCAAGTCTGCTACATTTCTTGATAGTCGCCAGATAGGAATTATTGCGAAAGATAATGCAGCAGACTGTATGACTATCAAAGTGATCGCCGTCGGGAATATTGCAGTCAGTAAAGCGACTGGGTATATCAAAAAACCGCCTTGGCTTGCGAGATAATTCTGTCCAAGGAGTGAAGATTCGGGTGTATATCCCTCACCTATCAGCCAGACAGATTGCATAACTGCAGCCAAATCGGATGTTTGAGAAAGTTCGCGTGATTTTGCTAATGCAAGAAGAATGAATATGATCCAAACGACGGATCCAGCCATCCAGGGAAAAGTTCTATCAAATACAGCGCTCTCAAACCTTGCTTGCCAACGGAGCAGCCTGTATTCAAGTCGTTTACGCCAACTGATTGCCATTGAGATATCTTAACCTTCTGAGAGAATTTTAGTTTCTATCTATGCTTTTAGTTAGGCCACACATAACTCCCGCCAGTCGTTGTAGGGGTTGACGCTGAGTTCCAAAGGTCTAATTGTTCATATAGTGTCTAAGTTGATTCAGGAAGAATTACAGTCCTTTTAGCTTTGCAACTGTCCGTGGTTAGTTAGTCTGTATAAATTAGAGATATGGGATACGAAGTAGCTCTTTTTGATTTAGATTCAACTTTATTTGATTCAGCACTTTCCGAGAAGTTAGCTTTATACGCTTCTTTTGATCAATACGAGATCAAATCGAGTCACCACCTACTCAAGACTTACAGAGTTATAAATTCAGGGCTTTGGTCAGATTTTGAAAACAAAGCTATCACCCTTTCCGAACTTCGAGTTGAACGGTTTCAGCGGTTATGCGATGAGTTGAGCTTCAATATAAACGCTGAAGAATTAGCAGATGTATATGAGAGTAATCTCGGGAAACTTGGTGGGCTTTACCATGACGCTGAAAAGCTACTCAGTAACGTGAAAGAAAAGAGTAAGGTCGGTTTGATAACTAACGGCCTTGAGTCAGTACAAAAGGCACGTCTTTCGAATTTCAACCTCACCAGATATTTTGATGCTATTTTGATCTCCGGTGAATGTGGAATGTCGAAGCCCGATCAGTCAATATTTCAGGCATCTCTTGATCTCTTGGGACATAGACAGAAAAATTCTGTTTTGATGATTGGAGATAGCCTCTCTTCTGATATTGCGGGTGCCGAAAATTTTGGTATTGATTCATGTTGGTACAATCCTCAATGTTTGGATACGCCTTCAACGCATTCGCCTACCTTTGTTGTCAACTCACTGCTAGAGATTGATTCATTGATTTAGGCATTCAATCAAGGCCTAATCTAACGATCTAAAATATTTCAACACAGTCAACTTAGTTTTTTCAGATGTTGTGAACAGCACACCTTGCATCCCTGCGTTTTGCGCTCCATCAATGTTGTGCGCAAGGTCATCAATCATTACACAAGAACTGGGTTGGACATTTAATCCTATTGACGCTAACTCGTATATTCTCTTGTCTGGTTTTCTGAATCCCGCCACAGAGGAGTCAATAATGCAATCAAAGAGCTTGGTGTCTATGGTCCTTTCAATCACAGGCCAGAATTCTG
>DLTU01000125.1:0-3636 GCA_002500385.1 Candidatus Neomicrothrix sp. UBA7828 | reverse complement strand
ATGTTGAACGGAAATTTGTAGAGACAAAGCATCCCCTGGCCCTAAAGCCACATCATCAACAGGCACCTCAACTTGGAAAATATGAGATTGCGTGTAGGATTCTTCCATGGTTACAACATTCGTTGCCATACCATTGATGAGGGTGAAAGAACCCCAACGTAGGGTGACATAGAATTGAGTTGTGGCACCCGCTGGGGAACCCGGAATTACATTGGTTTGCCTGCATACTGGAGATTTTGCCTCCAATGAAGCATACAATTCAACCGTGACTGTACCATTCAGTGAAAGCGCCTCTACGATGGGTATTCCTTGAACATCTACAAGATTTTGTGGTGCTCCTGTTGTTTTGGAGAAACTAGCTGAACCCCCGGGTATTCCTGTGAGTATAGGCCAATCTCTGCGAAGTTCTGGTATTTCTTCTGTGCCGTGAAGGAAAATATTGTGATTTTGGGGGATACTGATTTCTAGTCCTGGACCAAATTCCTCTGCATCTTGGGCACTAGTTGTGCTAGCGACAAATGTCCCCACAAGAAGCAAAATAATTGCTGTTGTGAGCGCCCTTGACCTGAACAACGGTTACACCTCTCACTGGACCCCTCATTGGACTGGCATTCAAACCTCGCGCTTCTCTGTATTCGACTTAAGCGGATTATTTGGGTTTAGAACACGCTTCCTCTTAGAGGAAGCGGATATGGAAAAATATAGCCATTAACGCACCAGATAGTGTTGCAAGGAAGTTTACTGTGTGCTTTCCGATTAGGCCTTTATTCTCAAATAAGGCTCCTAAAATGGAGTCGACTTGGCAACCAAGCCAACCGATTGATGTAACAACTACCATCATAGTCAATAGAGGGATTTCAACATCGGTAATTGAAGCAAGACTAACCGACAATAATGCAATCAGTAGTGCACCACCTAATGCTGCAAATGTACCAGTCAATGACATACCCCCATTGGTTCCTGCAGGCACGGCTTCTAGATTGATGATGCTTCTAGTTCTAGAGTCTAGACTACCTATTTCCGACGCTAAGGTGTCGGAGGCGGCTACAGAAATTGATGCGCAAGCCGCCAAGTAAGCCCACTCTGGTTGATCAAGTGCGAAATTCGCGATTGCGACTAGTGAAGCCACGCCACCATTGGCCATTACATTCCACCAACCACGAGCTCCTTTGTTCTCCTCTGCTAATCTCAAAGCAGCCTTTTCTTCATACTTCCACAAGGTAGCTAATGAGCCAACTGCAAGGAATGAAATTAGAATTGCTAACCACGTCCAATGACCAAACAAAGATACTGTGAGACCTACAATTGTAGCGGCAATTAAACCAGTTCTATTGAGCATTCCACGTACCGCAGACAGCATCAGCAAGCCGGATACTAGTCCGACAGAAATCATCTGGTCACTTGTGGGGTCCATGTCCTACCCTACCATTACGACGTCAGAGGGTGATGAAGGATTCCCTAATGCGACTTATGCCGCAGGTAGAGAACGTACCCCCTTCAATATACCACGTGCGAGAATTAGTAATACAACAATCAGTATTGTAGTTGAACCTAGACTAATAATAACTGAGTCCGACATCATAACTGAAGTTCCGTTCCAAAATGCATGTCCTCCGATAGCGATACCTAAGCAGGCTAGAACATTCTTGGGAGGTACTATTCTGAATCCATCTTCTTTCCTTAGATTTGCAGCATCCCACGACGTGACTAATGCATCGCTGACTTCTATCACCTCTACACCTGCGGCATCGATTGGATTACCTGTTTTAGTATCGATTAATTTCCAATTAGACTCGACCTCGTCTTTTGCCATGATTTCTTCAAAGGTCGGTCTAAATTCATCAAATCCTGAATAGTCTCCGTCACCATCTATGTCGAAGCCTAGATTTTCTGCAAAGTCAACCGAGTTAATAGTAAATCGATTAATCAACCATTTCATTCGCTTATCTGCATCAGTGTCTTGGGAGAAATAACCTATTCCGAATCCTGAAATTCCTGTCAGTAATCCGTGTAAAGGAATCGAACCAATTCCTCTAACTAGAGTTGTCAAAGTTAGACCTATTGCGCCGCCAAAAATTGTACTGCTTAAAATATACATTAAATTCTCTATTAATGCGAAACCAAGACCTACTGTAAATCCTATTTGGAAACCTTTTCTAGCATTTTTTATGGAAGGTAAAAACAAGCATACTGCTAGAAATTTAAAAATTTCTTCACCTACAGGTGCACTAATTACGGCGCCCAAATCCATTACTGTAGATTCAGAAAGACCACTTGGAAGAATAAAGGGGAAAATGAAACTGTTTACAATTACCGCTGGGAAGGCCGACGCCATGCCAGCAATCATCCAGGATTCGGCGTCTCTTCTCCTAGTTGGTAAACCAATTATTTTCGAGGAGGTCGCCCACCAAGCAAATACAGGTATAGAAAATGCCGCTATAGAAAGAAGTAGAACGGGAATGAAAGAAAGGAAATAGACAGTGAAAACGAAATCCTCATCTCCCGATGCAAATGATAGAATCAGTGGAATAGAAAATATAACTCCAATTACCAATGTTCCAACAAAAGCACCCCAAACCTGACCTAGTGGTGGCATATCGATGACTGAATCGTCTGGAATTACAAAACGCTGGAAGATTGTTCTTTGAGGAGTCTTGAGGGAACCTCCTTCAGGTAGGGGGTGATGATTTTTTCCCGAAGGGTCTGGTGTTGCCATCCTAACATGAACTAACTTAGGTCTATGCAGCATAAATAGGAAAGGAAGAGGTATTAGGGAACAAATAGCCCCTAGACCGGTAATAACTAAATTTCGATTAATTAAACCATCAATAACAAAGGTAAGGCCGAACAAAATCAGAATAAACGCAAGAATCACAGTTCCCAGCATTCTCCAGTAATTCTTCCATGGCTTGCTTTTTGTCGCCAATTGTATGTTCCCGGGTGCTTGGGTGAGAGGTACTGGATCTTCAAGCAAATACCTCTTGCCAGTTGCATCTGTGACTATCCTAGACATGGAATCACCCTAGTGCCGCTCAGATCGCCCATCACTCGCGACGCCCAAGGCATCCGGTGCGGTTCCTCATCACAGCGACAAGACTCGGTAGATGGCGTCCCATATGAGGTTCAGCCCTAATCTCTAGCGTGAACCCATGATTGCGCCGCAAGCACCACAATACAACTCAACTCGATCGTTATCCTTCTGCATCGACCACTCCCCACATGCAGGACAAGGCGGAAGACCCTTTTCACTAGGGGCTACTCTAGGTCCTGTTCGGCGCTTTTTTTTGCGAGGGATATACCATCCGCCCTTGGGTTTTTTGACCTTCGGCATACTATCGACTAGACTCGACATAATGGCGTCTCTCAAGACACTTATGCACCGTTGATGTGAAGTGTTTGTTCAACTCCGGAGAGATATGGATTGCGTGGTGATTGGAGCTGGTGTATCCGGTCTGTCATCCGCAATTCGGTTGTTGGAGGCTGGCCATAATGTTCGAGTTATGGCTAGAAAATTTTCACCGGAGTTAGTTTCAGATACTGCTGCAGCATTGTGGTATCCATTTTTAGCTCACCCTGTTGAAAAAACCGACCGATGGGCAGCCGAAACTTACACTGAATTGATGAGATTAGGGGAGG
>DLTU01000152.1:0-3447 GCA_002500385.1 Candidatus Neomicrothrix sp. UBA7828 | reverse complement strand
CCATCAGCTACTCCGGCACAGTCGAAAACACTCAATTTCCCAGCAACGGCTGCCATATTACAGATTTCTTCTGCGGATATCTCTCGTCGAAACTGAGCTAGCTCGTTTCGTGCACCGTTGTAATGATTCTTCTCAGCAATTTTGGCAACAACCATTCGTAACTCGTCTTCATCTACCCCATACTTTTTTGCATAAGCTGGGAGAACAAGACTGTACATTGCTGCTGCAGTTAGTGTTCTATTTGTTCCAGCTGTTGGCATTGGGAAGGCATTTAAACCTTGGTAACCGCTGTCTTTAACCTTTTCCACGCCTACAGCCATTGCTGTATCGTAAGCTCCACTGGCTACCGCATAGCATGCCTGTCTAAGGGCTTCTGACCCTGTTGCGCAGTAGTTTTCTACTCTGGTAACTGGTTTACCCTGTAGTTTCATTGGCATAGATAGTGTTAATCCACTCATCCCGCTTTGAGCAGTCCCTACCCAGTAGGCATCAATGTCCTCAGTGGTAAGCTCAACTGATTTTAAAGTTTGCGTTGTCGCATCTATCAATAAATCATCAGCACTTTTGTCCCAGTGTTCTTTGAAAGGGGTGCACCCTATAGAAATGATGGCAACCTTATCTTTAATCCCGTTTGAGGCCATCGTTATTCCTTTGTTGATCGTATTGGACGGACTTTCCAAAAGTAATTATGAATTCCGTCTGCGGTGAATAGTTTACGGAATGTGGGTTCTACGTTCATTCCTATTTCTACTTCATTTTCCGCTACATCGGTTATTTCAATTGGTATTCGGCCGCCATTATTAAAGTCCACCACAGCAAATACCACCGGAGGGTTTTGTGAGTAAACCAGATGGTCAACGGTAAATGTGACGACTGTACCGATTGAGGAGGCCATCGACTGCGTCAACATCGAATCGTTGTTATCTGCTTCGTTGATTGATAAGCGTGATGGGGGCATATGAATGAGCCCTGATTGGTCGCCGCGTGATGCAACGAAGCCATGCTTCCAATCTGATTCTCTTTTGGAAGCAGAGGCAGATATCCGAGAGGGAGCCGGTCGATTTGGTGGTTGTACAGGTAGCATTTCTCGCCATTGAAGAAATTTTCCATAGGAAAGGTCGGACCGGTTTTCGATTTGATGTTCAATTGGGTTCAAAACTTCGTTGTCGCTTGCAACTTCAAAGATAAGTATCTCAACGCCGTCGTTGAAGGAACATAAAGCTATCTTTTCCCCCAAGTCGGCATGTTCCAGTGCAGAAAGCAGAAGTAAGCCGGCTTCAGCAGCGCCAGCGTTCCCAACACTTGAAGCAATGTTGTCTTGGAACCTTTCTACGGTGATCAGTTTCGCAGCTTGGCGCTTCACTCTTTCATTTTGGCCGGTCAAAACGACAGTATTTACATCGCTATCTTTGAGACCGCTGTTCGATAAAGCCTGAGCCCATGCTTCTTTAATTAATGGAATGTACGCATCTTCCACGAAACGCGATTCCCATTGCTTTGCGACTTTTTCTCGAGGGTCACGCCACCTATCAATGAATTCCAATGTCTCTGAAGACCCGCCAAGATAAGTAGCTAGTAACTGGTCAGCAGTTGCATCGCCGATCAGAAAAGCAACTGCAGCATCTCCGCCTTGACTCTCGTCAGGGCTTGATGGCAAACCTCCACGTATATCTGCTTGAACGAGTAACACAGTTTGATTTGAAGTTAAGGCTGTTTTGATAGCGCCAATTCCTGATTTCAAAGCTCCATTGAAATCATATGCTGAAGTAGCTTTCGGTAATTGAAGTGCGGAATGAATCACGTTTGCGTTTGTCTTTTCCAAATAAGGTGGTTCAGAAGTCGTGAACCACAATGCTTCGGGCTCAATATTCCCTCCTGCAGAAACAATTTTTCGTGCGGCTTCAAAACCCATAGTGACCGTATCCTCATCATGTGCTGCTACAGATCGAATGCCAGACGCACGGCCGGAACCGAAGAAATTAGTTATATCTGTTCGCTTCAACCGGTAGTGCGGCAAATAGGCTGAACTTTTTATAATTCCTCTCACGCTCTTATTGTAGTGATTTTTGCGCAACGTGAGTGATGGTCGCAATGATCAAGAGATTAGCCAACGCCTTTTTTATATAACAGGAGAAGATCTTCGTCGCTTTGTGCTTCTAGGAGAGCATCTGTCCACCTATGGAACCGCTGTCCCCCTTCTTCGTTTCTACCAAAATAAAAGTGGGATTTTGCTCCAGTTTTGACAGTTTTTTGGATCCTGTTTCCTGTGTAATAGTCCTCTTCCGCTACTACGTAACGAAGAAATTCCATAGTTCTAGCTATTTCTTCCTTCTGCTCCGAGTTAGGCTCAAAGGTAGCAAGGTAATTCTGGTGAGTTACCGATGTGTCAGGGTCTGCCCCGGGAAATAGTTGCGAGATCATGTAGATATGCCCACCTGCTTCGAACGAAGCGATTGAGATGTGGGGAAAGATTGTCCATACCCCACTTACTAACTTTGTATGAGACCATTCTTCTTCAGGAGTATCAACTAGATCTAGTAATCTGTGGTCAGGTGCTTGTACCCGTTGATGGGGGCCCCAATTATCAAAAATAGATTTATTGTTATATTCAGGACCAAAGGTATTTTTGTGAAGTACAGGCAAATGGTAAAAGTCTAGGTACCCATCGTATGCAACTTTCCAGTTTGGGCCTTCAATTGTTTGTTGTCCAACTAAATGACAGTTAGCGAGATCATGGCTTTCTAAATACTCGTCATATCCATCCAAAAATTCATTCAAGTGCAAATCTCTCTTGGGAGTAATGGAACCCCAGATAATTCCTACCCTCTCTTCAACATTTAATGGCGTTAAGCCAAGGCAAGAAGTATCAACTTCACCAAATTCTTGCTCATCAAGTATTGCAACAAGCTCTCCAGCCAAGTTATATGTCCATGCGTGGTAGGGGCATGCAAAACTTCTTGCACGGCCTTTCCCCTCGTCTAATATTTGTGCTCCTCTGTGACTGCACATATTTACGAATCCGCCTACATTTCCTTCTCTATTTCGGACGAGGATTAAAGGTACGCCACAAACTTCCATCGCTTTATAATCACCAGGCTTTTGAAGTTCTGTTGAGAATCCTAGAACAAGGGGCACTCGCCCGAAAATCAATTCCATTTCAGCTTTCCAACGATCCTCATTGAAATAGTTTTGTACAGGTATTTCTACTACCGTTTCAGCGAGTGGTACGGTTCCATTCACAGCATGGTGTAGATGACCTCGTGCTAGTTCAATTAACTTCTCTCTCGACATTTCCCCTCCGTCTACCTATAGTTTTGCATGAAATAGGTACCTGTGTCATTTCGGATAAATTTTACCTTAATCTCTGCATTTTCCAGTTGAAACCCCAGATAGATCGTACCCTTGAGTGACTGCAGGAAACTCTGTGCTTGAGATACCGTAAGAAAT
>DLTU01000163.1:0-5683 GCA_002500385.1 Candidatus Neomicrothrix sp. UBA7828 | reverse complement strand
TGACGCAACGCAAGCAAATACTATTCGCCAAGCTAGCAGAGAAGAAACGATTGAAAGTCTTGGTGCTGAACCTGGTTCCCTGGGGGCAGTCAATGTCGACGATATCCCGATTTTTGCTGACCATGCTTTACAGGGGCGTACGAATATGGCCACTGGTGCGAACGAGGACGACTTTCACTTTTCGGGGGTTGATATCGCTCGCGATATCGCAGTTGATGAGTGGGTGGACTTGCGAGAAGTTCAAGATGGAGAGTTGTGCGCGAATTGTGGGGCGAACCTGAGCAAGGTGTCAACAATTGAATCGGGTCATATTTTCAAACTTGGTACAAAATACGCTGAAACGTTTGGGGCAAAGGTACTTGATGCCGATGGGAAAACGACTCCGATTGTTATGGGCAGTTACGGTATAGGTATTGAAAGAGCTATGGCGACAATCGTCGAAACGCACCATGATGATAATGGAATCGTTTGGCCGATGTCAGTGGCGCCTTTTCATCTAGTAATAACTGTTGTTCAAATGAAGGACGAGAAAAGTGTTGAAGTTGCTGAGATCATTTATCAAGAGTTGACGAATAATGGTGTTGAAGTACTGCTTGATGACCGTGATGCTAGAGCTGGGGTGAAGTTTGCTGACGCTGAATTGATTGGAATACCGCTTCGAATAACGGTTGGCCCTAAAGGGATAGCTGACGGGGTTGTTGAGGTTGTTGATCGACGGGATGGAAATATGGATTCTGTAAAAATTGATAATGTTATATCTGATATTCAAGGTCGAATGCGTTAAGAATCAACAACTGTATTGACGGAAGGTAATTAGATAGTTTCTCTTGGGTTACCTTTTGTCCTTGAGGTAAAACTTGGCGTACGATCAAGATACGTATTTTCTTTCGTATTGTACGGAACGGGGGGGTGATGAGCGAGGCAGATAAACCGAACGAAACTGCGAGTATCACCGCAACGATTCTTGAGGAAGAAGAAGCACGCAAAGCTGCGTTAGCTGAAGAAACAGCTGACACCGTTCTTCCTGATGATTTACTTCCAGGTGTCGGTGATGATGAAATGACATTTCGTGAGGGCGTGCAAAAGGGTGGGGTTTCAATGGCATTAGTGCTACTTGTCCTTTCAATTGTTGAAGAATTTGATCGCGTCGCTATTACGGTTCTTGGTCCTGATATCCAAGAAAGTTTAAATATTTCAGACACAATGCTGCTCGGATTAGGTAGCTTCGGCGGCGTCGTTCTAGTTCTTTCGACTATTCCCTTCGCATGGCTAGCTGACCGTTATCGCCGTGTAGGTGTCCTCTCAATCGCTACCGGAGTATGGGCTGGCCTTGTCGCATTCACAGGAGCTGTACAGAATGCGTTTCAATTAGCGATAGGTAGAGCAGGAACTGGAATAGGTGCTGGAGCAAAAATTCCTATCTCACCATCACTCATAGCTGATCAGTATCCAATAGCGATACGGGCACGAATTTTCGCAGCTGAAGCTCTTGGCCGACCAATCGGTCAGGTCATCGGACCTTTTATAGCTGGCGGTATCGTACTTTTAGCAGGTGATGGGCCAGATGACTGGCGTGTTGCGTTCTACCTATTCTCGATCCCTGCACTGATATTAGTTGTTGCAATATTTCTCTTAAAGGAACCAGTACGCGGCGCCTATGAACAAGATGCAGTACTCGGTGGTAAGTTAGAAAAAGCTCAAGAAGAACCCCCCGTACGACTCTCTTCAGCTTTCCAACGTCTAAAGAATGTTCGCTCTTTCTATTACCTAGTGGTCGGCATTGGCGTTCTTGGTTTTGCCCTAGTTGCCGTTCCGACAACAATGTCATTACTGCTCGAAGAATATTATGACTATGGAGCGTTCAAACGCGGTTGGCTCATCTCAATTAGCTGGGCGGCCGCACTTCTCGCAATTCCCTTTGCTGGAAAACTAGGCGACAAATTATTTAGGCAAGATCCAAAGAGAGCCCTTTGGCTTATGGGTCTGCTTGTGGCGTTATATGGCGTGTTCGTCACAATCGGTGTTCGCTTCACAAACATTGTGCTGCTCATAGTGTTCTATACGCTAGGAAATGCATGCCAAGGAGCAGCATTTACACAGATGGGTCCAACAATTTCAGCGGTAGTTCCGTACCGCATGCGGGCACAGGCATTTTCTTTAGTCGGTGTCTATATCTTCCTTATGGGTGGATTCTTCGGAGGGTTACTTACCGGCGCATTCTCAGATGCCTATGGTGAACGAACAGCCCTGACCATTGTAGTTCCACCCGCTGCCCTTATCGGCGGTGTCTTGATCATGTACGGATCCCGTTTCATGAAAAGAGATATCTCACTTGTCGTAGAAGAACTCCTAAACGAACAAGAAGAAGAACGGCGAGCACAAGCAAATCCAGATCAAGTTCCAGTGCTACAGGTGCAAGGACTTAACGTCAGTTATGGAAACCTCCAAGTACTTTTTGATGTAGATATAGAAGTGAAACGTGGTGAGACGTTAGCGTTATTGGGAACGAACGGGGCAGGTAAATCAACAGCTTTGAAAGCAGTCTCAGGACTGCACATGCCAGACAGGGGCGTCGTTCGAATGAACGGACGAGATATCACTCTTGTTGACCCTGAATACCGAGTATCGCTTGGCATGGTCCAGGTACCTGGAGGTGAAGCTCTCTTCACAGGCCAAACCGTTGGTGAGAATCTAGAAGTTTGGAGTTGGCTTATAGACGATGAACAATTACGAACTGAAAGAATGGAAAGAGTGTTCTCAATCTTTCCGCAATTAAGTGACAGATTAAACGATAAAGCAGGATCCTTATCTGGCGGGCAGCAACAAATGTTGGCGCTATCAAAAGCTGTCCTGCTTGAACCTGAACTCCTCTTGATAGATGAACTTTCACTTGGTTTAGCTCCTGTTGTCGTTCAAGACCTTCTTAAAGTCGTAGAACAATTAAAAGACCTTGGAATCACAATGGTGATTGTTGAACAGTCAGTAAATGTTGCGTTATCTATCGCTGACCGTGCAATCTTTATGGAACGTGGACGCGTCCAATTCCAAGGACCCGCACAAGAACTCTTGGAACGAGATGACCTTCTCCGAGCTGTATTCCTTTCAGGGGAAGGTGCATAAACGTGATGTCGGTCCTTGCAGGAATCCTTTATAGCAACGAAATACTATTCCAAGGTTTCATTGATGGACTTATCTATGCGCTGATCGCCATCGGTCTCGTCCTTATCTATAAAGCAACTGGGGTTATTAACTTTGCGCAGGGAGCTATCGGAACCTTTGGTGGCTTTGTCATGGGAATGCTAATGGTTAACTACGGACTCCCCTATTGGTTAGCTGCCATTCTTGCTATCGCAGCAAGCGCAGCTGTTTCAACAGTCACCGAACTTCTAGTCGTGCGTAGACTATTCACCAAACCTAGGCTTCTTTTATTCGTAGCAACATTAGGTGTTGCGCAATTAGTTGCTCTCATACAAATATGGCTACCAACAGTTGATGAACGTGTTGACTATCCAACTCCTATTAAGGGCTATTGGAAAATAGGTGGTTTAGATATCCTCCTACGTGGAGAGCAAGTTACTGTCCTTATCGTTGTTCCTTTCCTAGTAATTGTTCTCGGATACCTTCTTCAAAAAACACGTTTTGGTTTAGCTGTTCGATCCGCTGCTGATAACCCTGGGGCTGCTCAACTTGCAGGTATCTCAATTAGGTCCGTCTCTACTCAGGTATGGTTAATCGCAGGTTTTCTCGCTGGAGTTTCAACGCTTCTAATCGGTCCAGTTTATAAATTAGATGCTGGTGGTGTTGGATCGAGCCTTGGACCAGAACTGCTTTTATTCTCACTGACCGCTGCAATGTTTGGACAGCTACAATCCTTTCCTAGGGCTCTTCTTGGAGGGATCGTAATTGGCATCGTCAATCGTTTAGTTCTTGCAAATAAAGGCAAGGGTTTCCTTGATGATTGGGGTATTGGCAATGGATCGAACCTGCTCACTATTTTCTTAATTCTTCTTGTCTTAATGCTTTTCATTAACCGTGGAAATAAGACAAGTGAACAATCGTGGGTTCTAACGCCTCGACTTCGTTCGGCCCATAAGGATCTCATACAGTACCCGCTGTTCAAATGGGTATCACGAGTCGGAATCATCATTCTCGCTCTCACCATTATCGGTCTTCCTTGGGTTGTTGATACAAAAAGTCGCCTGATCGAGTACGCAGGGGTGATGATTGTAATGCTTGTTGTTCTCTCCGCTGTTGTTCTCACCGGTTGGGCTGGGCAGCTATCACTTGGACAATATGCATTTGCAGCAGTTGGGGCATTTATGACGTCTTACTATTCGGCGTCATTGAATTACTTTCTCGCTTTGGGTATTGGTGTTTTGTGGGGAATTCTCGTAGCCCTAATTGTTGGCATACCAGCATTGCGGATACGTGGCTTGTATCTAGGGATCGCTACGCTTGGATTCTCTTTAGTAGCGGGGCGATGGATTTTGTCCATCGATAGATTGAACACAAATGCAGCTGGAGGGGCGAAAGTGAAACCTCCAGTCATTTTCGGAAGGTATGATCTTAAGTCCGATAAGGAAGCATATTATTATTTATGCGTTGCTGCTGTCGCCGTTGTGATCTACCTTCTCTGGCGCCTCAGACATTCAGGGATCGGTCGGACCCTGATAGCTGTCCGTGATAATGAAATGACAGCCTCTGCCTATACCATTTCGGCGACACGGGCAAAGCTTACAGCGTTCGCTGTTTCAGGGGCTATAGGAGCACTCGCCGGTGGTCTTCTGGTGCCCGCAACTGGGTCTTTGCGAGCTCTTGCGTTCCAGCCAGATAAATCTCTTCTTGTCATGTCCATAGCTGTTGTTGGAGGAATCTCATCAATAACTGGTGGTGTTCTTGGAACTGTCTTTTTAGTGGGCATACCAGAAGTGTTTGAAAGCAGCGCTCAGGTACGGCTCTTTTCCAGTGGTTTAGGGATGCTAGTTGTTCTTATGTATTTTCCCGGTGGGTTAATATCGTTGTTGCATAATGCTCGTGACACGATGCTTACGTGGATGGCGGACAAGACTGATTGGTCCCCGTCCTATAAAGGGCAGTCCGAAGCGATTTGGTCGCGCTCGAAACAGGATTCAGTTGTTGATACAACTACCCCTGCGTTGGAGACATCTAATGTATCTGTTCGTTTCGGTGGCAGGCTAGCTGTATCAAACGTCTCGGTTAAGGTTCAACAAGGAGAAATTGTTGGACTGATTGGAACGAATGGAGCTGGTAAAACAACGCTTATGAATGCAGTATCGGGCTTTGTTCCTTCAGAAGGTGAGATCTCGTTACATGGAAAATCTATTCATGAATCAGCTTCACATATTCGTGCAAGGAATGGTGTAGGTCGTGCATTTCAGAACGCAAAATTGTTTGGGAGTTTAACTGCAAGAGAAACGGTTATGACCGCGTTGGAAGCAAGAGAACGATCTTTGCTTTTGCCTTCAATGCTAGGAATTCCTCCATCACCTTTTGTTGAACGTCGCAAAAGAGTAGAAGCTGAGGAGATAATTCATTATTTGGGACTTGGCCGATATGCCGACCAACTTATATCTGAGCTTTCGACGGGTACCCGTCGAATAGTTGAGTTAGGCGCATTGATTGCTTTAGATACCCAGTTGATGCTTTTGGATGAACCAACTGC
>DLTU01000109.1:1866-7702 GCA_002500385.1 Candidatus Neomicrothrix sp. UBA7828 | reverse complement strand
GTGGAGAGTTTCGCTAACAACACTAATGAATGAAAGGTCAGCGATAGGGGGAAGTAGCGGGGGAAGCACATCCAAGCCGGGCATGGGCCCGATAAGCGATGCGGTAGAGCTCTGGCAATCCTTACCTGAAGATAGAAGGAATAAAGCTAGTCAGGACAGATTAATGAATTTATGGGCTAAAGCTGAGGCACTTCGTCTTACAAACCAACGTGCATCGGTGGCGGCAAAAGCTGGAAACCCC
The DNA here is from genome assembly GCA_002500385.1 of Candidatus Neomicrothrix sp. UBA7828. GTDB lineage: Bacteria > Actinomycetota > Acidimicrobiia > Acidimicrobiales > UBA8592 > UBA8592. Next base: position 7,461 of record DLTU01000109.1, on the reverse strand, counting down.
GGACCGGAAGGATCAATCGGAAAACTTGCTTCCGCCGAACTTAATAAAGCTATTTATGAATTGTGCCTTGATCTCATGGGTCCTGAGGGCCAAATTGATTATGACTACACGTTCCGCCGTCCAGAGTTGTTATCTACAGATGGTTCAATCCATGGGCCCCGTTACGCTTTTCTAAGAGTGCGAGCCAATTCAATCGAAGGTGGAACTTCAGAAATTATGCGTAATATCTTGGGTGAACAAGTTCTCGGACTACCCGGAGAGCCCAGAGTTGATAAAGAAGTACCTTGGATTGAAGTCCCCAGAAGTTAATCAGTCTGAACTGGCGACTTCCACTTAGGATCACGACCCGTTACGGAAATAAGCTTCTCAAGATCTGAAGAACTTTCTGTGAAGGAAATAGGCTCTTTATAGCGTTCCCTATTGTGAGACCGAACTGCCGGTACGAGAGCATTCGCTACTCGCAGAACATAGGATGCCTGTTCCTCATCTATATAGTGCTCTACTGTGCAAGCTTTGCTTATATCCCAGCTTAGAACTGTCGTATCAAATATTCTTGCGTTAAGCACGGAGCGGGCCTTCGCTTCTCCGATAGTCGAGGTTGCCATCCCGTCAAGAGCGCCGGGAGATCTCCAAGCTGCTCTGCATTCCAACGCAGCTGAGTTAAATATCCCCAGCGGGTCATTACCTATGAGGTCTTTCGGGTTGATTAAATCTAGATTTGGATCACCATCTTCTCTTCTTCCAAAAGATGTAAAAAGAAGAGTCGAGGCTACGAGTTTATTTATGACATCTCTTACAGACCATTCATCACATGGGGTAGGAAGATCAAGTTGGTCATGGTTAACTGACGCAAGGACCGAAGCAGCACGAGTTTGAGCTAGGTCTAGGATCCGTAATGGGTCAGGAAAAGTTGCCACAATGAATGGATAGCAGTAAATAAGCGATTTCGCATATTTAAAAAGTTTTTCTCAAGATGGAACGTTTGGATTTCAATAGATCAATTTGAGGGTCTAATCTTGTGTTGGACTAGGAGAACATATGAGCGAGAACGCGCAGAAAGCATACGAATCAATGCAGTCTTCAATAGGGGTAGACCCTATAGCTGGTGACTGGTTTGAACTGACACAAGAACGAATAAACGACTTTGCTGATACAACGCTGGATCACCAATTTATCCATATAGATCCTGAACGCGCAGCACAAACGCCTTTTGGTGGAACAGTTGCGCATGGTTTCTTGACCTTATCAATGCTTGTTCATTTATCTACAACTATTCCCGTTGACACTCCGCGGCTTGATGGAGTTCTCATGGGAGTTAACTATGGATTAAATAAGGTCAGGTTTATAAATCCCGTTCCCGCTGGCTCCCGAATACGTGCAACTTCGCAAACAATAGATGTTGTCCTAAAAGGGAACGCAATTGATATGACACGACTAATGACAGTTGAAATTGAGGGACAAGAAAAACCTGCGCTTATCGCTGAATGGATAGGCCGGACAGTTTTTGCATGAGTATTCCCGTAACGGCAAAAGACATTCACAAAACAATAAAAGAATATGGATCGTCAACCTACCTTATTTCAGCTACCGCGGATAATCATCCACACGTAGCAAACTTAACCTTCGCTATTGATAAAAATGATCTTATTTTTACAGTTGGCAAACGAGGAACAAAAAATCTAGAAAACTGTCCTCATGTAACAATGCTTTGGCCCCCAAAGGAGTTAGGCGGCTACAGCCTAATTATTGATGGGATTGCCTCAAAACACGAAAATTTTGATGGTAGCGGTTCAGTTTGGAAGATATCTTTTGACTCCGGAATTTTGCATCGGCCTGCTCAGAACCTTGCAGGCAATGATGACTCGTGCGGTTCTGACTGCCAAACAATATAAAAGAATGGAAGAATATGGAGCATAAACGTTTAGGAAGAACAGGTCTGAAAGTTTCTCGGTTGTGCCTTGGAACTATGACATTTGGGAATCAATGTGATGAAAGCATGTCCCACGCAATTCTTGACTATGCCTTGGATGCAGGTATTTCATTTATTGATACTGCTGATATATATCCAGCGAATGGTGTTCCAGAATTAGTAGGCGAAACGGAGAACATTATTGGACGATGGATGAAAGGACGCAGAGAAGATATTGTGCTTGCCACGAAGTTCTGGGCTCCGACTGGAAAAAATCCATGGCAGGGTGGTGCCAGTAGACGAAATATTGTGGATTCCGTGGAAGACTCTCTCAGAAGGCTTCAAACTGACTATATCGATCTTTACCAAGTTCATTTTCCTGACTATGAAACTCCGATTGATGAGACTTTGGGAGCTTTAGATGACCTAGTACGGCAAGGAAAAATACTGTATGCGGGATGTAGTAACTACCCAGCCTGGTTGTTGGCGTTAACGGTAGGTGAGGCATCACTATCAAAAACAATTCGATTTGATGTAGTTCAGCCTCGTTACAATCTCCTATTTCGCCAGCCTGAACGCGAACTTCTTGATTTGTGCAAATTCTCAGATATTGGCGTAATCCCTTACAACCCCCTTGCCGGAGGTTTTTTAACAGGTAAGCACAAACGTAGTGGGCCTGAAGATGGGTCAAGATTCACTTTACAAGGTGGGCAGGGAGACCGGTATCTAGATAGATACTGGAATGACATGATGCACGATACTGTGGATGCGCTTAAACCGTTAGCAAAGCAAGCCGACATTACTCTTGCGCACCTCGCTGTCGGTTGGGTTCTTGCAAATCCTGCCATTACATCTCCTATCGTTGGAGCTACTAAACCATCACAGTTGGATGATGCCATTAACGCTGTGAAGAATCCGTTAACGGATGACTTAGTTCATGCAATAAATGAAATTACTATGGTCTTTCGCCAGGGAGATGACCAGCGCTAGGAAGTATGCTTTGGATCTGTCATTGAATCCAAAAGACTCTTTATCCGTTGCATAATGACATCTGCATTATTAATGTCATCATCGGACTGAAGGTCAAACGGTGCTCCAAAGCGAACTTTTATTACCGGGCGTTTAAGGCGTGGAATGGGGAACCCTTTACCAAGTGGCCATACCAGATCACTTCCGGTAATAGCGACCGGGACAATTGTGGCCCCTGTAGCTCGAGCAATTCGAGAGACCCCAGGGCGCCCTTGTCCCACGCCCTCAGGTCTATCTGCAGGTGGTACGAGTCTCCCCTCAGGCATAATTGCAACGGCATAACCGGCTTTTAACTTCTCAATAGCTTGGATTTCAGCTTCCTCCTTTGTATTTCTTGATGTTGCGATGCAACCATTTTTTCGTAGCCATGAACCCATAAGCGGCTTAGTGAATAAGTCAGCTCGGATGAGGCAATGACAATTAACCCCGCTCAAAGAAAAAAAGGCCCATGCAATAATGACATCAAAAAAACTTCGGTGATTAGCAGCGAAGATAATGGGAGAGGATTTGGGGAGGTCTAGTTCTGTTTGAAAATCATGTTTTGAAAAAAACTTTGAAAAGATATTCATGAATTTCCCGCTTCTCCGAAAAGACCGAATTTCTTCAATATCTTTCATCATGGTTCCCCCAAATTGTTATTGTCTGGCTTGATTTCACCTTTCGCAACCTCTAAAGCGAATTCCTCTATTCTGCTCTCTTGATCTTTTGTTTGCCCACCCAACTGAAGAAACCTTCGCATTAACTTCACCCCAGAGTCGGAATAGTTTCTGCTGTTGAAAAAAGCGTTCTCTGCAATTAATCCGGGTACCAAGTCAGGTTGGGTAAGCTGGAGAGCCTCTTTCGCTGACCGAACAGATTCAGTATTAAAACTAGCTATGCGATTTATTAACTTTTCCATGTACTCATCAAGTTCGCGTTTCGGTAGAGCTCTGTTGAAGTAACCCCATTTCTCTCCTGTAGCCGCATCCAAATCAAGACCTCCAACAATCAATTCTAAAGCTCGAGAGTATCCCACCAGTTCTGGTAACCGTTGCGTCCCACCGCCACCGGGAATTATCCCGATCGGAACCTCCATCTGGTTCATAACAGCTGTTTCAGTAGCAGCGAACCTAAGATCGCACGCCATAGCGATTTCGCTTCCGCCTCCGCCGACTCTTCCTTCAATAACACAGATAGTTACCTTGTTCATCCTCTGGAATCGAAGGCATAACTCATCAAAGGAAGTCACTGAACTACTGGTACTCGCCGCTTCTGAATTCATTGAGAGAAGTGCTTCAACATCAAAGTGAGCGATAAAGAAACCTTCAACATTGCTTCTGAGAACGAGAACAGTACTTTCCTCATCGTCTTGCGCCCATTTAGTTAAGCTGATGAAGTCAAGAAGAAGAGGAATCGTTATGAGATTGATTGGTGGATTATCTATCTCGACATTTAATACTGTTCCCTCGCGATGCACGCGCAGATGATTAAAGTTATCAGGAATTTCACCCGACACGAACTACGACCTTCCCCCAGGTCTTCCGATCAGCCAAATCCTGAATCGCCAATGCTCCATTTGCGAATTCGTAAGGTTTGAAGATCAACGGGTCAACAAAGCCCTTCTCTGCCAATTCTATGACTGAATGCATCTGCTTGTTTAGTGACTGTGGATCTCTTCCTAAAGAAGCACCCCAATGGACACCAACGACGCTGTAGTTTTTGAGAAGCATATGATTAGCAGGTAAATCTGGTATTCCAGCAACAAACCCGATAATGAGAAGTCGGCCATCCCACGCCATGCATCTTCGGACTTGGTGAGTAGTGTCTCCGCCTACAGGGTCATAGGCAACGTCTACTCCGCCATTACTAAATTCACGAACTTCATCAACCCAGTCACTATTGATTTGGTGGTCTATGACATGGTCGGCACCAAGAAACTCTGCCTGTTTAGTCTTTTCAGTGCCACCAGCCACGGCAATCACCTTAGCTCCACTGGCTTTGGCTAATTGGATTGCAGCAGACCCAGTACCACCTGCAGCACCGGTGACCAATACAGTCTCACCAGATTGTATATTTCCTCTTTGGTGAAGAGCGAACCATGTCGTTCCGTAATTTACGGGAACAGCGGCAGCCTTTTCGAAAGCAAAGTTGTCAGGTATTTTCCACACTCCAGTGCTTCGAACATTTACTCGTTCAATTAAGCCACCTCCAAGCATCATCACCCTATCTCCAAGTGCAATATCGGTAACACCATCACCGATTTTTGTAACAATGCCTGCACTTTCACCACCAGGGGTCCAAGGCAACGCTGGTTTTATCTGGTACTCGCCACGGCATTGAAGAACATCTGGAAAAGAAATCCCAACGGATTGTATAGAAACTTGGATGTGACCTTCAATCGGGTCAGAGACCTCATCTACTTCATTAAGTTCCAGCACATCAATAGGGTTCCCCAGTTGGGACACTTGCCAAGCTCGCATGTTTGAAAGAGTAGTTCAGAACTCAGAATATATGAAACAAGTCCATCTAACTTTTAGATACAAGCATGTTGCCCAAAGCATCCTTGCCGGCTGAAGTAACCAGCCGGCAAGAGTTCATAGCTTGAGGGTTGAGGCTACAGCACAGGCCGGGAAGAGAGTTGGTCTTTGTCTCCTCTATGGTCGTGGCCTTTGCCAGGT
>DLTU01000109.1:0-1543 GCA_002500385.1 Candidatus Neomicrothrix sp. UBA7828 | reverse complement strand
CAGGTTTCTGGTCAAGAGGTTTATTTACCATTTGTTGAGCTCGTTCTTGAATGTTGTCAGCTTTCGCAAGAGCTTCATCAGCGGTGATTTTTCCTTCGGCGACTGCTTCATTTAATTTCTCTGTCATTATTGCAGTAATTGTTGAGATCAGGTCCTCAGTTGGAATGCCGTTGGATTCTGCGACTTCACCGAGTGTTGCTCCGTCCCTTATTCCTGTTGCAATGTCAGCTTTTTCTATTCCGAGCATTTCCATTACGGCTCCAAGGAGATGTCCACCCCTGACTCTCTTTTGATCCACTTCGCTTTTCGTATAACTCTTTATCACATCTTCTTCTATATCTACAGCAGGTGCCTCTAGCGAGATCACCTTTTCTGCAGATCCGTTCTGCGCATTAGCGACAAATGGTATCGCAATGACAGCTGCCGCCAATAACGAAGAAGACACTATCGCTATTAGAAAGTTCTTTCGTATATTCCTAATGGTCATTTGACCGTCCTTTCACTTGGATTGGACTTTATTCTTCCTAATATTAGTAAAGGGATCTTTAAAGAACAGTAAGAATTAGTTAAGAAAATCCATTTATTTGTCATGTGTATCCTGACTAGACGCAAACCGAAAACTATCTAGCGCAAAGATAACTAAACCTGACCAAATTATTGAGTACCCAATCAACCGATTGCTATCGAAGGTTTCGTTGTATGCGAAAACGCCAAGTAGAAACTGAATTGTAGGAGTAATATATTGCAGTATTCCGAGAATGCTTAGAGGAATACGCTTAGCTGAGGAAGCAAACAGTAGAAGAGGAATGCCTGTGACAGCGCCAGACAGCAAGATAAGGATGACCGTAGCATTATCGGCGGTTAGGTTCTCTGAAGCGTTGCCTCGAAGCAGAACGAAAGCAACGGCGGGAATTAGCAGGACGGAAGTTTCAACCCTTAACCCTTGAAGTGGGCTGGCTGGAGCGACCTTTCTTATCAGACCGTAGAGCGCAAACGATATTGCTAATGTTAGCGATACCCAAGGGAAGGCGTTAAGTGAAACTGTAAGCCATAACACACCTGCAGCAGCGAAAGTTACCGCCATCCACTGTGCTTTCCTGAGTGCTTCGCCAAGGAAGACGACACCAAGAAAAACATTCATTAAAGGGTTCATAAAATAACCTAATGAAGCCTCAACCACACGTTCTGACTCAACTGCCCAAACAAACATCCCCCAGTTAAGACCAATCAGCCCCCCTCCAAGAATTGATAGCTTATTGCGAAGAAAAGGTAAATGATCTACTTTTCCCCTCCTTGTAAAGCGAAGTAGTGAATTACATAGAGTGACAAAGATAAACGTGCAGATCACACGCCACGAAACAATGTCCATAGCTTCAACCTGGTTCAAAGCTTTCCAAAAGATAGGGGACAGTCCCCAAAGGATGTACCCACTCAACCCTATCCAGACACCTCGAATCTCTCGGTCTGTCATTCTCTTCCTACCTTACGTCACCGCTGCTAGCGCTCTAAGCCCAGCCAAGACTTCATCCTAAGCGTTTAATGT
>DLTU01000079.1:0-3337 GCA_002500385.1 Candidatus Neomicrothrix sp. UBA7828 | reverse complement strand
TCTCTCTACATCTTCTTGATCTACCTTTGACAAATCAAGCCTTAAATTCTTATCGACTGGCACCGGAACTGCTCGGCACCCTGCTAATTTTGCACCCATTGCATACGACGGGTAACTAATCGCAGGATAAAGCACTGTATCTTTTTCTGGTGATTTCAGTCGAAGGTCACTTGGGACGGAAGCAACAAATTCTTTTGTCCCAATGCATCCCGCAATGCTCTCACTATATTCAGGTTTGACGTTCAGTCTTCTCGTCAGCCAGGCTCGACATGCATTGAGGTATTCTTCTGAACCAGTGGACTTTGGATAACCTCTTTCAGATTCAGAATTCGACAGCATTTTGACCACATCCTGTGGCGGAGAATCATATGGCGTACCTACAGAAAGGTCAACCAAACCACCGAGATGCCTTCCAGCAAGTTCTCTGTGCGGTTCCAACAGGTCATACGGATACGGGGGAAGTTTAAATTGTTTCATTCGTTTCCCCTCTTATGTAATTCCGAAGCCGGGCTTGGGCATATTCGTCAAGCCTAGCTCGCATAACAAGTGTATCGCCTTGAACATCTTCAATAAGTACTTGAGCTTCGCGGTGAACTTGTGCTATCAAATCACCTCTTGATAGCGGTATTGCCAATTCATATACCTCGAGCTTTGCACGAAGGAGATCACTGAGCTTTGCAATCATCTTTTCAACTCCCTCTCCTGTTTTAGCTGAGACTTGAACTGCTTCAGGATAATCCACAAATACTGAACCCTCCCCAGCTACGTCCGCTTTGTTAAAAATGACTATTTCTGGCAACTCTGCTGCTCCTATTTCGGCGAGCACCGTTCGCACTGCAGCTATATCCTTACTTGCATCTGGATTACTTCCATCAACAACATGCACAAGAAGATCAGCCTCCGATACTACATCCAAAGTAGTTTTGAAAGCTTCTACTAGATGATGCGGAAGGTTCCGAACAAAGCCGACCGTATCGCTTACAAAGATTCTTTCCCCTCCTGGTAACTGCAGTGCTCGCGTGATTGGGTCAAGAGTTGCAAAAAGACGGTCAGCAACCAGGGCGTCGTCGTGAGATTGCGTGAGAAAGTTCAGGAGAGTTGATTTACCTGCGTTAGTGTAACCAACAATTGCAATTGATTGGTTGACAGACTTTCGCCTACGTTTTGATTGATTTTTCCTCGCCAGACGAATTCCGTTCAACTGCTTTTGCAAGTAATGAACTTTTCGCACTAGTCGCCGACGATCTACCTCTAGCTTTGTTTCCCCCGGGCCTCTAGTTCCTATCCCTCCACCTTGCTGACTTAAAGCTACGCCACGTCCACGTAATCTAGGGAGAAGGTATTGGAGCTGGGCTAGTTCAACTTGCGCTTTCCCCTCTGGGGTGCTTGCATTCTGAGCGAAGATATCAAGAATAACTGCTGTTCGATCTATAGCTGATCGCTTAAAAGCCTTTTCTAAGTTATTCTGCTGAGCTGGTGATAGCTCATCGTTAAAGACGATAGTATCAACATCGTACCTCTCGGCTAGTTCATATATTTCCTGCACTTTCCCTCGCCCTATAAAGCTCGCAGGGTCCGGCGATTCCCGCTTTTGAACTACATGGTGGACTACGTCGGCGCCTGCTGTTGACACAAGTCTTTCTAATTCCGCCATTTGAGCAGAGATTGATAAGTCCTTTTCATTACCTGTGTCTAACCCCACAATGATTATTCTTTCCCGAAAAGATCGGTCAATGAACCCCCTCTCCTCACCTCCGTGGTCTCCGAATCCACCTCGATGGGAGTTAGGTGGAATCACTGAGTGGTTATCAGGCACTTATGTCCACCTCATAGTTCTCTAAAAATTCTGATTCACCTGTAAGGTACACGTCATCACTTTCAATTTCGATTAGGGCTTCACCTCCGGACATCCTTACTTTAATTTTGTCATCAACTAATCCCCAGCTTTTTGCTTTACAAGCGGACGCGACGGCACCGCTTCCACATGCTTTCGTTACACCGACTCCCCTTTCCCATGTAAGCATTGAGATTGAGGATCGATTGATGACCTCTATCAAATGGACATTGATTCCAGTTTCACTGCAGGCTTTCTCTACGGAGGCCCCGAGTTCAGCAATATCTGTTGACCCTAGACTCTCAAATAGAATGACAATGTGGGGGTTTCCCACATTGACATATCCTGCTTTTGTGGCTTCTGGGTTTACTTTTTCACTTAGCTCATTATTAGTTAGATCCTGACCTAACACCGGAAAGCCCATGTCTGTTCGGATAATCGTTTGATTTTCGTTCACATGCTTGATCTCCGCTTTTCTGTTTCCAGCATCGGTGCGAATTTGAATAATTTTATTATTCTCTTGAGCGATATAAAGATGATGGGCAAGACATCGAAGCCCGTTACCAGAGATTTCCGCTGGCGAACCATCTGAATTGAATAAAGCCATTTGAGCGTGAATACCCTCTTCTTCTGTGGGCAAACTAAAAATTAAGCCATCTGCTCCGGGACCTTTTGTATAGTCGCACAGAAGTCTAGCGATACGAGATGGATCTTTGGGTAGTGAGCGGGCTGAGGTGAGAAGAAATTCGTTTCCCAATCCGTGATATTTTTTAATCTTCATTTTCCAAGTACCTTTAGAATCTGTGGCAATGATTCAGCTACATCTTCGCTTATATCAATCCAGTTTATTCTCGGGTCACGACGAAACCATCTTTCTTGTTTTCGTGCGAACTTTTTCGTATCCTTGATCGCTGCCTCAATAGCATCATTTAAGCAACATTCTCCCTTAAGATACTGAAACAAATGTTTGTATCCCAATGCTTGAGAAGCGGAACGTGACAATGCATGTTTGCTGTCAAGAAGCCTTTCACATTCATTTAAAAATCCAGATTCCATTTGAGCATCAAATCTTGCAGTTATCCGGCGGTCAATTTCTGCACGTTCCCAACGCAAACCGATTATCTCATAGGCGCTCTCTTTATAAACTGAAAGGCCTGGTCCATAGCTGGAGAATTTCATTCCGCTTCCGATTGTCACTTCAAGCGCTCGTATAACTCTTCGTCGATTATTCGGTTCCATCCGTGTAGAAGCGAGTGGATCCAACTCTGAGAGTTTCTGATAAAGCTCCGCAGTATTGGGATTTGACTCAAGCTTTTGGCGAGTTTCGAGAAATTGTCCTGGAATATCCAACTCATCAATAATGGTTCTTAAATACAGCCCTGTACCTCCGACAAGTAAAGGCAGCATTCCCCTGCTCTCAATTTCGTCAATCGTGCTCTGGGCTTCAATCTGAAACTGGCTAATCGTATACTCCTCGTGCGGTTCAACAATATCTATCATGTG
>DLTU01000129.1:16768-18356 GCA_002500385.1 Candidatus Neomicrothrix sp. UBA7828 | reverse complement strand
TGTCGCCCGCATGTATGCCGAAGTATGCAGCGGCTTGTTAGAAGACCCGTCGCATCACTTAGAAAAAACTTTTGACGTTGGGCACGACCACGACGAGTTGATCCTTGTTAAAAGTATTCCTCTATATTCACTATGCGAACATCACCTTCTTCCATTCTTAGGAGAAGCGCACGTAGGGTACATACCAAGTGCAAATGGCAGGATCACTGGCCTATCTAAACTCGCTCGTATAGTTGATGGCTATGCTAGACGACCTCAAGTTCAGGAGCGTTTAACGACCGAAGTTGCCGATTCACTACAAAGAATTTTAGAACCTCGGGGCGTAATTGTCGTTGTGGAGGCAGAGCACTTGTGCATGTCCATGCGAGGCGTGCAAAAACCCGGTTCAACTACAGTGACGAGCGCAGTACATGGAGTATTCCGCGAAGATATGTCATCTCGGATGGAAGCTCTCCGAATGATCGGCAAGTCCTAAAACCAATTAGGATAAATCTATGCGCAGAGATGAACTGATAGCCGTTACAGGTTCGACTGGTTACGTTGGCGGACGACTTATTCCCAAATTACTTGAATCCGGATATCGCGTCCGATGCGTGACAAGATCAAGAGAATCACTAGCTAATCGTTCGTGGTCGAATCAAGTCGACATTGTTGAGGCTGACCTCCAAAATAAAGAGCAAACATTGACTGCTCTAGCAGATGCCGATCGAGCCTTTTACCTTGTTCATTCGATGACAGCTCAGCGAAATTTCGCAGAAGCTGAGGAGAACATGGCTAGCGTTTTCGCAGAAGCTGCTTACCAAAGCAAACTCAAACAAGTCATCTATCTCGGTGGACTCGGAGAAGACAACTTAGCGAAATCCCTTCATCTGCAAAGCCGCCAAAATGTTGGGAAAATACTTGCTGCGGGACCTACCCCCGTAACTGAGTTACGAGCAGCTGTGATTATCGGATCCGGTAGCGCGTCATTCGAAATGCTTCGCTCTCTCGTCGAAGTTCTTCCTGTCATGGTGGTCCCACGCTGGGTCACGAAGACAAAGTGTCAACCAATATCAATTGGGGATGTCTTGGAGAATCTTCTCCACGTTCTTGATACCGACTCACCGCAAAGTAGCATCCTTGAGATAGGAGGCCCAGAAGTGGTCACTTATCGAGAAATGATGCACGCCTACACCAAAGTCGCTGGCCTTCGGAGAAGGGTAATTCTCCCTGTTCCAGTCCTAACGCCGCGCCTCTCCTCACATTGGGTCAATTTAGTTAGCCCACTTCCCTTTACCTTGGCTCGAGCTCTTATTGATTCCTTGACCACAGATGTCGTAGTGCAAAACAAAGATACGGAAACTAATTCCCTTTCAAACCGGGATAGCCTTGAGGCAGCTATCGGTAAAGCTCTCGCTAGGATCAAAGAATTAGAGATCCCTACTCGGTGGTCTGACACTAGTAGTTTCAAAGATCCAGCTATCCCTGAATCGTCAGACCCTGTTTGGTCGGGCGGAAAGATACTCGTCGATAGGAGAGAAACAATATCTCAAGCCCCTGAAGAATCTTTGATGCGAACGATCTCTTCTGTAGGTGGCAATAATGGATG
>DLTU01000129.1:0-16697 GCA_002500385.1 Candidatus Neomicrothrix sp. UBA7828 | reverse complement strand
CGAGGAAGACGACATCCAACAGATTTACGAGTTGGTGACACAGTCGATTTCTTTAAAGTCACCTCAATAGATAAAAACCGATTACAGCTACTGGCCGAAATGAAGGTTCCCGGTCATGCATGGCTTGAATGGAACGTAAAACAATTAAACAATGGTGATTCATTAGTCACTCAACAGGCCCTATTTGTGCCAAAAGGGGTCCTTGGAAGAGCTTACTGGTATGCGCTTCTCCCAGCGCATGTAATCATCTTTTCCCGCATGCTCAATAACCTAATTCAAAAGACTGATTCAGATACTAAAGACTTTCAATAATCGTTCCGGTACCCAATCCCCCACCACAACACATACTTATTAGACCAAACTTTCCACCTNNTTCTGTAGGTGGCAATAATGGATGGTTTGCATTTAATTGGCTCTGGGCAATTCGCGGCTTTGTTGACAAACTATTAGGTGGCGTTGGTCTTCGACGAGGAAGACGACACCCTACCGATTTACGAATTGGTGACACCGTCGATTTCTTTAAAGTCACTTCAATAAATGAGAATCGATTACAGTTACTTGCCGAAATGAAAGTCCCTGGTCATGCATGGCTTGAATGGAATGTGAAGCGGTTAGAGAACGGCAATTCATTAGTGACTCAACAGGCCCTATTTGTTCCGAAAGGGGTCCTTGGCAGAGCCTACTGGTATGCGCTTCTTCCAGCGCATGTGATTATCTTTTCCCGCATGCTCAATAACCTAATTCAAAAGGCCGAGTTGAACGCTAAAGACTTTCAATAATCGTTCCGGTACCCAATCCCCCACCGCAACACATACTTATTAGACCGAATTTTCCACCAGATCGTTGAAGCTCGTGCACAGTTTTCGTGATCAAGAGAGGCCCAGTTGACCCCAATGCATGACCTATTGCGATTGCCCCACCGTTTGGATTCACGCGATCGTCTATTGCTATCTTCATTTCTTTCGCCCAAGCAAGCACAACTGCAGCGAATGCTTCATTTATCTCAAAGATATCAATGTCATCAGTTGTAAGGCCCGTTTCTAACAGCAGCTTTTGGGTCGCTGGTATGGGCCCTGTCAGCATCAAAGCAGGGTCACTTCCCACTAAGCAGGAACTAATGACTTTTGCCAAAGGAGTTAGTCCCAATTCATCGGCTTTCTCCTTACTCATTACAAGTAGCGCTGAGGAAGCATCAGCAAGCTGCGATGCAGTACCTGCAGTGTGATATTTCGCCGGTTCCGAAAAATAGCCAACCCCTGCAATGGGTTTGAGTTTCGCTAAACCCTCATAGGTTGTCTCCCGAAGCCCCTCATCACGCACATGCATATCTGAACTATCACCATGAACATCAAAAGGAATAATTTGGCCTTCAAATCGCCCCTCATCCCAAGCAATGGCAGCTCGATTTTGAGAGCGCACACCAAAATGATCTAACTCCTCACGCGTCAAATTCCATTTTGATGCAATTCGCTCAGCTCCCTCAAGTTGGTTAGTAGGGTCATACATCTCCTTATATCTATCTGTATAACGGTCACCTAAATAAGCTTTCCCATCAGCATCTAAAGGAATTTGCGATGCCATCGGAACATGCGACATCGATTCAACTCCACAAACCACAACTATGTCAGCCATTCCGGACCCGATAAGGGAATGAGCCCACGTATTTGCATGTTGACCAGATCCACACTGCGTAGATGTAGTTGAGGCCCCAATATGCATAGGAAGCCCAGCCGCAAGCCACGCCGTACGAGTAACATTGTTCGCCTGTTCACCAACTTGAGCGATACAACCACCTGCGACGTGATCAACTTCATTAGGATCAACGTTGTTCCTCTCAAATAACGACTGCAACACATCACCAAGTAAGTCAGTGACATGGAATCGCGAAAGCCTACTATTGGGCTTGGCAGTAGCAGAACGAACCGCATCAACAATGACCACTTCACGATTATTACTCATTAAGTCCCCCAAATAGATTGGCACTAACTATGTTACCTACCATTGACCCCACTGGCATCGACTACCCACCCACATAATCCGAAATAGTTTTATGAAAATGCCTTAGCCTCAACTCCTGGTCAGATAACCACAAACCGGAGAACCCATCACTGTTCATTCCCTCTTGAACAGTAGATAAATTTGATGCATCCTGATCAATCACCATCCCTAAAGACCGAGTGCTCCCCGCAGGCCTAAAGTCATGTTTCGGCAACGGCGGCCACTCCTCACCTTCAGGAATTAACTCAAACATCCAAATATCAAAAAACATTTTATTAGGATCATCCGGATGCGGTCTATGCCTGAAAAGCATCAGGTCATCGGAATGCGTATTTGTCGTCACATTCGGAAACACTAAATAATTGAAATCATCGGTAAGTTGCTCATCATGCAATTCCGAAAAGTCTTTACCTTGCTCCCCCTGCGTAGCACGTTTATATCGCTGCACTGCGACACGAATATCGTTCATTGACCCTTCATATGAAGCTGGGTCCATGCCAGCGCCACGAAGCATAGCTTTTAAAGGAGGTGGTATTTCACCTACTGAGTCAACTCGGGGGCTCAGAAGGCCAAATGGAACAAGATACCGACTATGTTTATCATACAAGTCAATTTGAAGATCAAGATCCTCCAAATACCACAAAAGCTGAGGGTGAGTTTGAGCAGTATGGTATGACTCTGCGAAAGCATCAACTGACGCTTTCCAATTGCAATTCCATTCGGCTGTGACCCAACGGGTCATTGCCATTCGTTCAAAGTGGTAAGGCTCAAAGTGGCCAACCAAATCACCTAAATAATCTTCCAAAGGCTCGACATCTCTATTAAGGCTGAACCAAACAAACGAAGCCCAAGTCTCGCATGGAAGTTCTGACAAACCATTACATGGCGGCTTTCCTTGCGGAAATGTTTCTAAGTCTGGGATATCAACAAAAGTTCCATCAGAATCATATTTCCAACCGTGATATCCACAAACAAAGGGGTCAGCGTGACCTAGTCCTTCATCAGCCAAACGGTTCCCTCTATGCATACATACATTGTGGAATGCTTTGAAACCTCCCCCGTTTTGTCTAACAATAATGACAGACTCAACACCGATATTGGTGCATATATAGTCTCCTGGTTCTGGGATTTGATCTTCGCGACAGCCCAGCAACCAAACTTTGGTCCAAATAGTCTCCCACTCTCGCTTCATAAAATCCTTGCAGATATAGCGTTCCTTGGGAATTATATTTGTGCCAAGGTCACGGTCAGGGGCTTTATCTATTGGTGTCCCTGATGGATTCTGTTTAGGGTTGCTTCGAACGATTTTATTCTTCCGTATAACTTTCATTGCTCACCGTCAGAACTGAACACGCTTAGTGAAACCGCCATCTACTATTAGGTTTGTTCCCGAAACCCAACTGGCTGCGGGACTTGATATAAATGTCACACAGTTTGATACTTCTTCGGGTGTTCCCAAACGTCCAGATGGGTGGTCTCTTTCTACTTTTGAAAACCATTTTGCCATTGTGTCCTTGAGCATCTGCCAAACTCCACCCTCAAAGTAAATAGGGCCAGGTGATACACAGTTAACCCGAATACCGTCTTTCCCTACTTCTTGGGATAGTTGCTTTGCATAAACAAGCAACGACCCCTTCATAGCGTTATAAGCTTGTGCACCTCCAAATGTTTCAACAGAAGCTGTTGTAGTGATAAATGTAATTGCTCCACCTCCAGACTCTTTCATATGAGGAATGAGAACTTCGCACCCTCGAACTGTAGATAAGACATCTACCTCAAAGCTCTTCCACCAATTTCGCTCACTATCAGCACCACCACCCGCGCTAACTCCCGGGATAAAGATATCCACTCCACCCAATTGCTCAGCAACTTCCTCAAGCCAAGCTTCATAATCCTCTTTGTCGTTTACATCGCATGAGCGACCAATTGCAGAACCTTTTCCTCCAGATAACTCTCGAAGTGCACGCGCAACCGTATCTTCTGAACGAGAGCAAATAGCCACGTCACAGCCTTCATCAACCAGTTGGTCAACGACACGTCTCAGTATGCCTTTTGTAGATGCGGGAATAACAACACGCTTCCCTTTGAGATTTAATTCCATTGATCTCCTCCCCTCATCTTGCTAAAGGATACCTGCAATCAGTATTCATTAGAAAGCGTGGACTAAATCTAATTTATTTTATATTAGTTTATTTTCTATACACCTATTACTGCGCATTCTAAAGGTAGATTGTTAAGATGATAGCCCTCTCAAAACCAGTTATCGGCAATGAAGAAAAGAAGGCTGTAATGCGGGTCCTAGACAGCGGCATGATAGCCCAAGGCCCTGAAGTTGAAGCTTTCGAGAATGAATTCTCACTATTGATGGAAGGACATCATTGCATAGCCGTTAATTCCGGAACATCAGCCCTTCACTTGGGACTTTTGGCATCAGGAATTGAATGCGGGCACGAAGTGATAATCCCATCTTTCACATTTGCAGCTACCGCTAATGCAGTATCACTCTGCGGAGCAACCCCAGTTTTTGTTGATATCGATATTAATACTTTCACTATGGACCCCATCGCAGTAGAAGCAGCAATAACGAAGAACACATCAGCGATCATGCCCGTTCATCTATATGGACATCCAGCTCATATGGATCCTTTAACAGAAATTTGCGCTAAAAACGGCTTAATGCTTCTCGAGGATGCCGCCCAAGCTCATTTAGCTACCTATAAATCTCAGCCAGTCGGCACTTTTGGTACAGCAGCATTCTCCTTCTATCCAACTAAAAACATGACAAGTGGTGAGGGCGGAATGATCGTAACAGCAGATGATGAAATAGCGAGAAAAGCCAGGCTCCTCCGAAATCAAGGCATGGAAAAGAGATACCAGAATGAGGTCATCGGTTTTAATAACAGAATGACCGACATCCATGCAGCAATTGGACGTGTCCAACTCCAGAAATTACGGGAGCGAACTACCAAACGCCAACAGAACGCTATTTTTTTGAGTGAGAACTTATCCGCAGTAACAGTTCCAACCGAAAGCAACGAAGTAGATCATGTTTATCACCAGTACACTATCAAAACTGATATGCGCAATGAGCTCTCAGACCATCTAACACAGTTGAACATAGGCAATGGCGTATATTACCCAACTCCCGTCCACGAGCTTCCTTCATTTGGCAAAGAAATTAACTTACCAAATACAAATGTGGCTACTCAACAAGCTCTTTCCATACCTGTCCACCCACTTTTGACAGAAGACCAATTGAATACGATTGTTGAGGCAGTCAACTCATGGCGCTAAGAGCCGGACTTATCGGACTGGGCATGATGGGAAAAAATCATGCGCGAGTGATGTCTTCAACGGATAAAGTAACGCTTGTTGGTATCGCCGATCCGGCTGGAGATAGCACCGGCAACATTGACGAATCACTTATCGTCTCATCTGTAGAAGAACTTATTGAGCAAAAAATTGACTTGGCAGTAGTGGCATGCCCGACGAGCAAGCACGAGCAAGCAGCGCTTCAGTTATGCGAAGCAGGGGTGCACACATTGGTTGAAAAGCCACTTGCGATCGACTCTGATGCTGCAAAGCGGATCGCATCGGCATTTGACGATGCTAACCTCGTAGGCGCTGTAGGACATATTGAGAGATTTAACCCTGCTATCCGAAGTATGCGTGAAAGGATTGCAGCAGGAGAATTAGGTGACCTTTATCAAATCTCGACTCGACGGATCGGCCCTTTCCCAAACAGAATACAAGACGTGGGTGTTGTTAAAGATCTTGCAACACACGACTTAGATCTTGCAACATGGATCGGTGCAGCAAATTTCACTAATATTTCTGCTCATACTGCCCACAAAGCGGGAAGAAACCATGAGGATCTCGTTGCAGTAACCGGCCTTCTGGAGAATAATGTCGTTACAAATCATTTGGTGAACTGGCTATCTCCTGTTAAAGAACGCTTTACAATTGCAACTGGCGAAAACGGTTCATTAGTCGCTGACACATTACTTGCTGATCTAACCTTTCATAAAAATGCAAATGCCCCCACACCCTGGGAAGGTATTTCGCAATTCCGTGGCGTAGCAGAGGGGGATATGATCCGTTTCGCTATTGCAAAGCCTGAACCGCTCCGAACTGAATTTGAAGGTTTCAGAGACATGGTCCTTCAAGTTGGCGGAGAAATAGTACCAATGAGCGACGGAGTTCTAGCTGTGGAGAATGCTGAAAGGGTTCTAGATTCTGCATCACAAGCGAAGACTAGATCGGAGTAAAATGACGACTTGTGTTGTGGGACTTGGGAAAATAGGATTGCCCTTAGCCGTTCAAATTGCGATTAAAGGTGAACATGTTATTGGGGCAGACATAAACAATTTGGTTGTTGAACAGATTAACAGTGCGCAAGTCCCGTTCCCAGGTGAAAGTAAATTACCAGAGCTACTTAAGGAAGTTGTTGATAGCGGTTATCTTGTAGCTTCAACGAACACAAAGGAAGCAGTTAGCCAAGCCGACTATGTAATAGTCGTTGTGCCCGTTATAGTCGATGAATCAGCTGACCCTGATTTTTCAGCTATTGATTCCGCGACCCGCGATATCGCTGGAGGACTGACCTCCGGCACCTTGGTTTGTTATGAAACTACTTTACCGATTGGAACAACACGCACCCGGTTTGCCCCTGTGCTTGAAAAAACTTCAGGTCTAACTTGTGGATCTGATATTTTTGTTGCGTACAGCCCAGAAAGAGTTTTTAGCGGACGAATCTTTGATGATCTGCGCGCGTACCCTAAGTTAGTCGGTGGCTTGGATCCAATTTCAACTGACCGAGCAGTTGCATTTTATGAGCGCATACTTGATTTTGATGACCGAGATGATCTGCCACGTCGAAATGGAGTCTGGAATTTAGGTAAAGCAGAGGCGGCTGAAATGGCAAAGCTTGCAGAAACTACCTACCGGAATGTAAATATTGCGTTAGCTAATGAATTCGCTCTCCATGCAGAAGAACTTGAACTTGACGCATATGCAATTATCGAAGCCTCAAACAGTCAGCCCTTCAGCCATATACACCAACCGGGGATAGCTGTTGGGGGGCATTGCATACCCGTATACCCAAAATTCTATATCAAAACCGATACAGAGTGCAGCCTGCCCCGAGCCGCAGTTCAAGTCAATGAGTCAATGCCCAAAAGAGTGACTCAAATAGCCCTAGATCAGTTCAATTCTCTTAGGGACATGAAGGTAGTGATACTCGGACTCGCCTATCGTGGCGGAGTGAAAGAAACTGCATTTTCAGGAGCATTCCCTTTAGCCGAATACGTTAGATATCTCGGAGGCTATCCAGTTGTCCACGACCCTTTGTACTCTGATGAAGAGATACGATCCTTTGGACTAGAGCCATATAATCTCGGAGAGTCCTGCGACCTCGCTATCGTTCAGGCAGATCACCAACTGTATACCGAAATCACTTCAGAAGATTTACCGGATGCAAAACTGGTCGTAGACGGAAGAAATATAATTGATCCGAATATGATTTCGCCTATTCCTGTAAGACATTTTGGGAATGGTACCTAACTATGCGCATATTAAGCGTGGTTGGGGCTCGACCTCAGTTTGTAAAGCTAGCCCCAGTACATAGGGCACTTTCCGGCCTAGGGGTAGAGCACCTTGTCGTCCACACTGGACAGCATTACGATTCGAAATTATCAGATATTTTCTTTGAAGAATTTAACATCCCTGCTCCGATCGCAAATCTAACCATCGGTTCGCACTCACATGCTGTGCAAACGGCGAAAATTATTGAGAGTCTTGAGCCTCATATAGTTTCTCAGAAACCAGATTGGGTACTTTGCTATGGTGACACCAACTCAACGCTTGCGTGCGCTGTGGTCTGCTCAAAGCTGCCTTTCAAAATGGCCCACATTGAAGCGGGGCTGAGATCAAAGAATACCTTTATGCCAGAAGAACATAACCGAATCCTAACCGACCACTGTTCCGACCTTCTCTTAGCCCCTACGAATAACGCTATGCAACATCTTCAGAATGAGGGTTTAAGTGAACGATCCCACCTAGTAGGCGATGTGATGATTGATGTGCTAAATACTGCGAAGGAAACTGTATCCGGTGATATTCCAAGCTCTGAAAAGATTAACGTGCAAGAGGGACAATTTTACCTTGCTACGATCCATAGACAAGAGAATACCGATATTGACGACAGACTCAGAGAAATAATTGATGCATTATCGGAGCTTGATTTACCAACTTACATTCCTTCGCATCCTCGTTTGGTCAAAAGGTGCAAAGAATTTGATATTGAATTAAACAATGGATCGCTCCGCTCAATTGACCCACTAAGCTACCGTGAACTCGTTGCTACCGTAATGAAGGCTGAGCATATCATCACAGATTCTGGGGGACTTCAAAAGGAGTCATTTCATCTTGGAACGCCATGCACCACTGTTAGAACAGAAACCGAGTGGGTTGAGACCTTAACTGGGGAATGGAACACGTTAGTTGAGCCTAAACAAATCACTGATGCCATCTCCCGCCCTCGTCCAAGTACTGAACGTGGATTCCCATTTGGATTGGGCGATGCTGCAAATAATATTGCAAAGCTTTTATTGCAACTTTAACCTCTTAAGTTATTTGAACTTCGACTCTTTTCTCCTCAGCAAAATCCATGACTGCCTTTAAATCCTGAAGATCAAAGACATCAATACGCGTGATCGCGACCTCAGCATGAATTTTTTGTAGTGAGTTTACAACTTCTTGGTAATGAGAGGAGACCACAGAACCATTTGTACTTGGAACACTATGTGATGTGGTGGCTGGTGAATGCTCTCCGTTAATAACTGATTTAACTTTTCTCACAGACCGAATTGCGAAGAGCAATGACTTTTCAGTAATAACTCCGACCGAAGACCCTCTTCGGAGAAGCCGTATTACTTTGTATTTGAAACTATCCACTTTTCTAGAAGTACTAATCTTTCTTGCCTGTTTAGTGGTTAGAAAGGGTCTCACAGTAATCCTAGAATCATTGGAGTTCTTGTCACAAAAGTCTTTTGAGGGGCAGAGGAGAATTAGTTCAACATCTTCTTGTTGCAGAATCCAAGTGATGTAAGAGTCCAACTCGTCAACTCTATATAGTTCCGAGATAAGTAAAACTATCATCACAGAGCTTCCTCATAGATTTCTTTCAATTGCGAGACTATGACATCTCCACTAAATCGTTTTCTAAGTATCTCTGATGCATCCTTTAGCTGTAAGTTTCGGATCCCAGATCTCCATTTCTCGATAGAGTCTGCTATTTCCTTATATTTTGCTGATGGGTCCAGAATAAGCCCACTGATCTCTGACAAATCTTCCCAAGTGTCCTCTGAGCCGCCATTTTTAATTGAGACTACTGGAAGCCCACTGGCAATAGCCTCGAGTGAAACGATACCAAAGGTTTCGTAAGGGCTTAGATGCACCATTAGATCCTTCGTTGAGAATATCTCTGCGAGATCCTCTCGCCTTACAGGACCTCGAATATCAACTAAGTGGTCAATTCTATTTCTTCGGGAGTACCGCTTAATCCACTCTTCTAGGGGGCCTCCACCAATAAGTGTTAATTGCGCATCAGTTTCGTAGTTTGCTGTAAAGTGATTGAAGGTTTTTAATAGGTTCATTACGCCTTTAGATTCGTATAACGCCCCAACATACACCCATGATTTACATGAATACTCTTTTTTATGTTGGTAATGAAAAGCTGAGAAGTCAACAATATTAGGGACTATTTTCCAGGTTGAACCGATATCGATGTTTAGTGTTCTAGAAATCTCTTTTTGAAGAAATCTTGAAACGCATATGAACGCTTTCGCTTCAGTTATTGATCGCCTATATAGCTCTGCAACCTCTGGGATCTGGCATTCGTGCCGGACATGTGAAGAGTGTTCTGTGATAATAAGTGGTACTTCTGATAGGTCCAATAAAGCTGGAGCGATGGGTAAGGCCACATGCACATGATTTATATCAGCTTGAGATGGTTCCATAATTCGTTTTAATTTAAGTGCTTCCTTTAATGAGCTAGCCTTTTGCAACATAGAGGCTCGAGCCGGAATCGGGGTTGGAACCATAGACAACCCATTGCGTCTGCGGAAAACTCCCGATGGGTTGCTCTCGGCTAGTTTCGTTAGTTGATTTATGATATCCATTGGAACTGATCGGGCCGGATGCTTGTAGAGTTTAGGAATTTGAACGCTAACGTCGTACCCGCTGCTTTCCAGGGCTTCGACTTGTCGCTTTATGAATACTCCACTGTAGGTATATCCGAGGGACTCATCAGGGTACCAAGGAGTTAAAACGTTAATTTTCATAGGTGACGGATCCGACTCTACCGACTTTGGCTTGATCCCAAACCTTGGCTAAGTGCCAAACTGGCGTAAGCGAATCATGATCGCTATAGAGAATTAGTGAAGGTTCAAAATTTGGCGGCAAAGCTTTCAGCAACCTTTTTGTCAATTTCCAATATCTTCTTCCCATAGTTGCGAGCTCAATTTTTGCCATTAACGTTCTTAACCGTTTCTGATCTCGTTGCGATATTCCTATCTCAGAGCAGTCAATCAAGTCACAATTATAGAAATCCTCGTTACGAATTGCAGATGATATGACAGTAGTTCCTTTAAAGCCAGCATTTCCAAGATCTGGATTTATGCTGAAAATTAGTGTTCGAATCCCCTTTTTTTTGATGTCCTCCGCAGCACTTTTAGCGACTACGTTGGAACTTGTGGAAACACCAGCGAAAATGAGCGCTATCTTATTCTTTTCATTGTCGTAAAAGTTTTGTCGATTCATAATCTTTACTCTAATTGTCACTGTCAAGGAGTTTTGGAATTGCCCCTATTGAAAGTCCCCTTTCATAGGGTGCGGCAAATGACTGAATTGCTGAAGTATCTTCCATAGTCATAGTTTCCACGCTTAAAATGGCTTCTCTAAAAGCTACAACTATTTCATTCACATTAGGTTGAGCCATTTGCACATGGGGTCTTCCTTCTAATGCCTTTCGCGCTCCCCCATCTTTGTTTTGGATACAAACAATGGGATGGGGTTGGGCAGCGACCTCGTAGACTTTACCAGTCGTTACCAATGCTCCTCCTGATGCCGGAATCACTATGACACTTAGAGACTCATAAAACTCCCTTACCTTGTTCTTTCGAATGGGACCGACGTAATGGAAACCCTTTCCTTGAGAAGGCAACTTACTCATTAGCGAGGCTTCGCTGTGAGCAAAATACCCTAAATACCCTCCCAATTGAAACTTGCTTCCGTCTGGCAAGTCTCCCCTTATGAGATTCCATGCCTCAAAAATCTCCTCCAGCGGCCAATTGGCATTCAATGTTCCCAACATGCCCAAAACAATTTTCTCGCTTGTGTTTCTGGACTCAGCAACGCTGAGCTCATCATAACCATTGGGAACAACGTGATGTTTATTCGCCGTCTTCGGATATTGCCTAATAATGGCTTCCCTCATTGCCGAATTTATGTGAAATGCGTGAGAAGCTTTCCTAATGATCTCTGCCTCAAAAAGATTCGCTTCTTTCGGCAAGTCAGCCTTCTCGCCGGTGTACACATTCGTTGTCCAAGGGTCCCTATAGTCGACTGAAAAGCTAATTCCCAGCTCGTTGTGGAGAGTTAACGCTGCTTCGAACGATGAAAAAGGATTCCCAGTTGCGAGAACATGACAAATCGGGTCTTTCGCATGTATCTCCTTAGCTGATTCCGTGACAGGCTTAATCCAGTCATCATATTTACTGATTAGATCCTTTCCTTTCTTTTGGAAAAACGAAAGGCTACCAACGAGGCTTTGAAATTTTAAAAAGACGCGAAAATAATTAGCTTTAAACCAACCATATTTAGTGATGTCTTCTTTGGTCGCTTTTTGAAAGGTAAAAGGCACCCGATAAAGAGCAACATCATCGTTCACTGAAGCTAATAACGTGTCGTCAGCTGTTGCAATTTCTTGATGAAAGAATCGCTCATCAGCAGTGAGGACGGTGACTCTCCAACCTTGATTAGAGAAAGCATTAGCTGTTGCGATAGCTCGGTAAACACCCGAAGCACGGGAAGGAGGGAAAAAAAACGCTATATATAATAGATGTTGACCATTGCGTTTCATATCAGGGTTTTATCCTAACTCTAAATTAGGCACCATAATGTTCCAAACAGTCGCAACCACCTCTTCTGGGCCTTCATTAACTCAATAGTTGAGCCTTTTCACTGACTTCACTTTGGAATTTTTGATATTCCTTTGTCACGGACACTACATCACCTTGGAGTCTAACTTTACCCTTATGAAGCCATATCGCTTCAGTTGCCATTTCAGATATCAAAGCAGATGAATGCGAAACTACGATTATTGTCTTCGCTGCATCACATAGGCTTTGCACTCTGTCGATAGCTTTTTTTCTAAATGAACTGTCACCAGCAGATAAGGCTTCGTCTACTAGAAGAATCTCAGGGTTGACATGCGTTGCGACTGCAAAGGCTAGGCGCCCGAACATTCCTGATGAGTATGTGGTGGTCGGTAAATCAATAAATTCTCCTATATCTGCGAACTCTATTATTTCATCTTGTTTTTCTTTGACCTCATCAAGTGACATTCCTGCAGCTAACCCTCCCAAGATAACATTTTCTCTTCCTGAAAGAACTCGGTTGAATCCCATACCAGGGGTAAGGAGATGAGGCCTTCCCCAAAGCTTGACCGTTCCGGAGGAGGGCTTCAGCACACCTACTATTGTTTTAAGCAAAGTCGATTTTCCAGCTCCATTTCCACCGACTAAGCCGGTAACCTTTCCCGATTGAAAATTAACATTGATATTGTCAAGAGCATCTATACTAAATTTTCTTGTGGACCTTTTCAGGATGCCAGATTTCTCTGAAGACTTTGCATTAACGACTGCGGAGTACGAAACCGAGAGATCATTTATCTCGATTGCACTTTTAGTTACGGATTGCAAACTCATCCTCTCTTGATACGAAAATAAGAAACCCCACTATCACAGTTGGAATCGCCCACAAAGAAAAGATCCCTACCTGCTTGGCTATTGAGGGACCATCAACGGTTTCTGCTGACCCTAAAGCCATAGTCCACGCCGAAAAGAGAGAGTAAGTGGGGTTCAATCTAGCGAGGAAATATATGGTGCCACTTTCTAACGCACGTTGATATTCCCAAATCGCTGGCGATAAATACATCCAGAGCCTCAAAAAGTGGGGCAAAAAACGCGAGACATCACGCAGGTAGATGTTGACAGTAGCTGCTATTAAAGCAATGCCAAAGGCGAAGAGAAAGGTTAACGTCAACAAAACGGGTATCCATAAAAATTCAATTTGAATACCCCTACTCGCTATTAAGTGAAGGGGGATGTATGCGATTAAAGATCTCACAAATAGGTTTAACGCAGATATGGAGGACGCTGCTGGAATGACTACTCTTGGTATAGCTGAATTTGCAAGCACACCACCCCCTCCGTTGCGGACAGTATTCACCGATGTGACAATGATTTGACTTATCAAAAGGGTCCAAACGTAAAGATTGAAAACCATGAACGCAAGTCGACTGGTGCTATCTAAACCTCCACCAGTCAATATGCCAACAAAAACAAAGTAGATAAGGCCAAATAAAAATGGATTAAGATAGTGCCATAGCCTTCCGAGAAGGGTGTCATAATTTCTAGATTTCAGCTCCCCTTTTGACCAGTAAAGAGCAAATGTTCTGAATCTGTAAGCCTCCCGAAGATAATCCGTTAGAGGTGGCAGGCCCGATCGAGTTGCTTTCCGCACAATAAGTGGGCTGCTCTCCTGATCTAAAGTCTGAGTATTTTCTGGGTTATTCATTGCCGTAAAATTCTAATTGATACTAAGACATAAAGCGGACATAACAATATTTAATAATCCTTATACAATCAAGCACGAGACGACATCTGAGAGTTTGTTCATATTTTCCGAGCTCTTACGTTTGAAGAATATTTCCCCCCTCTTGCCTGATTCATAAAGTTCTTCATCATTTGCAAGCCAGGCAGCAAGTTCGTCAAAATTTTTGCAGTCCTCCAGAACAAATCCTGCATCAACCTTTCGCACTAATGTTGAAAGTTCATACAGCTCCGAAACAACTACAGGCAATCCTAGAGCCCAGTACTCCCAGACTTTTGAAGGAATAGCCTTCTCATACGCAGGAGTTGACTCCAAAAGACAAAGTCCTACAGAACATCTGTCGGCTACTTTCCATGATTCGTTGTAGGGTAACCTATCATGCCAGGTCACGCGATCTTGGAGTTTACTATCTTGGATCAACCCCACCAGTCGATTCTGTTCCTTGCATGGGCCTACAAGATCTAAACTCAAGTTCGGGATCTCATTTAGTAGCGTAAGCATTCTCTCCATACCCCTGCTACTTCCAATATCTCCTACATAAACTGCCCTCATCCGAGCTCTTGTCTCCCCTCGCTGTAGATCATCAATGTGTGGGATATTTTCGACAACTATCTCAGAAGATTGTCGCAAAGCATGACTAGCCACAATCACTTGGTCAGAAAACTTATCTCTGATTTTAGGTATTACTTTTAATAGAATTCTCATTAATGGCTTCAATGAATTGTTTATCCATTTCCGATCTTCAAGTACTGATAAATAATCCTCATGCACATCAGATATAACCGCACACGACCTTGATAACAAAGGAGCTAAAAGTAAATGCAACTCCGGGTCTGGTAAGAGCACACACTGCGGATTAATTACTTTTACGGCTCTATAAGCCCGAATGGGGCCAAGCAAAAATCTCTTCAACCTTGATTCACAAAGTACGGTCAATATCTCTGAATTCAAACCACTTCTTTGCAATGAATTCTGGTGGCGTATCAGACGACCATCTTGAGCATGATGAGCTGTTGTAACTATCAAAACATCTATACAGTCGCAATCCGAAAAATTCTGAAACTCTACTGACCCCATATCCCAATATTCCTCACTAAACAGGCTAATCCAACTTTGACAAACTTATTGGCGCATATATGAAAATTGGAGAACGCAATCAACTAATGAACAATACTCGAAACAAGTCCATGGTAAATTTACTATGTGAAGAGAAGAACCACTCTATTCATCATTGTGACCCTGATGTCTCTTGTCAGCTCAATCCTTAGCCCTGCCCTAGCTACCTCAAGTGACACAATAACCATTGAAGGTGGTGGATGGGGGCATGGAGTCGGTATGAGCCAATATGGAGCCTACGGTCGAGCCTTACCTGTCAATCAAGGTGGAGGAGGGCAGACGGCATCAGAAATATTAAGTTTCTATTACCCCACAGCAACACTTCAACAAGACGCTAATGTCCCCGATGACTTGAGAGTTCACATATTTAGCGGACTGGGTGCGAATCTTCAAACCTCAGGCCCTATCGACATTAAAGACTCCTCCGGAACAACGTTTGCTACTTTAAACTCTGCTGACACGCTAACAGTCGAATATGGACTGAACGAATTTATTGTTCTCGACAGCAACGGAACCGACTTATGCATTGACTCCTCGGGAGAGACTATTGTAAATCATTGCGAACAAGAGCCGATTTCGATTGAGTTAAATGAAAACGAACCTATTCAGACAGATGTTATATCCCAGTTCACTAATATAGGCACCTCGGGAAATAGTTACCGCTGGGGAACGTTGACATTGAGAAAGAGAACTTTCGATGGTGGAGGAATTTACGTCCTGCTGGAGAACCTACCAATGGATAAATATCTCTATGGACTTGCGGAAGTTCCGGCAAGTTGGCCTGACGCGGCATTAGAATCACAGGCTATCGCAGGAAGAACATATGCTTATCAAAGGGTCGTCAGCCGCCGCTCCAACGCCTCATGGACCGTACCATGGGACGTCTATTCAACCGTCAACGATCAACATTACACAGGATATTCCAACGAAACAGGAGCTTATGCCCCAAATTGGCAAGCAGCTGTAGACTCAACGTCACAAAGTGTGCTCTTGAAGAACCAATCCCCAATAACTACTTATTACACATCCTCAAATGGTGGGGCAACGGGCGCAGGCTCCTATGTGTTCTGCACGGCAACTAACTATCCATGTTCCGATATTTCTTATCTACCAGCTCAAAAGGATCTATTCGATCACATAGGTAATCCATATGCATCATGGATAAGGACTTACACGAAAACTGAAATAGGAAGGTGGGTCGCATCGTCGTCATTGGGGTCCGTCGGAGATGTAACTGGATTGACTATCAGTGGGGCTTTAGACCCATTTCGTAGAACCGACCATGCAGATATAACCGTCTTTGGCACGAATGGGTCAGTTTCAACAAAAGGGGACAACTTTATGTCCATTATCAATAGCGGATTATCCTCAGAAGGTCGCGGGAAAAGTGACCAAATTCTGTCAACCTTTTACTTCATCCCAAACTTTTCGTTATCTGACAACAGAATTCACCAAAACTATTCCGGCCTTCTTCCCTCTGGATGGACGGGAGCAGAATACGCAGACGAGTTTGGGAGCTCCTTAGCCACTGGGGACTTCAATGGGGACCAGTCCTCTGATTTTATAACTGGTGTACCGAATGAGAATATAGGCTCGGTTGTAGACGCGGGATTGATTCACGCAGTTTATGGAGGAAATGGAGGAATCGGAGTCAATAACTCGATTTATCAGGGTGAGGGTGGTTGGCC
>DLTU01000100.1:2969-3466 GCA_002500385.1 Candidatus Neomicrothrix sp. UBA7828 | reverse complement strand
GAATGCGGAATTGCAATAGCGCTACTAGATCCGGAAATATCTCTCGGAGAGAGGGTTATGATTCAAGGCAGAAGAAATGAAGAAGAAGCAATAGTAGTAAAGCTTCCATTTTATACTGCGAAAAAAAATTCTTAAAGGTAATTGACAGCAGATTGTCGAAGCAGTGCATCAGCCAAAATTAGGCAACCCATAGCTTCAACCATGGGTACTGCTCGGGGAAGCACGCATGGATCATGACGTCCTTTGGCTTCTAGCTCAATTTCCTCACCGCTCGTATTGACCGTCTTTTGCGAACTAGAAATTGTTGCTGTGGGTTTGAAAGCAACACGAAATGATATATTTGACCCGTTAGTAATACCTCCTTGAATGCCGCCTGAGTAATTGCTCGCAGTAGCGATATTTCCGGATTTATCTAGAACAAATGCGTCATTATGTTCGCTTCCAGTCATATCAATACTCGAAAATCCGCTTCCGATATCAAACCCTTTTGAGGCAGG
>DLTU01000100.1:2238-2639 GCA_002500385.1 Candidatus Neomicrothrix sp. UBA7828 | reverse complement strand
AAGCTCATCATCCCTTTGGCAAGTTCAGCTTCCAATTTTGAAAAGACAGGGTCTCCTAAACCAGTGGGCACGTTAGAAACCCGACACTGGACAATGCCGCCGAGGCTATCTCCATTTTTTCGGGCCTTTTCAATAGCTTTAGTCATTTTTGTAGCGGCACTTGGGTCAGGACATCGCGTTGGAGAAGACTCGACATCATCAAGTGTGACTTTTTCAATCTCGTATGATCCAGAAATTTGATGTATCTGATGTACCCATGCCAAAACTTCTATTCCAGCAGACATAGACAGAAGCTTGCGGGCTACAGCGCCTGCAGCCACCCGTCCTATAGTTTCCCTTGCGCTGGATCTTCCTCCGCCCTCATGGGCTCGGATGCCGTATTTCTGGTCTGTTGTGAAATC
>DLTU01000100.1:0-1850 GCA_002500385.1 Candidatus Neomicrothrix sp. UBA7828 | reverse complement strand
CGAACAAGAAGAGCCATTGGAGTTCCAAGGGTGAATCCGTCTTTCCAGCCACTGAGTATCTCGACAGCGTCTTTTTCATCGCGCTGAGTGACAAGGCTACTCTGACCAGGTCGTCGCCTGTTAAGGTCAATCTGAATTTCTTCACTCGTTATTGGAAGGCGTGGTGGACATCCATCAATCACGACCCCTACCGCGGGGCCATGTGATTCGCCAAAAGTGTGAATACGGAAAATAGAACCAAGTGAACTACTCATGTTGACATTTTAGGACAGTTCTTGCGTAGTTTGCTGTGCATTAAAAATGAAAGCAAAAAATTATGAAAATTACTCACACAATGCTGCGACTTTAATGAGAGCATTTTCGACAACTTCGTTTAGAGCAGGGTGAACGTATAGAAATCCAGAAGCTAATTCCGCAACTGTCTGCCCAAATTTCATTCCTTGAATGAGTTGATGAATCAACGTTGAAGCCTGTGGTCCTAAAATATGTGCGCCAATGAGCAACCCCGTTCTAGCATCTGCGATAACTTTGCATATTCCAGTCTTTTCTTCCATTGCCCATCCATAGGCAACGTCCCCGTACTCTTCAACTGCAACCACATACTGTATTTCTGCAGCTTTGGCGTCTTGCTCTGTGTAACCTACTGAAGCAACCTGCGGATTTGAAAAAATAGCATGCGGGGTAGGATCTAAGTCCACTTTTATTAACTTCTTGTTTATAAGGTTGTGAGAAACAATTTTCGCTTCAGCATTTGCAGTGTGTTTAAGTTGGGCAGGGTTTGTGACGTCGCCCAAAGCCCAAATGTTGTCAGCAGTTGTTCTCATGTACTGATCAGTGACGATATAACCGTCAGTAGTATCTATGTTTGCAGCTCTAATTTTGAGTGAGTCTAAATCTGGAAGGCGACCAGTAGCCAAAAGTAACTCGTCTACCTCCAGAACATCTAACGTCTCATCCTCAAAGTTTAGCCGAATGCCGTTACTGCCTTGCCGCACTTTGCTAGCGGTTGCCTCAAATCGTAAATCGACTTTTTCCTGAAAGACCTTATTGAAACGTTCCCGAATGGAGTGGTCTTCCTTGGAGAGGAGGGTATTTCCCCTCACGAGCATCGTTACCTTGCAACCAAATGAGCTAAAGACATGAGCTAGCTCTACAGCAATATAGCCACCTCCGATAATGCCAAGACGCTTCGGTAGTTCCGCAATCCGCATGATCGTATCTGAGGTGTGATAGCTAACTTCAGACAACCCGTCTATTTCTGGTATAACAGGTGTCGCGCCAGTCGCAATCACTATTTGCTTACCCGTAATAATCTCATCATCAATGATTATTTCGTCACCTGAAATAAATGAAGCTTCCCCATTAAAAACCGTGACATTTGGGAGGCTATGTCGGTACGACTCGCCTGCACTTGCAATTGGATCAATTCGGCTAAATATTCGCTCCTGTATTCCCTGCCAATTTGCCGAATAATTCTCTGCAGTGATTCCTAAGTTACCAGAGCGCTTAATCTCTGTTAAAACATCAGCAACATAAATGAGCATTTTTGAAGGAATGCAACCTCTATTTAGGCAAGTGCCACCGAAAGTGCCTTTCTCTATAATCGCTATATTAAGATCCTCGAATTCGGGTGTGATTATCGTATTTCCCGATCCCGTACCAATAATTATTACATCAAAATCTGTCATTATCGAGATCTTGTTTCAGTCAGTGTCATTTAAATGCTCTTCAACCAAATTTGTGCCCAGCATTGGATTTCGCACTAATTCTATGTCCCTATGCCGACTCTTAATAGCGTCCTGAAATGTATTTTCTGTAAAGATATAGAACTGCTTTGACTCAACAGCTTT
>DLTU01000083.1:0-2629 GCA_002500385.1 Candidatus Neomicrothrix sp. UBA7828 | reverse complement strand
TCTGGGATGCTTTCGACGGGCGCTTCCTCCGGAGACCGTGTCCTAATCATGATTCCAAATTGCTC
Organism: Candidatus Neomicrothrix sp. UBA7828; assembly: GCA_002500385.1. GTDB lineage: Bacteria > Actinomycetota > Acidimicrobiia > Acidimicrobiales > UBA8592 > UBA8592. Next base: position 2,564 of record DLTU01000083.1, on the reverse strand, counting down.
TGCTTATATTTTCGCTTGGTTAGGAAGTTCCTTAGCCGGTCTAGTTGAAGTTCCGATTAATACTGCTTACAAAGGTGCGTTTCTATCTCATCAAACTTCAACAACCTCACCAAAAATAGCGGTTATTGCTCCAGAGTACATTCCTCGCGTACTAGATGTTTATGAGTCTTTTGAATCTGTTGAACTTTTTATTTTGGTTGGCAAGGATAATGACACAAGCGCCGACATAAATACGTTAAAGAATTCGGGTAAGAAGGTAATCAATTGGGAGGAGCTTCTAAGGTTTGAGAAAGTTGACCTTCCAATAGTCAACTATTCAGACCTAGGCTCTATTTTTTTTACCTCCGGAACAACGGGTCTATCAAAGGGCGTGATGATGCCTCATGCTCACATGTATTTGTTCGCTGACGAAACGGTTTCTTTAACTCGCTTAACCTCGTCAGATACGTATATGTCATGCGGTCCACTTTTTCATGGAAATTCGCAATTCCTTGCTGCTTATCCTGCCCTGATAGCAGGATCCCAATATGTTCTCCAGAAAAGATTCAGTGCGTCTGAATGGATAAATCAAATAAGAGATTCAAAAGCAACTGTTACTAACTTCATAGGCGTGATGATGGACTTTGTTTGGCAACAGGAACCTCACCCAGATGATACAGATAACGATCTGCGATGCGTTTTCGCAGCTCCAACGGCAAGTTCGATTTTAGAGGAATACAAATCACGTTTCGGGATTGAGGCATTTGTTGAGGTCTTTGGACTCACAGAAACCTGCATGCCCATACTTACGCCATACGGCGAAGTACGCCCGGCTGGTGCTGCAGGCTTGCTTAATCAAGATTGGTTTGATATTCGCCTTGTTGATCCTGAAACAGACGAAGAGGTTGAGGTTGGATCTGTTGGGGAATTATTGGTTAGGCCTAAATTCCCCTGGACCACATGTCAGGGCTACTTCAACATGCCTGATAAGACATGCGACGCATTCCGTAACCTTTGGTTTCATACGGGCGACGGCCTAAAGAGAGATAACGATGGATGGTATTACTTTGTTGACAGGTTGAAAGACGCACTTCGCAGGCGTGGAGAAAACATAAGTTCCTTTGAGATTGAACAAGCTTTAATAAGTCACGAATTAATTGAAGAGGTAGCTGCTATAGGTGTACCAGCTGACCAAGAGGCTGGAGAAGACGAGGTAATGGTATTCGTTGTTCCGTCCCTTGGAAAGGTGATCACTGCAGAAGCAGTTTGGGAGTATTCCGAAAAACAGCTCCCAGACTTCGCTATACCTAGGTACGTTCAGATTGTTAAGTCACTTCCTAAAACACCATCGGAAAAAGTTCGAAAGATAGAGTTACGCGAAATCGGTGTTACAAATGAAACAAACGACCGCGGACCCCAAAAGCGAAAGACACGAAATGAAAAATGACCAAGACAAACAAACAGTAGTTTTCACTGATCAAACTTCAGCTCGCAAGATCGTAGCGATGGACTCTGCTTATGACGTGGACTCACGTAATACAGGCGCAGACGTTTGCGTGAACGCTTCATACTGTGGAGTACTACCTGCGCGATTTATTTCAGATCACGCTCCTCGAGCGGCAATTGGAATGGATTGTGGAGTGGGGCCTGAAGGTTCTGCCATAGCCGGACTATGGTTTCTCGAAGCTCTGAAAATACCAGCCGCTGTAGCTGATGTTATGACTGCACATCTTGGTAATGGTGTCCACTTATACGAGCATGGAATCATTAGCTTCAGCAATCAATTGGCCAAAGATTGCGGAGTTAAGAAAGGTATGCCAGTTAAGGAAGCCGCTCTGTTGTTATTAACAATAGACACAGCGAACATGAGCTCTGCAGAAACCACAAATAGGACAATCATGCAAACATCATCTGATGGTCGTCATGTCGTTGCAACTGATTCAATTGCTTTCGCTACAGATGATGATAAAGAGCGCAACGTTCTTGTTACAGCTGGTCACACAGGCCGCTCAGCAGTGCCCTACTTGCTTAAAAGCAAACCTTGGGGATTTATATGCAGCGACGGTGGACGCGGAATGGATGACTCCGGTATCGCAGGATTATCAATTGTTGAAGAGTTTGGATTAGCAGGCGCAACAGTCGATGCAAAACTTGCACGAATGGGAAGCGGATTATCCCACTACCATGATGGAATAATTTCTGCAGTCAACTCACATGCTCAAACAAGAGGAGTTGAGGTGGGAATGAGCGCATCGGAGGCCTCAAGTATTCTTTTGCAAAAAACCCAACTGTAGGAGAACTTACAAACGGGTAAAAAAAGTGCAATTAATAGTTGACCGTATCAATTAGTAGAACTTTAATGGACCGTACAACTATTACGAGCCGCTGAAAGCTCGCTCGTGCTTAAGAGGGGAAATTATGAAAAGTAAACTATGGAAGTTGCTTGCAATTTTTGCTGTCTTAGGGCTAGTTGCAGTTGGCTGTGGAGATGATGATGATTCTTCAAGCAGTTCTGCAAGTGAAAGCTCAAGCAGTGAAAGCTCAAGCAGTGAAGCCTCAAGTAGTAGCAGTGAAGCTTCTAGCAG
>DLTU01000011.1:0-6675 GCA_002500385.1 Candidatus Neomicrothrix sp. UBA7828 | reverse complement strand
TCAAGGAGCAATTCTTAGAGCTATTGAAATACCCCCAATTGGTGGGGACACACTTTTCGTCGATGCAAATGCAGCGTATGAAGGACTGGCACAAGAGATAAAAGATGAAATTGACTCCCTAAATGCTGTCCATGATTTCTTGCGAGCATTTGGTCGTCAAGTACCGAAGGAAAAGCTAGCTGAGATGCGTGAAATGTACCCATTAGTTAAACATCCAGTTGTAATTAATCATCATCAAACAGGTAAACCTCTCCTGTATGTCAACCGAATCTTTGTAAACGGCATTGAAGGTTATGAAGAAGAGGAGGGGTTTGAACTTATAGATACCCTTTGTCGGGAGTTCGAAGTTCTTGAATACTCCTGCCGCTTCAAATGGGAAAATAATTCCATAGCCTTTTGGGATAATCAAGCTGTGCAACATTACGCGACAAGCGACTATTCTCCTCATCTACGAGTAATGGAGCGAGCGAGTATAAAAGGATCAAAGCCAAAACGCATACGGTAGGACCCAATAATTATTTTTTTGAATTCTCTCTAAACATCGGCTTAGAAGGTTTGGAAAATGCAACCTTGGTCCTATCGTTAATCAAGTAGTTTCGGGGTCACATATAGCCCTAAACTTTTGTAACAGTTAATTTTTTTAGTGTGCGAGGAGTACTAGAAGATGAATTTGCAACCACGGGAAGATCGGATCGTAGTCCGACCTGGCGAATCCGAAGAAACAACAGCAAGCGGATTGGTAATTCCAGATACAGCAAAAGAAAAACCACAACAAGGTGAAGTCTTGGCAGTAGGCCCAGGCAAGCGATCCGAACAGACTGGCGAACTTATCCCAGTTGACGTCGAGGTTGGCGACACAGTTGTGTATGCAAAATACGGCGGTACTGAAATAAGCAGTGGCGGCGAAGAATTATTAATCCTTTCAGCACGCGACGTTCTCGCCATAGTGAAATAGGTAGGTAACATGTCAAAAATACTTAAATTTGATGAAGATGCACGCCGCAAACTTGAGGCTGGTGTTAACCACCTCGCAGATGCGGTAAAAGTAACTCTTGGCCCGAAAGGCCGTAATGTCGTTCTTGACAAAAAGTTCGGTGCTCCAACAATAACTAATGACGGTGTCTCAATCGCCAGGGAAGTTGAATTGGAAGACCCGTTTGAAAATATGGGCGCACAACTCGTCAAGGAAGTAGCAACGAAAACTAATGATGTTGCCGGTGACGGAACGACCACAGCAACAGTTCTCGCTCAAGCCATGGTAAAAGAGGGATTGCGAAACGTAGCTGCAGGAGCCAACCCAATGGTTCTCAAAAAGGGAATACAAGCAGCTGTTGACGCAGCAGTTGATTCCATTGGTTCCCAAGCCCAACAAGTAGCAGATTCAAAAGATCAGATAGCTAACGTGGCATCAATCTCAGCAGCAGATGAAACAGTTGGTGAAGTTATCGCTGAAGCTATCGACAAAGTCGGCAAAGACGGAGTTGTAACTGTTGAAGAATCAAACACATTTGGAATGGACCTTGAATTCACCGAAGGTATGCAATTTGATAAAGGTTATCTATCACCATATTTCGTGACAGACCCTGAACGTCAAGAAGCAGTTCTTGAGGAACCATACATTCTTCTTACCCAAGGAAAGATTTCATCTGTTCAAGAAATGTTGCCAGTACTTGAGAAAGTAATGCAATCAGGCAAGCCACTTTTGATCATCGCTGAAGATGTTGAAGGTGAAGCACTCGCAACGCTAGTTGTTAACAAAATTCGAGGAACCTTTAACTCTGTAGCTGTCAAAGCACCAGGATTTGGTGAAAGAAGAAAGGCTATGCTTCAAGATATGGCTATCCTTTCCGGCGGCCAGGTAATAGCTGAAGAAGTAGGGCTTAAATTAGATGGTGTAACTCTTGATCTTCTTGGAACAGCAAGAAAGATTGTTATCACGAAGGACAACACCACCATTATTGAAGGTGCAGGATCTCGAGAGGATGTTGAAGGTCGAATCGCACAAATTAAAGCTGAGATTGACAACACTGATTCAGATTGGGATCGTGAGAAACTTCAAGAGCGCTTAGCGAAACTCAGCGGTGGAGTAGCCGTGGTTCAAGTTGGTGCAGCAACTGAAGTAGAGCTGAAAGAAAAAAAGCATCGAATTGAAGATGCTCTATCAGCAACTCGAGCAGCTATCGAAGAAGGAGTTGTTGCCGGTGGCGGAACAGCACTTCTTCGTGCAAGAACTGCAGTTGATGAAGCAGCAGGAAACCTCCAAGGCGACGAAGCTACTGGAGCCCGAATGGTCTCAACAGCTCTAGCAGCCCCAGCTAAACTCATAGCAGAAAATGCTGGATATGAAGGGTCAATTATCGTTAGGGAAATAGAAGATGCAAAAGGCAACGTTGGATTCAACGCCTCAAAAGGTGAGCATGAAGACCTTGTTAAAGCTGGAGTTATTGACCCAGCTAAAGTAACAAGAGCAGCTCTCCAAAATGCTGCATCTATTGCAAGTCTTCTACTCACAACTGAAGCACTAGTTGCTGATAAGCCAGAACCTGAACCACCAATGCCAGCGGGAGACCCGATGGGTGGCATGGGCGGTATGGGTGGAATGATGTAATCATTCCGTTCAAAGGAAATTTGGGCCGGAATTTTCCGGCCCTTTTTCTTTTTTGTCCTAAATAGGATGACTCTTAGTAGCATCACATATATGAATGAAAGACCTAAACCTGATCCCAAAAAATTACTAACCCAATGGAATGAATGGGAAACCGGTGAGACACCACCTGGTCGTGTAATGAGTAATTTGAAGACAGGTGGACTACCAGAGCTTCTTGAGAAATTAGTCGAAGAACAAAATTAATCATGAATGGCACTCGGGGAGGAGAACAGAAAATCCCCCGACCACAAAACTGGGCAATGGGAACCTTACCCCTTTGGCTAAAAGTTGAACAAAACAAACTGACGTTGAGTTCCATTGAAAAATCATTGCAACAATTTCGTCCACCTGTGGTAAATCAAGAGAACTATGAGCGATCATCTTCGGTGATGATTCCTATCTATGAAGAGGATAATCAGGTGTACATGATTCTTACTCGCCGCTCAAAGATGATGCGGCATCATACAAGTGAGATAAGTTTCCCCGGTGGGAATCGCGAACCAGAAGACATAGATGAATGGTCAACGGCTAAAAGAGAAGCATATGAGGAAATTAATTTAGATCCTGCTCTTCCAAGGAAAATCGGTACTCTAGAGTCATTCGTAACTGTGGGAAGTAAGTCATTCGTAACGCCTGTTGTAGCTGTACTTGAAGGGTGCCCTGAACTAAGAGCTAACCCGAACGAAGTAGAAAAAATCCTATACGTTCCAATCAGTGAGCTACTTCTACCTGAGGTCTATCACGAAGAAGTCTGGGAGTTAAGAGACGGGCAACAAAGGAATATTAATTTTTTTGAATTGATCGGAGACACAGTCTGGGGAGCGACTGGATCAATGATTAAACAATTCCTAAATATAATTCTTGGAATTCAAGTCAGTGACGAGACTATATGAGTGATCATTTATGGAACTGAAAACCATTATTACTCACTCCGGCAATTTCGCTACAATAATTCTTAACTTTCTTACGAAAGAGTGATTGCATGGCAGAAATTCTGGTGGCTCCTGACCAATAAACGGAAGGAAAATATCTTCAAAAACAGCAGGGTCTTGGTATGGGATGAAATTTCCACATAGATTTCACTAGACTTACACGTACCGACCCGAAAGTAATCCAGTGAGTACAGACACACCGACAGTTCTTGTTTTTGATTTCGGAGCTCAGTACGCGCAATTAATAGCTCGGCGGATACGTGAAGCAAACGTTTATAGCGAAATTGTCTCTCATCAACTAACAGCCAAACAGATTCAAGAAATACGACCAGATGGAATCATCTTAAGCGGAGGTCCGAAGTCAGTTCGGGTTGAAGGAGCGCCAATCATCGACCCAAATATCTATAATTTAGGGATACCAATCCTTGGTATCTGTTACGGTGCTCAGTTAATTGCGAAACAGTTGGGTGGAACAGTAAGCCAGTTTGATGCAGGTGAATACGGTCGAACAAACATGGTTGTTTCAGGAGGTAAGTTATTAAAAGGGCAACCTGAAGAGCAAAGTGTGTGGATGAGTCATTTCGATTGCGTGACCACAGTGCCAGATGATTTCACTGTGAGTGCTTCGACGGAACATGCGCCTGTAGCAGCCTTCGAATCGGAAAGTATCTTCGGGGTGCAGTACCATCCTGAAGTTTCTCACACACCACATGGACAACACACACTCGAACGCTGGTTAGATATATCTGGAATCAACCGATCATGGAACATGGCTAATGTTATAGAGGAACAGGTAGCCAAGATTAAAAATCAGGTAGGTTCGGGTCGTGCGATTTGTGGTCTCTCTGGAGGAGTAGATTCTGCAGTAGCTGCGGCCCTTGTCCATAAAGCAATCGGATCTCAACTTACGTGTGTCTTCGTTGATACAGGATTGATGCGAAAAGACGAAGGTGAACAAGTCGTTGAAACCTTCAAACGAAGCCAAGGGATAGAACTTATTCATGTTCGAGCCGCAGACGAATTTTTCTCAAAACTAGAAGGGGTAACTGAGCCTGAGGAAAAACGAAAAGCAATAGGAGAGTTATTCATCCGCTTATTCGAAAAAGCATCAGGGGGTATAGAGGAGGCAAAATTCCTCGTACAGGGGACGCTGTACCCCGACATTATTGAATCAGGAAGCGAACACGCAGCTACTATCAAAAGCCACCATAATGTAGGGGGCTTACCTGATGACATGGAATTCGAACTTGTAGAACCTCTACGTTCATTATTTAAAGATGAAGTACGAGCAGTAGGGAAAGAACTTGGCCTTCCGGACGAGATCGTGCACAGACAACCATTTCCTGGTCCCGGCCTCGGCGTGAGAATCATAGGAGAGGTTACGCCTGATAAGGTCGCCACACTTCAAGAAGCCGACTTTATTGTCAGAGATGAACTTGAAAAAGCGGGACTTGACAGAGAGATATGGCAATCATTTGCGGTCCTCCCTGATATACGATCGGTTGGGGTAATGGGCGATGAACGTACTTACGGTTACCCATGTATTATTCGCGCAGTAACCAGTGAGGATGCAATGACAGCAGATTGGGCACGAATACCATATGACGTGCTTGAAGCCATGAGTAGCAGAATAATTAACGAGGTTGCAGGCATAAATAGGGTCGCATACGACATCACGTCAAAACCACCCGGAACAATTGAATGGGAATGACAACCGAAACACTCATTGACCTCTATATTCGCTCAGTAGCAGCATTTGGAGAAGTTCTCGCAAAAGTACCTGTTGGGTCATGGGATTTGCCAACCCCTTGCAGTGACTGGAATGCACAAACGCTAGTAGTGCATGTCGTTTCAGGAGAAATACAAGTAGCAAACATGATAGAAAAAGAAGCTTTTCTTGAACCTGACCTCAGCGCAAATATCTTGGGTCCCGACCCCATGTCCACCTGGAGAGGAACAGCACTTCGGGCAATAAATTTAGTTCAACAAACAAACATTGATTCACAGCTGCCGCACCCCACAATGCAGTTAACGTTAGATCAGCTTCTAGGGGCCCGAATCACCGACAATATTGTGCATGCATGGGACTTATCCCAATCAATTGCTAACCGATATGACATTGATAGTGAGATAGCCCAATGGGCACTTGACTATTGGTTAGAGTTGTATGACTTTTTAGAGAACTCTGATCATTATGGACCACCACAAAACCCCACGGATCAAACCCCGGCGACACGTTTACTGTCACTACTAGGGCGAAAAGTTACTCAAAAACCCTGACTGGGTCAGAACCGTCCCAACACGCAGCGCTTTCAATATCATCTTGTCTACGCAACCGAACCTTCTCGGAAATATCTCCTATCTCAAGAACATTCCCATCCATCCCTTCAAGATAAGCGAATCTCATTCCACGAATCGCACCATCTTGACGAACATTCATTCCCATCACAGACAATGATTTCAGCGCTTCATCGTAATCTTCTGGGTAAAAACAAACATGTTGGATGCCCTCTCCACATTGATTTATAAAATCTCGATACATAGATGGCGCATTATTATGTTGCTGTATCAATTCAATTTGCATTGAACCGGTGAAAGCTATTGCTATTCCCATCTCAACTTCACTGGATTCACCTAAATAGTTAAAATAATCAAGAGTTATATGGGGAATCACAGTCCATGGGCCAACACCCGCTTTCTCAACCCATGACCAAGCAGCCTTTTCTAAATCCTCAACTACATAACCAAGTTGCCCGACGGGACCTAAAAGATCATTCACAGTGGAATACTAGAAGAAAATGCGAAAGCACACACTTTGGCTAACTCGTAAAGTTCAGCTTTTGCGTCTAGATTGCATGTATGGCAAAAGTATCACTAATAGCAAAATTGCAAACAGATCCGGAAAAGTCAGAAGAAGTCGAAGCAGCGTTAGTAGCTACGTGTTCTGCTGCTGAAGAAGAGGCCGGACTTGAAATTTACTCCGCCCATAAAGACTCAGGCGAGGAAGGAATCTATTGGTTCTTTGAGATGTACACAGACGGTGACGCTCTCGGTGTTCACGGTCAAGGTGAAGGCATGAAAGCAGCTATGTCTGCA
>DLTU01000182.1:2262-4640 GCA_002500385.1 Candidatus Neomicrothrix sp. UBA7828 | reverse complement strand
ACGGGCCTCATCACAAACCTTCCTCGCGAGGCGTGTGTTGAAGTACCGTGTGTAGTGAATGGCTCGGGGATACATCCTCAGAAGATAGGTAAACTCCCTCCGCACATAGCGGCACTCATCCAAACAAACATAAATGTTCAGTCCTTAACTGTCCGAGCTGTTCTAGAAAAGAATAAAGATCATATCTACCATGCGGCTATGTTAGATCCACGAACATCAGCTGAACTAAGCCTCGAACAAATCTGGTCGCTGGTTGATGAAATGATACAAGCACATGGAGAAATGATTCCTCCAGATCTCAGATGAAAGCTGGATATTAATATGATTTTTAAAAATTCACTTTTCGCTTTTGATGTCGACGGAACTCTTCTTAATAGCTATGGGGAGCTAACCAAACGAACTACTGCCGCTATAGCATCTGCTTCGGCTCAAGGAGCAACGATCGCTTTGGCTACTGGTCGAAGTTGGAGCGAACTTGATCTGGTAATGGAAGCTATTCCTGAAATAGAGTACGCGATTTGTACAAATGGATTGGAAGCCTATGACCGAGATGGCCGATGCTTATACACCGAGGAAATTCCGGAGGATCTCGTAGCGAATTTAGTAAAAACCATTCGTAGATCAGTGTCTGGGGTTTCAATCGGGGCAGGGGTAGGAAGGGAACTATATGCAGAGCCAAAAGTTATTGATGGCTTGGTGCCTGGAATTGAAATAGCGCCTGACAGAATCGTAAATGACATCATGGATGCTTTAACCGTCAATGTTCGCGATCTCTTGATCTACCACCCTAGTTACGTCAATAAGTTAGATGAGTTGTTTGTCACTATAAGCGAGACCATCAATGACCGACGTGTAGACGTTGCCTATTCCGGTCTGCCTATGATTGAGATTGTTCCTGCGGGTAGCGGGAAAGGGACATGTCTTGCTTGGTTGTCAGGTCATCTACAAATAGAGAAAGAAGCTGTAATTGTTTTCGGTGATGGCATGAATGATCTTCAAATGTTGAGTTGGGCGGGAACAGGTTTGGCTATGGGTCAATCATCTCAGAGAGTGAAAACTGTTGCGGATCATGTCATAGGCTCTGTTGACCAAGACGGAATAGCAGAATGGATAGAAGCTAAACTAGGAAAGTAGTCTAAAACTTCTGGCATAATCAATGTAAAACCCCATGCCGACAATATCCTCATATAAAGGAATCCGGAATTACAATGACAACAAACGATTCACTACATCACAGGTATAAGGCCATTTTGGCTCCCTATTTGAATCCCTTATACACCTCACCCATATCAATCGATAGGGGAGAAGGAAGCTATGTGTGGGATGTAGAAGGCAATCAGTATCTTGACTTCTTTGGTGGTGTTCTCACAACAATGATTGGTCACAACAATCCAGCCGTAACGGAAGCAATCCAATCTCAGGCTTCAAAAGTTCTCCACACAAGCACGCTGTACTTAAGTGAACCCATGATTGAATTGGCGGAAGAAATAGGAGCAGCATCGGGAATCCCCGATGCACGCGTCTTCTTCACGACATCAGGTAGTGAAGCAAATGACACAGCCCTTATGCTCGCTACAAGCTACCGAAACTCCAATGAGATCCTGGCAATGAGGCATAGCTATCACGGGAGGACTTTCGCTACACAAGCAATCACTAGCCAATCAACGTGGTTATCATCACGAATATCTGGCCTTTCTGTCAACTACGTTCAAGGACCCTACCGGCTACGTAGCCCCTTCCAAGATATGCCAGACGAAGACTTCACGAAAGCTTGCGTTGTCGATCTTCAACAAATTCTTGATACAGCGACGACAGGAAATGTTGCATGTTTGATCTTTGAACCAATTCAGGGAGTCGGAGGGTTTGCGATTCCCCCCGACGGATTCTATGGAGAGATGAGTAAAGTCCTCTCAAATTATGGAACATTATTGATAAGCGACGAAGTGCAAACGGGTTGGGGAAGAACAGGTGAACACTTTTGGGGGTACCAAGCACATGGGATCACACCTGACATGCTCACTTTCGCAAAAGGTGTCGGAAATGGAATAACTCTTGCAGGGATCGTAGCTCGAGCCGAAATCATGGAAAACGTTACAGCATTAAATTTCAGCACATTCGGAGGTAACCCTCTTTCGGCAGCAGCCGGTCTGGCAACGTTCAGAGAAGTCAAAGGGAAAGATATGCAAGGCAACGCTCTCAATATGGGAAAGCGACTCAAAAGTGGCCTTGAAGAAGTAGTTAGTTCCACTTCATGGATCGGTGATCTTCGGGGAAGAGGATTGATGGTAGCTCTCGAAATTGTTGGGATGGATTCAGCTAGCGGCAACACAGAGCCATATCCAGAACGTGCTGCAGAATTTCTTGAAGCCTGCAAAGAC
>DLTU01000182.1:0-1908 GCA_002500385.1 Candidatus Neomicrothrix sp. UBA7828 | reverse complement strand
GCATATGGAAATGTGATCCGCATCACGCCAATGCTAAATGCAACAGCGAGCGAAATTGATCAAGGAATAGAAGCTATATCCGCTGCAATAAATGCCATAGGCAATAGCTAAGTTTAGTCTCCTCGCAAAACGTGTGCAGCCCTCATAGCTAACTTGGCCGTATTCTGCGTTTTTGACTCAGATGAATCAGCAGCACCCATAAAGCGCCTGCTAACACGCACTCCTAACCACCGCAAGGGTTCCGGCTCCCACTTTCTTGATTGCACTCCAACCCAAGGAAGTGAAACAACATCAGTTCGTCTTTCCAATATTAAGTCGGCCATCGTTCTACCTGCTAGGTTTGCTGCAGCAACACCCTCACCTACATACCCACCAAGAAAACCAACACCGGATGGTCTGTCGAGGCGAAGGCCAGGAAGCCAATTTCTGGGAATAGCTAATGTGCCTCCCCATCGGTGTGTTATCGCTACGTCTTTTAGCTGGGGAAGAAGGTTCACAAGATTTTCCCAAACAACTTCATGTGAGTGGAGGTTGCTTTCAACTCCTGAATCAATTCTCGACCCGTAAAGGTATGGAGGCTTTCCTTGTCCTCCAAAGGCAATTCGGTTGTCTGAGGTTCGTTGCCCATAGATAACGATGTACCGGCCATCATTAAATGTAGGTCGATCCTCAAGCCCAATTTCACTCATTTGGGAATCAGTGAGTGGCTCAGTAGCGATCATTCGTGAATATACAGGAAGCAGATCAAGTTTCTTTCCTCGAATATCTCGCGTGTATCCTTCGGTTGCTTGAACTATGACATCAGCTGACACGACACCCTCTGCACATTCAACTCTTCCTGCGCCGATAGACAAAGCTGTCGTTCCCTCAGCAATCATTCCACCCTTTCGTTCAACAGCTTCAGCTAGGCCTCTAACCATTTTGCCGGGGTCAACCACAGCTGAGGGAGCAAAGAAAATACCTGAATGCACATTAGTGGCATTCACATGTGCTCGAGCCTCATCAGCCTCGAGGATTCGGACAACTTCCTCACCAGTACCTCGCTTACGAGCGAGTTCAACAGCAGAACGCTGTCTTTGTGCTTGTGGCAAATTTCTTGCCAAGCTAACGAACCCGCCTTTATGGAAACCGCAGTTAATGTCTTCTAAGCTAAGAACACGTTGTATCTCATCAACTGTTTTAAACATTGTTCGTTCAAGTCGCAGAGCTTCGTCCATTGTTGACAGTTTTGCATACTTTTCAGTGCCTCCTGCCAACGCTCCTTCGCACCATCCACCATTGCGCCCAGAGGCACCATATCCACAAAATTCCTTTTCGATGATGAGTACACGAAGAGAGGGGTCATTTTCAAGTAAGTAATACGCTGTCCATAATCCGCTATAGCCACCACCAACAATAGCCACATCAACTGACACAGGACCGTCTAACGGTTTCCGGTCACAAGAACTCTGATCAAAAGAGTCTAACCAAAGAGGAGCTTCACGTGCATTCTGTAGAGGAGACATAAATCTACGTAACCTTATCATCATGACATACGAAACTTATAGCCCTATGTGAACTAGCGTGTGTGATTGCTAATGAGTAATCTTGATAAATCGCCAATGAGGAGGTTTAAATGACATCAGCCCTTTTGCATCCATTTTCAAAACCATCTTCTGATAATTTTCGAACGCTTATCCGGTCTGAAGGTGTGCGTGTCTGGGATGACGAGGGTAATGAATATATAGATGGTTTAGGGAGCCTATGGTATTGCCAAGTTGGGCATAACAGAGCCGAACTAGTTCAGGCAATTACCAACCAACTCCAAACCTTAAGTTCGTACCATACCTTCGCTCCGATGGGAAGGCAGGGATCTGACCAAGCGGCAGAACGGATACGTTCAGTTTCGCCCTTCCCTGACGGTCGCGT
>DLTU01000084.1:0-6243 GCA_002500385.1 Candidatus Neomicrothrix sp. UBA7828 | reverse complement strand
CTTTTTCTTGCTTTTTTGATTTAGCCACAATACGCCAACGGTAACACTAAAGTGCTAGGAATTTAGTCATAGCGAGCATTGAAACCTCAACTTGAGAGGAGGGTTAAGTTAGGACAAAATATCAACCATCGGGATAATCATTGGTCTCCGTTTTGTGGAATCGTTAACCATTGTTCCGGTGACTCGCCTAACTTTTTGTTCCAAAACTTCTTGGGTTATCTCTTTTCTGCTCTTAAGAAGTAATTCCAGTTCAAAGGATAGTCGCTCCTCAATTTCTTGATCATAGAGCCTTGAAATATCTGAACTGAGCCAGCCTTTGCTGATAACCGATGGAGTGCCTATTAATATTTTATCCTTTTCGCTAATTGAGACTCTTGCGATAACACAACCTTCTTTCCCTAAAATGTTGCGGTCTTTGAATAGGTCATGACGAGTTTCAATGATAGATCCTTGTGAAAAAATGTAATGTCCTTGGCATTTCTTTCTGTTCAGAGTTAATCCCGAATCTTCCATGACGACTTGATCACCATCAGTAGCAAGTAGCGCATTCTCTGAATTAGTCCCGATCTCTATTGCAAGTTCCCTGTGCGCTACTAGGTGGCGTAATTCGCCATGCACAGGAACAAACCATTCTGGTTTGGCTGCCTGATGGAGTTCACTTAGCTCTTCTCGCTGACCATGCCCAGATGTGTGCGTATTGAGATTTTCGTCATTAACTACTGAGGCTCCTAGGCTAATAAGATTATTTATTAGACGAGCTACTCGTTTCTCGTTCCCTGGAATGGTTCTTGAGGAGAAAATGATTACGTCATTCTCATCAATACGTAGCCACTTCCCAGAATTTTGAGCTGATAAATTTAAAGATGATCTTGGTTCCCCTTGAGATCCTGTACTGATTACGCAAATTTGATTCTTAGGGTAAGTTTCGATCTCAGAGATATCTACTAAATCATCTTCCGCCACTGAAAGGACGCCAAGGCTCCTCGCAAGAGAAATATTTCTTTCCATTGAGAACCCCAGAGTGGCTACTTTTCTACCCTGTTTTTTTGATATATCAATAATTTGCTGGATTCGATGGATGTGGCTTGAAAAGCATGTTGCAATTATTCGTTCCTGCTGAAATTTCATGAATATTCTTTCCAACTCATCGCCTACTTCAGATTCGGAGATGCTAGATCCCCTAAGCTCTGCATTGGTCGAATCGCACAGCAGGAGTCGAATTCCAGGGTCTTTAGACAAAGCGGAAATACGATCGAGGTCTGTGATTCTTCCATCCACAGGATCATTGTCCAACTTGAAGTCACTTGAATGCAAGATAAGGCCTTGCGGTGTGCGAATTGCTGAAATTAGCCCCTTAGGTGTCGAATGCGTTACCGGCAAAAACTCACAATGAAAGTCACCAATGCTAATCATTTCGCCATCAGTTACCTTAACTAGCTCAGTCTTATGAAGTATGTTTGCTTCGGCCAGCCGGTGCCGAACCATTCCTAGCGTAAATTCGGATCCGTAAATAGGGAATTCGCTTATCTCCAGTGCATACCGAAGTGCTCCGATATGATCTTCATGTCCATGCGTAACTATACAACCTATAATTTTCTCGCTTCGATCATTGAGGTAACTGAAATCTGGAAGCACTGATTGCGCTCCTGGCATCATCTCGTCTGGGAAAAGCTGACCGCAATCTAACAAAAGAATTTGATTTTGGGATTCAATAGCAGCGCAATTTCTGCCGATATCCCCAAGCCCACCTAAAAAAGTAATTAAGACTTTGTCGCTCATATTAGTATTTTTACGAGAAACCCATTTGGGATCCAACAATTGTAGCTGAAAGGATACTTTGGGCTTTTTCTATAAGGCCTTCAGGAACTGTATCCATGGGTGCTCTCCCATTCCCAACGTTGAATCCAAGGAGATTCATCATTACTTTCGTCGGTATAGGGTTTGGTGCATCAAGAGTTGATTCGAAAGCAAAAGAATCTTGAAGGGATTGATTAATTTTCTTTGCCGCTTCATAGTCTCCGTTCATAATTGCATGCACTAGATTTTGGTGTTCAGCCCCTGCCCAATGCGTTGCAACTCCGACTACTCCTGAGGCTCCGATTGCAAGGAGTGCTAAGTTTAGTGAGTCGTCACCTGAGTAAACTTCAAATCCCTCAGGTGAACGTGAAAGCAAGGAAGCTGTTTCGGATGGGTCTCCGGCTGCATCTTTGAGCGCTACTATATTCTTGAGATCATGAGCTAGTTGAAGGACCGTTTCAGTTTCGATTTTTCTTCCGCTTCGAATAGGGATGTCATACAACATCACTGGAAGGTCCGTGCATTCAGCAATTCTAGTGAAATGTTTAAGTAAGCCCTGCTGTGAAGGTCGATTGTAGTAGGGAGTAACACTGAGGATGCCCGATGCCCCTACCATCTGAGCTCGCTGAGTAAGCTCAATTGCTGCTTTAGTATCGTTGCTACCTGTTCCTGCTATTACTGGAGCTTCAACCGAATTTGCAACTGCTTCAATTAGCGCGATTTGCTCATCGTGAGTAAGCGTCGGTGATTCCCCAGTTGTACCTGCGATAACGAGTCCATCATTTCCATTTTGAATAAGCCATTGTGCAAGACGTCCTGCCTCGTCAAGGTCAAGATCGCCAGAACTAGTGAAAGGGGTGACCATTGCGGTTAGAACTTTTCCAAATCTGGACATATCGATCTTTTCTCCTTTACCTGAGGCTAGCAGTGTATATGCTTTCCCTCTTCATTTTTAGAGGTAGTCAACGGGTATATCTGATTCTTTTCGCTTTTTTACACCTTTACCTTTGGAATAACTCCAGAGAACCAGCGGGTAACCTATCGCTGCGATACTAGCAAAGATAAACCATTGCACTGCATAACTCAGATGTTGCCCTTCGCTAAACTTTGGCAAGTCGAGTGCTTTAGGGAAGCCGTCAGCTTGTTGTGGATTTTGATTAGTTAGCTGGATATACATAGGGAATATCTCATAGCCCAATTGATCCTCATATCGTGCTAAATCTGGTCTGGCTAGACTGTCAAGAACTCCTTGACTCGCGTCAGCACGTTGGAGTCCCTTCGCTAATTCTGTATTTCGCAGAATTCCTGTGAGGTCAAATACTGAAGTATTTAAGTCAATATAATTTTCAGCTGAAATAGGTATCCATCCTCTATTAACAATAATAATTTGATTGTTCGAGAGTTGAAATGGAGTTAACAACCAAAACCCTGGAACGCCGTTATATGTTCGATTCCTAATGAGGATGCTATCTTCTTGTATATATTTACCGGAAACACCAATATTCCAGTATTCGAAATCTCTTTCAATTTCAATGACTTCATAGCTTTTCAATTTGGCTATATCCACGAGGCCAAGTGGCGCGTTACCTAACCTCGCACTTATCCTTTCGTTAATGTCAGACTTCTGCGAATGACGATCAAGCTGCCAGAAACCCAAAAAAATCATTGTAAGAACCGCAAAGATTACCAGTACCGTTGTGAAGATTTTTTTAGACATCCATCAATGTTTCGAGGCCGATATTGACACCAGTGAGGTCAGAAATTCCCTTGATGGCCATGAGTACGCCAGGCATAAATGACGACCTATCACTGCTATCTTGCCTTATCGTCAATGTTTGTCCTTGCGCTCCGAAAATGACCTCTTGGTGGGCAAGCATTCCTTCCATTCTGACACTATGAATAGGGATATTCCCCTGTGCTTTAGCTCCTCTTGCACCCTCTAACGTTAAATCAGTAGTTGGATCACGCAAATCTTCAGTTATGTTCTGAGAAATTTTTTCTGCTGTCGCCAGAGCGGTTCCTGAAGGAGCGTCAACCTTATTGTTATGGTGAAATTCTATTATTTCGATAGTAGAGAAGTAAGGGGTAGCGATTTCGGAAAGGTGCATTAGAAGTATTGCGCTGATAGAAAAGTTTGGAACCACTATGCAATTACTGTTAGTAAATATCCTAGTCAGTTCAGAGAGATGGACGTCATTGATTCCACTCGTTCCTACTACAGCATGGACGCCAGCTTGTGCTGCATGTTTTAGGTTTTCCATAGCGGCTTCTGCCACAGTAAAGTCGATAATTACGTCAATGCCCTCCAAATTCTGCACAGTTTCCTCTATTTGAAGTGAAGTGCTTGGGATTAATGTCCCAGCTTGATTGACATCTACTCCTAAGCGGAGATTCATGGAATCGTCGTTATTAATCGCTTGACAGGTTGTAGCACCCATCTTGCCTGCTGCACCGAACACACCTACATTTAAATTTTCCATAACCCAATATTGCCATGCCGGCGACACATTAGCTTTTATTTAGCAAGAAGAGTAGGGCAGGTTCTATTTTCTGCCACCGCGGCCTTTCCCTTTACGGTTTCTGTTCCGTTGCTGATTTCCGCCGATAGCTTCAGGACCCAGTTCCCCGAGCTCCTCAGCTAAGCTTTCTTCGAATTCGTCTTCGAAACTTGAAGGCTTTTGTGATTCCTTTTTAACGGAAGTCTCCTCTTTAGGATTTTTTTGATCCTCGTTAGAGTCCTCATTGTGCTGGACTTCACCGGTGAGAACGAGGCTTATTTTCCCATTTGGATCTATATCTTCAACCTTGACTTCAATTTCTTGACCCAGATCTAGGACGTCTTCTACTCGCTTTATTCTTTTTCCTCCACCTATTTTAGAAATATGGAGCAGGCCATCTCTTCCCGGCAGAATGTTAACGAAAGCCCCGAAGTTAGTAATGTTGACAACTTTCCCATCATAGACCCCCCCGACATCAGCCGTAGGTGGATCTAATATCAAATTAATTTGCCTTTGAGCCTCATAAACAGCATCTCGATCAGTTCCTGCGATAGAAACAGATCCCATGACTCCATCATCGTCAACGATGACTTCAGCTCCCGTCTCTTGTTGGATGGCGTTGATGACTTTCCCTTTGGGGCCGATAACCTCACCTATTTTATCCATTGGGATTTCAAAGCTAATTATTTTTGGAGCCACATCTCGCACGTCATCTCTAGGTTCTGCAATAGCTGCGTTCATAACGCTTAGGATCTCCATACGCGCGTCCTTTGCCTGATTTAGTGCCGAAGAAAGCACATCCGCTGGAATTCCTTCTATTTTTGTATCAAGTTGAAGTGCTGTTATCACATCAGAAGTTCCGGCTACTTTAAAGTCCATATCACCAAAGGCGTCTTCAGCCCCGAGAATATCTGTAAGCGTTATATATTTCCCTTCGGCAAAGACAAGTCCCATAGCTATACCTGCGACAGGGGCTTTGATGGGAACTCCAGCATCCATTAAGGAAAGCGTTGATGAGCAAACTGATGCCATCGATGTTGATCCGTTGGATGACATGACATCTGAAACTAGCCGGAGTGTATATGGCCATTCTTCTTCGCTAGGAATTACAGGAAGTAACGCTCGTTCAGCTAGTGCTCCGTGTCCTATTTCCCGCCGTTTTGGCCCTCTCATGAATCCTGGTTCCCCTGTAGAGAATGGAGGGAAATTGTAGTGATGCATGTATCGCTTCCGCGTTATTGGGTCAATTCCATCAATCATTTGATCCATTCGTTTGGTCCCCAATGTCGTTATGTTTAGTACCTGAGTTTCCCCACGCTGGAACAATCCTGAACCGTGTGCTGTTGGAAGAATACCAACATCAGAGGAGAGCTTTCGAAGGTCTACTGGAGTTCTTCCATCAATTCTCAGGCCTTCCTCAACAATTCGCTTTCGCACAAGTTCTTTTGTCAACGATCGAATCGCTGCTTTAATTTGAGTTTCAGCATTGTCCTCTTCATCAAAACGCTTTAGGACATCGTCCAGTATCTTAGAAGCTGCTTGAGACTCTGCTTCGGCACGCTGCGTTTTATCAGCGATCTTTTGACTTTCTGCCAATGATCCAGAGCCTGCTTCTTTGACAGCTTCCATGATTTCTTGAGAGTAATCTACTGCAAGAGTGACTTCCATCTTGGAAATTTCTCCGCTGCTTTCAATCAATTTTTCCTGAAGCGCAATAGCTAGTTTGATTGGCTCCTTTGCAAATTCAAGTCCGGCTGCTAGGACTTTCTCATCTACTTTTGGTGCTCCCGTTTCGTAGTAGCTCCAAGCGTTCTCTGTGCCGCCGGCTTCAACCATCATGACAGCCACATCACCATTTTCGAGTAGCCTTCCTGCCACAACCATCTCAAATGTTGAAAGTTCTCCTTCTTCGTAGGTTGGATGAGAAATCCATTCGCCATCTTGATCG
>DLTU01000147.1:0-5786 GCA_002500385.1 Candidatus Neomicrothrix sp. UBA7828 | reverse complement strand
GGGCCAAGACTAACTAGTACCACTGCAATTGATGAAGAAAATAACAGAGCCATTAACAACTTAACCCTATTTTCGGCACCTACTCTGTCAGCAAAAAAGCCATTACATATCATGGCCAAGACCCCAAAGAAACAAGCTAGAGAAGTTACTGCTCCCGCAAATCCTGAACTTGCGTCAAGAGAATCCTCTAAATATGAAACGATCCACGAGTAAAGAGGCTGAGATCCAGCTATAAGCAGAAAAGAAGCTATCCCGAACCAGTAGAAGCTTGATGGAAGCGCCTTATCGTTACTCTGTTCAACACTATGGAGTGCAAGATTCGGCAGGATAAAAAACGCAGAAATCCCTACACAGACAGCAACTCCCCCATTAACCAGCAGGATATGTTCCCATTTCCATTGCTCTGCAGACCATGGACCTATCGCTGCCGCTAATGCGGCCATGAGCGGCACGCCCGACGTTTTTACAGACATTGCAAGCGTACGCTTTTCTGCTCCGATTACTTTTCCAATCACAACATTGGTTCCAGTGTTTGAAAGCCCATACGCTGCCCCTGCTAGTACGCTGGATATCACCCAAATGCTGTAAGTTCCTATTGCAGCGATTAGAAAAGAACAACACGCGACAATAGCCATATCTATTACGATTGAAGTTCTTGGCCCTATTCGTTCAGTAATTTTCCCTGCAAGAATTGAACCCAAGCCTGTTGCTCCAAAATAAATGCCAACAATCAACCCTACTTTTCCTTTAGAAACAAGTAATTCTTGGCTCAGGACAGTAGCTAGAAAACCAGGGAAAAATCCTAAAGACGCCCCAATTCCGACAGCACCAGCCGAAACGGCTACAACACTTTTTTCCCTAGTACACATGAGGTTTTCTAGAGAACTTGGCTAAATAGAAGCTCGCCAGATTCATCCACGTATCTCAGCGGCTATCTGCTCTCGAAGGCGAATCTTTTGTATTTTGGTTGCGGACATTGGCCATTCCGTTACGAATCGTACGTACCGAGGTATTTTAAAACTTGATAGTTGCCCCTTACAGAATTCAATTATTTCATTTTCAGTTACGACCATTCCTTCTTTAAGTTGGATGAATGCTGCGGGTACCTCAACATATTTATTATCAGGGGCAGAAACCACTTGAGCTAACTGAATTGCAGGGTGATGTGAGAGAAAGCCTTCAATTTCAACTGCTGCAACATTCTCACCGCCAACCTTAAGCATGTCCTTTATTCTGCCGTGATAGGTAACTCTACCCTCTTCATCTAGTGAGCATAGATCCCCTGTCCTGAACCAACCGTCTTCTGTAAATGCCTCTTGATTCTTGTCAGGCGCATTATGGTATCCCTCGAATACACAATACCCCTTTATGAGAATCTCGCCTTGTTCGTTGGCTCCTAGGATTTCGTCAGTTTCTGGATGTCGAATTTGAGCTTGAATACCTCGGAAAAGCTTTCCTGAAGTTTCGGTCCTTTTCTCGAGTGAATCCTCGACATGACCAAATGAAACTACACCGCCACATTCGGTCAATCCGTAAGCACTTATTTGTACAGTGTTAGGCATTCGTTCTTGCATTGAGACAAGAAGGTCCGCAGGACCTACATTGTTGACGATCCGCATGTTGAGTGCATCCGAATCGTAATCAACGTGGTTAAGTAAGGCTTCCATGATTGTAGGAAAGCTGGCAAAATTCAATGTAGCTTTTTCAGATTTCATGTAGGAGAGAGCTAATTTAGGTTCGAAGTATTCCATGGTTAACAAAGCTGCTCCGGCATCAATACATGCTATGAGTGGCAAAACAAAACTCATATGAAACATAGGGAGAGGGTCCCACATTCTATCCATTTCTGTAATCATGAAGCGAGTTCTACCTGCCTCCACAGCCGGTCGAACTAATGCTTCATGTGTAATAGGACATCCTTTGGGATTTGCAGTCGTCCCTGATGTATACATCATCATTGCTACATCACGAACTTTAAGGCGTGAGCGGCTTATCTCTATTTCCTCCACTTCAATATTTTTGCTGAGGTTTACGAATGTTTCTGTGTCAAGCATTCCTCCAGGCATGCGCTCTCCGAATAGGATAATAGATTTTAAATTACGGGCTTCAGGTAGTTGAAGTTGCATTGGATCTGTTTGATTTTCTAAATCTGGAAATGCTTCCTGAAGAAGTTTTACAAAATCCACATGTTCAACTATCCGATCGGTTGTCGCAAGCACCTTTAAACCCGCATCGTCAATCACATAGGCAAGTTCCTTTGCTTTATAGCGAGCGTTAATGGGAACAGGTATTGCCCCAATGAGTTGACTTCCAAGGAGTAGATCAACAAATTCAATGCAATTTGACATCAATATCCCGACAGAATCACCGTCATTGATTCCAATTGCCTTAAGTGACCTCGCAGCTTTTATAGCTCGCTCGTAGAGTTGTACAAATGTAGTTTTTGAGTCAGGAAACACCACGATGTCGGAATCAGGATTTTTATTGACTGCACGTACCAATAAGTCCGGAAGAGTATAGACATCAGAAACAGTTAACAATGGTCCCCCTTAGGAGTCGTCTTGATAGGATGCGAAAATACATTTGGAGATTCACATGTTGACACCTGAAGAGGTAGCCGAAAAACATCTTACCGCAGTCAAAGGCGGAGACCCATTTCTAATGGCTGAAGACTATGCTCAGGATGCACTTTTAGTTAGGGGCGAAGATGTTTTCGCCGGCAAAGAAGAAATACTCAACTACTTTGCAGGAGTTCCGAACAGGATGGGTTCCGGAGTAATTAAATTCATGAAGTTAGAAGTCAATGGAGCGAGTGTCAGCTTCTTTTGGGAAATCACTGATAACAAAACAGTAGTATCTGGAAAAGATGTAATGATTATTAGAAACGGTTTGATCCAGCATCAAGAAGTGACTCTACTAACAGAGGATTTTTAGCTTTCGGATCTGCCTTCCATGATCCCATCAGCACCTGGGAGCCACGACGCGACTCCAGCAACTGGTATTGCACAAATTACTGATTCGACAATTTCTGCTTCGGATGCTCCGGCTTTTCTTGCGCCATTCGCATGAACGTTCACGAATCTAGATGAAAATTCTGCTGCATTAACAGTACAAAGAAGCAGTTCTACATTCTTGGCGTCGAGAAGATTCTCTGCAAGGCTAAATTCCCTCATCAATACATAACCTTCAAGCGCTCGAGGAGCATCGTCTGCCATGAGTTCCACATACGGAGGGATAAATCCGAAATAACCTTCAAAATATTCAAGGCAACTGTCACGGTCAAGCTCAAAATCCGGCATAACTTGAGATTCAACTTCAATTGCGTCGTTATAGATTTCGTTAACAGCGGCAGTGAATCTTGAGTAGATAGCTTCCCCTCTACTGATAAAAACAGTCAAGGCTGCTCCTCGCGCATCGTTTAAGGACAGACCAAGTTCCTTTGATCTACGAAGCTCTTCAAGAAGGAGTTGGTCATGGCCTTTTACAGCTGCTGCAGAAGCCATGAAAAGCGCCTTGGCCCAAGCTGGTAAGGCACCATCACGATCAGTTACGTCACGCAAACGAGCATAACCCTCTGCAAATTTTTGTGATTTAGCCGCAATTTCGCCCGAAATCAGGACTCTACTTCCTAATGTTTTATGATCGGCATTTTCTCCCATAATTCTCCTTTATAGTTTCGAGACTTCTCCGCCATCGATTACGAAACATGCCCCTGTAACGAAGTCGGATATAGGCGAGAGCAGATAGGAAACCATCGGAGCAATTTCTTCAGGAAGTCCCATTCGTCTTTGAGGTATTTTCCGCAATCGTGCTTTCAGGACATCCTGATTTTCTAGGACTGCTGCTTGAGCTGATGTTTCAAAAGCGCCTGGGGCGATTGCATTGATACGAATTCTATATCTTGCCCATTCAGCTGCCAGTGATTCTGTAAGTCGTAATAGAGCCCCTTTTGATGCTGAGTAGGAGGCAAGAGAAGCCTTTCCTTTCAATCCGGAAGTTGATGCGATATTGACGATTGATCCGCTTTGTTCTTGCGAGACAAAATGCTTTGCTGCTGTTTTCGCTATTATTGCTGGGGCAATGACGTTGACCTTCAATGTATTTTCCATAATCTCAATATCGCTATTTAAGGAATTTTCGGCAGGAGCAATCCCAGCATTATTAACAATGCCGTGTAGATTTCCGAATTTCTGACAAGCGACAGCAACTACGTCTTCTACTTCTTTCTTGATAGACAAATCACATCGGACTGGAAGAATTCGTTCCTCGTTGTGTTTTTGAAGCGAATTTAGATCTTCCTCAGATCGAGCAGCGGCCACTACATATGCACCCTCGTCAATTAAGTATTTCGATATCGCAGACCCCAAACCACGACTTGCTCCGGTTACTATTATGACCTTGTCTTCCAGCTCAAGATCCATCTGTAAACTCTTTCACCATGCCATTAGCAATGCCGAGTCTCAAGACCTCTGAAGCCCCTTCGTAGACGCGCATCGGCCTCGCTTGACGATAATATTTCTCGATCTTTGAACCTCGGATTAACCCCCATCGACCCATCGTTTGGACACACCGGTCTACGACTCGGCAAGCAGCTTCTGTGGCTGTGAGTTTAGCAAGTGAAGACTTGTCTAAATTTTTAGCCGGATCTTCGGTTGCTAGTGAGGCAGTTTGGTATGTCAAGTATCGTGACGATTCCAGATCTGACCAAGAGTCAGCTAGTAGAGTTGCGACTGGACCATGTTTAATCAATGGCCTGCTGAATTGCTCTCTTTGTGCACAGTGTTTGGTTGCTTCTTCTATAGCACCAGTCATTACCCCTAAAGCAGCGCCTGCTACTGATATTCGGAAGACGGAAAGAGTCGCCAAAACGTTACGAAAGGCTGTACCAGGTTCTCCTAATCTTGCACTCTCCGGCAATACGACGTCATTGAACCTTAGTTCCCCAAGTACATGAGGGGCGATTATTTCGGGAGATGGGGATGTTTCAAGCCCATCGCTATCTGCAGGAACCAGAAACAAAGAGTAGCCATCCTCCTCTCTAGCGAGTGTGGTGTAGAAAGAAGCTGATCCAGCATTCGATATGAACGATTTCTCACCACGTAGTATTAGTTCTGCGCCTTTTCGCTCAACTGATGTTTCAATGCCTTTCAAATCTGAACCTGCTCTGGGCTCTGTCAGGGCTAGAGCGGCAAGCGCTTCTGCTTTAGAAACAAGAGGCAACCACTCTTCCTTTTGCGATTCATTTCCTGCAACTGAAATTGCGTAACTTCCAATCCCTTGCAACGCGAATAAAGAGTCCAGATGTGATGAAGTCTTCATGAGAATCTCTCGAACTAAACAGACCGCAAGTGGATCTACCATCGAAAAACGTCCTCCATATTCTGAGGGAACCATCAATGCAGATAAACCACTGCCGCGTAAAGCTTCCAATATGGGCTGATAAAGCTCACTTGACTCATCTGCTTTCATAGCGAAAGGTTCGACAGACTTCGCTAATCTTTTACTGTCCTCAATAACACTCGCATACTTCGAGTCAATTTCCATAATGCCAGCCATAAGTACCACCACATCTAAGTTACTTATCTATCCTAGACTGCTTCGGCTAGATGACAAGAATAGAACTGCAGTATAAACTGGTATTGAGCCGCAAAGGAGAACACATGGCCCTTACTGAAGTTTTTATGACCGCTGATGAACTTGCGAAGATGACCCCTGAGGAGTTTGTAGATCAAATCCGGCATGAATGCATGAAACCAGGACGCGGAATGCATAATCACCCGTTCGTC
>DLTU01000156.1:873-19383 GCA_002500385.1 Candidatus Neomicrothrix sp. UBA7828 | reverse complement strand
GGTTTTTTAATCGCTGAGGCTTGTGAGTACATGTCTGCTACTTCATCAAGGCTGTCCATTCCGAGCGCTTCAGCAGTCTGTGGTGCAGATTCATAAAAGAGATCTGTTTTGACAAATCCTGGAAGTATAGCGTTGACGGTTACTCCAGTTGGCCCAACTTCATGAGCTGCTGTTTTTACAAGGCCGTTAATAGCATGTTTTGTTGCTACATAATGGCTTACGGTTTCAGTTCGCATCTTTCCCTCTACAGAAGAAATGGCTATTATTCGTCCATCTTCTTGTGGAAGCATGTGTTGCAGTGCTTTTCGCATTCCCCAGAAAGTGTGATTGAGATTTAGGTTCAACGTGTATTCCCATGATTCATCTGTCATTTCAGCTACTGGTGCTGCATTTAATATTCCACCGGCATTGAGGACAGCTATATCTATTTTACCGAAATGATTGACTGTACCGTCTATTAATCCTTCTACGTCGCTTTGTTTTGATGCATCGCAGGCGATAAATATTGCGTTATCGCCAGCATTCATTTCTTCAAGCGCTGCAGCACCTTTCTCTTCGGACCTACCACTAACAACTACCTTGGCTCCCTCAGCGAGGTAAGCCTCGGCAATTGCTCGCCCTATGCTTCTTGTGCTTGCTGTGATAGCAGCGACTTTTCCGTCTAATTTTCCCATAATTCTCTCCTTAGTAAGGCGACTGGCCGCCGTCTATGCTGATTAATGATCCTGTAATTCCTGCCCCAGCTTCTGAAGCGAGGAGGACAGCAACGAGTGCGCAGTCTTCGACAGTATTCATTCGCTTAATTGCTGATGGAGCCTGCATCATCATCAAGAAATCTTCAAATGAAAGTCCTAATTGCTCCGCTGCAGCAGGACCCTGCTCTTGCATGATGTCTGTAAGAATACCTCCGGGACATAATGCGTTCACAGTAATTCCAAGCGTCCCTACTTCTTGTGCAACAACTTTTGTTAGTCCGTTTAAAGCATGCTTCGTTGTGCAGTAAGGGGCTTGCGTTGCGAGTACGACCTTCCCATACATTGATGACACGGACATTATCCTTCCGTGTTCTTGTGGAATCATATATTTCAGTGCCCGTCGCATTAGCCACATGGGATGGTTAAGGTTCCAGTTGAGAACAAACTGCCAGTTTTCTTCTGATATATCTACAAGTGGAGAGGGCTCTTCACCTTCGATTGTTCCGCCACCAGCATTTGGGACAAGAATATCTATTTTCCCGTAATGTTCAACAGTTTGATCAACTAGCCCCTCGCAAACTTCTTGGCTAGTAACATCGCCAGCAATGAAGTGCGCTTGATCTCCTGCGTTCATTTCCTCAACTGCTTGAGCTCCTTTATCAGCGCTTCTTCCATTTATCACAACGTTGGCGCCTTCAGCGATAAAGGCTTCTGCGATGCCCCTACCGATTCCTCGAGTTCCTCCGCTTATTAACGCGACCTGTCCTTCAAGTTCCATAAATTCCCCTCTGGTCGTTATGTTCTATTTGCTTATTCTTGGTCAATTTCCGTTTACACGCAAAGTAGAAGAAGGATTTCTAGCTTTGTATATAGGGTGATTAAATAGAATATGGCTCCTTCAAGAATGCTCTCTTTGGCAGCAGGCGTTATTCCGGAATTAATGACAAACCCGACACGATTTGTTGAGGTCACAGCGGCCGCAGGATGGAAAGCGACAGGAGTGTGGTTTGATCCGGAATCATGGTCAGCTACTACATCCCGTGAGGTTAAGAAGAGAATTGACGACAGCGGTATTGAAGCAGTTGATATGGAAGTTATCCGACTTGGGAAAAGTATTGATGAAGGTAAGGCTCTTATTGAAGCAGCGTGCGAGATAGGGGCTAAGAATGCTCTTGTCGTTTCTTCACTATCTTCCTCAGAGGAAACTGCTGATCAACTTTCACATTTGTGTTCGTTAGCGAAGGAAGGCGGTGTCAATGTCTGCCTTGAGTTTATGAAATTTACGTCTGTTAAAAGCCTTTCGGATGCATTGGATATTATTAGGTTGGTTGATGCTCATAACATTGGAATTTTACTTGACTTGCTTCACGTTGACCGCTCTGGAACGTCATTTAATGCAATAGAAGCTTGTGACCCTAATTTGTTTCCGTATGCACAATGGTGTGATGGTACGGCTCAACCCGTTGGCTGGAGTGACTCAGAATTAATGACCGATGCATTGGATGATCGCTTAATTCCTGCTCATGGTAACTTGAATGCTTTGGAGTTTGAATCATTATTTAATACAGATGTTCCTTTCTCAATTGAGGTGAGGTCCAAGGCTCTTCGCGAAAATTTTCCTGACTATGAACGGCGAGCTAGATATGTTTTGGAGCAAACATTAGCGGCTCTTCAAATTTCGGATTAGCGTCACAGGCATGACTTATCTACATGAAGACAGAGCCGTTTGGGTTACCGGAGCAGCGTCAGGTATTGGAAGAGCAGCGGCAGAAGAAATACTAAGAGAAGGTGGTTTTGTCGTCGGCTCCGATCTACCTACATCCGATTTCTCTTGGGCTGAAGGTATTGACAATATACGGTGTCTAACAGGAAGTGTTTCCGATATCGATCATAATGCACTAGCGGTTGAAACGGCTGTTCGTGAATTTGGCCATCTCGATGGAGCTGTGCTGAATGCGGGTATGACTGGACGCATCGATCTCTTTGATGGAGATATGGAGTTCTTTGATGAAGTAATGGATGTCAATGTTAGGGCGGTGATTCTAGGTATCAGAGAGTGTGCCTCTGCAATGCGTCCTGGCTCTGCGATAACTGTGACGGCCTCAACTTCTGGCATGCGAGGTGACCCTGGCATGTGGGTATATAACACTTCTAAAGCTGCGGTAATTAATCTGGTCCGGAGTACTTCAATGGACTTGGCTTCAAAGGGTATAAGAATTAATGCTGTATGTCCCGGTCCTACAGAGACAGGAATGACAACTCGATTTGAGGGAGAGCCATACGATGATATGAGAAGAAGAATTCCTCTCCAGCGTTGGGGTAACGCTCTAGAAGTTGCAGCAGCGCACAGCTTTCTTCTTTCTTCAAAAGCCTCTTTTATAACAGGAGCCCACTTGCCGGTTGATGGCGGGATGAGCGCTAACGGTGGCCAGTTCACGCCACCACCCTTTTCGTTGTAATTAAATGATGTTGATGGTATCCAGTACTGTGTTGGCGTAATTTTCATTTCCGTCAATGACACAAGTTTTTCGCCAATCAGATCTTTTTGTTCCCCATGACACAAAGTTATGCGCTGTTGAAGCAACAGTTGCGCTTGCACCTAAGTTCGCTCGTGGTGCTACTGAGATAAGTCCATCCTCGCCAGCTGGCTGAATAGTCCATGTCCCGCCGCCAGGACCAGTTAGCTCCAATTCCAATGGTTCTGTAACTACTGCCGCTAGTTCCGTAGGTTGCATTTGTGGCATGCCAGCAATCATCCATTCAATTCCAGGACGAATCATGTCGTCGGTCGGTGCATCAAAATTCCCAGAAAGTGGTCCTTCTGGGGAGAGAATATCAATGTAAAGATGGCAGTAATGGTCGAAGGCAAATGCGTTTGCCATCATGTGCATCGGGTATATTCCAAGATCTGCTAATGGGACTTCCATGGAAGCTGTTGGTTCTTCTTGTAAAGCCCCTAGCCATCCAATCCAATCGTTGAGATATTTTGCATACTCGTCAAGTAACTCTTGAGCTGTCCAGTCTCTTCTAGGAGTTACTAACGCTTCCATTGCTTCTTCAGCTTTCATGGGTTCTTGTGTCGTGTCAGGTGGAGGTGTTGGATTTATTGCCTCTTTCATGTTTGATGACATGTGCGCAAAGACTTCTTGTATGCGCCACCCCTCACATAAGCTTTGGAGTTCCCATTCACTTTGGTTCATTCCGTTAATGATTTTTTCAACTTCAATATGAATCTTTTGTAATGCCTCAACTGCTTGAGAAGTCATGCTGTGCCTCCCTATCCACAACCGTAGATAACTTGTTTAACATCGTCAAAATTGTTGAATCACTCTTGCGGGGGATCCTACTGCTACTGAATTGTCTGGTATATCAGTTGTAACGACTGATCCAGCTCCGATTGCGACATGCTTTCCTATGGTCACTCCGGGCAACACCACGCTGTTGGTGCCTATCCATGAACCTGCACCTATGCGAACTGGCTCCTCTGGCATGCTCTGTTTGCCAATTGGCTTTTGTAGATCGTCAAACGCATGATTTTGGTCTGTGACGTATACGTTTGGCCCGAAGAAGACGTCATCTTCGATGACAATGTGGAAATGACCCACAATGCTTGAATTCCTGCCTATCAGAACGCGATCCCCTATCTCTACAATTCTGTCTGATAGTAATTTCTGTGTAGGGGCCATTCCTGCACTAAGGGAAACATAAGGTCCGATCATCGTGTCTCGCCCAACCTTAATGGCGTGTTCACCAAATAATGCAGCTGGTGGGAAGCACATTATTGATCCTTCGCCAAAGGCTGAAAATTTCCTACCAGTTTTGCTTTTTGGGTGAATTGCCGCACGCCTTGCGTACCATTGGTACGCCCCGAGCATGAGATCAGCTCTTCTGCCTCTGAATGTCATGCTCCGCGACCAGCGGCTGCCTCATCTGCTCTATTTCTTCCGCATAAGAGAATTAGTTCTTCATGCATTTCAAACCAAATAGTGTGATAGCTATCTTTCAAAGGGGCTGCAAGGAAGGAGTGATCCCCTGATTGGAGTTGAGATAGAGCATTTGAAAATCTTGAAAGGTAGCGCTGTAGTCGTGGTGCCAAGTCTGCCGCTTCTTGGAATATAGGGGCGACGGTCTGGTCAAGTTCGACTAAGCGGTTGATAATTTGTTGGTCGTAGGCTTCATCAGTATGGTCATTGAGTTGTTGTTCGCCGTCAATGATCTTTATTTGCCAGTCAGTAACTAGCTGTTTGAAGGAATCATTTTGGCTACAGAAATCTTCATATATCTCTTCAGCTCTGGCGGAATCAATTCCTGTTCTTTCTTCCTCTAGTAGGGAGTCGGTCCATTCTTTCCCCTCGGGCAAGAGGCGCAGTCCTCTTGGGGTCTCTTGCGCATATGACTTCTCTTGCATCATGTTTAGGACTTCATCAACATCTGACTGCCCTTTCCCTGTTATTTCAGCTATGTGCGCGTTTGAGGCAATACCTTTCAATCTCAGTGCCATTGCGATATCAAGCATGATGTTTCCTTCCTCGCAGTCTTTGTCAAGGATAGATGCTCAAACCTGATAGGAAAAACTTGAAAGGCAGTTGATTAGCTAAAAGGTTCCTTCTGAATTCGCAAAAGATTGACAGACGGATTACTTTCATAGAGATTTCAGTTTTTCGGAGGACATTATGGATGATTACTGGTTTTGTGATTGGGAGCCAAGCGAGCGTTGGCCCCATTACACGAGAGCGAACGCGGGCGAAGTTTTAGCTCCACCTGCGAGTCCTTTGGGCCAGACTTTTACATGGGATAACGGCACTATTATCGGGTGGAGAGATGGATATATCCGGCAAGGTTATTTCACCGAAGGCGAAATGTCCGATGTTCGGCCCGAGGTAGGCGGCTTCTTTGGTGGTTTTTTCTACATCAATTTAGCTAACGTAAGAATGCAGGGGGTACGGAACCCTGCCGTCACTATTGAGGGTTTGGATCTAGCATTTTTTGGGGACCACCCTGATGTTCCAGCGTACGTTGAGCATCCTGATGATGTGAATGAAGAACTTACTGAAGGAATTCTGGCACATATGGGTTGGGTTATGACCGTTACTGAATGGCCCGAGATAGATGAAGCTAGGGAAAGGACTATCTCTTTAAGAACTAACCGTCCAGACTTAGATGCTCTCTCAATGAGCGAAATTATCGCTCATGCCCGCACTTTTCAGCCATGGCTTATTGAAACTTACAATACTCATTGTGTTGCTGCATCTAGTTCTGGGGTTGCGCCAGGCATCCTAGGGGCAGTTGGTGATGCGATAGGCGATTCCACTATTCCCATGCGGTGCATTACAGGACTTGGTGATGTCGACTCAGCTGCACCATCGTATTTCCTATGGGATCTTTCGAGAGCTATTCGTTCATCTGACTATTTGTGCTCAGAATTTGAGAGTGGAACCGAAACACTTTTGGAAAGACTGAAAACATCTAATGATATTGATGCTGAGCGATTCTTAACTGAGTGGGCACAGTTCATCTTTGAATATGGTTCTCGGGGACCAAATGAATACGAAATCATTGCTGATTCTTGGGAAACAAAGCCATCAATAGCGTTGGCTCTTCTAGATAGAATTCGCTTGCAACATGATGATGAAAACCCTTCCGATCGTCACCAGAAGATGGCCGAAAGTCGAGTTGAAACCATAGCGTATGTGCGCACCGAGTTAGAGAAATTAGGAAACGATGAACTCTCTGGCCAGTTTGAGGCAGCACTTGTGGCTGGAAATATCATGGCTTTTCAAGAGCGATCTAAAGCGAACTATATTCGTGTCGTTAATGAAATCCGGGTCGCTTTTGAAGCGCTCGGAAACAAAGCAGTTGAGGACGGCTACCTAAGCGAAGCTAAACATATCTATATGCTTACCGATAGTGAATTAGAATCCTATGTCGCTGACCCATCATCGATGCGGGAAACCCTCGAGGATCGTTTTGCTATGTACGAAGAGCTAAAAACTCTTGAGCCACCGTTTTTCATCAAAGATGGGGTTGTTCCTCCCCTCTCACAATATAAGAAGCTTGGATCTACTGCTGTGGATAGTGCCGAATCTGGCGATGTCCTTGTTGGAGTCGCTGGCAGCCCGGGAACTGTCAAAGGAACCGCTAGAGTCATTCTTGACCCGACAGATCCATATTCGCTTGAACCCGGCGATATTCTTGTCGCTCCCCTAACAGATCCATCATGGACTCCACTTTTCTTAACTGCAGGAGCTGTAGTTGTTGATGTGGGTGGTCAAAGAAGCCACGCCGTTATCGTCAGTCGAGAATTAGGTCTCCCATGCGTGATCTCTGTCACCGATGGAACTAAGAGGATAACGGACGGTTCTGAAATTGAAGTCAATGGAAGCACTGGCGAAGTACGCATATTATGACGAAGCCTTTTCGCTTCGGTCTACAGGCCTACTCGTCCTCATCTCCTTCCGATTGGCGCGAGTTAGCTAAGAAAACTGAAGACCTTGGCTTTAGTAGTTTTCATCTCGCTGACCATTACATAGGTGAAGGGCCAGCTCTGGAAGCTGCGAATCATCCCTTACAAAATCTGGCAGCTCTTCCAGCTATGACAGTTGCTGCAGAAGCAACTGAGTCTATTCGTATTGGCTGTCGCGTATTATGTTGCGACTACCACGAGCCAGTGGTTCTCGCAAAAGAGGTAGCGACCATAGATTGGTTTAGCGAAGGAAGACTTGAACTCGGCTTAGGGGCAGGTTGGATTCAAAGCGAATATGAAGCAATGGGAATACCGATGATGTCTCCAGGCAAACGAATAAATAAAATGGTCGAAACACTGGACCTGATTCGGCAACATTACAGTGGGAAACAGATTGACCTTGACGGAGAATACATCAAAGTGTCCGGATTTT
The DNA here is from genome assembly GCA_002500385.1 of Candidatus Neomicrothrix sp. UBA7828. Lineage (GTDB taxonomy): Bacteria > Actinomycetota > Acidimicrobiia > Acidimicrobiales > UBA8592 > UBA8592. The sequence continues at coordinate 11,792 of DLTU01000156.1, read as the reverse complement.
CTGGTGCACCTACTCCCCAAAAGATGCCTCCTGTCATGATTGGAGGTGGCGCTAAACGAATTCTGGGAATTGCTGGAGAACATGCAGATATCGTTTCAATCAACTTTAACAACAGCGCTGGGAGGATTGGCCCAGAGGGTGTTGGTAGCGGAACAAGTGCAGGTACATTACAAAAACTTGAATGGATTAAAGCAGGTGCTGGTAATCGATTCTCAGAAATAGAAGTTGAAATAGCGGCTTATTTCACCGTAGTTACTGACCATAGCGATGTTGTTGCAAATGAATTCGCGAAACTTTTTAATTTATCCTCTTCTCAAATACTTGAGCACCCACACTGTTTAATAGGTCAAACCTCTGAGATAATCGAAAATATCCAGCAACGTCGTGAGGAATTTGGAATCAACTACATTACTTTCGGAGGAGCAGCAATAGATGATGTAGCTCCCATAGTTGAGGCTTTAAGCGGGACATAAACCGCTTCCTTAAGCAAGCAATCTAAGAGGTTGCTCTAGAAAGCTTTTAATAGTTGCAGCGAATTCTGCGGCAGGAGCTCCATCTAATACTCTGTGATCCCAGGTAAGACTAATAGTCATGCGTTTTACTCTTACAGGGGTATCGCCATCCCAATCGACATCATCTCGGATTCTACCCACGCCTAGAATTCCTGAATTTGGCGGATTAATTACTGGTGTAAATGCATCAACACCATACATTCCAAGCGCTGTGACTGAGAAAGTTCCGCCCTCCATCTCAGCTAGAGATAGTTTCTTGTTTCTCGCTGCTTCTGCGAGTCGACTTGTTTCCATAGCTATCTCTGCAAGTTCAAGTTTGTCCGTTCCATGTACGACAGGAACAACTAACCCGTCGGATACTGCTACTGCCATTCCGACATTAATCTGGTTCAGTTCAACGATATCATTGCCATCAATTTGGCTATTTGCTGCAGGGTGCTGGATGAGGGCTTGTGCTACAGCAGCTATAACAAAATCCGTATAGCCTGGAACTGCTCCAAGTTCATCGGACCCGATATCTTTCAATTGTTCGCGCAGTTCAACTACGCGACCCATATTTACATCCATGGTTAGAGTAAGTTGAGCCATGTCTTGTAGTGAAGAGTGCATCCGATCTGCGATGATTGCTCTCATTCCCTTTATTGGCGTCCTGTTTCCATCTAGTTCGGTAGGCGATGAAGTTCTTGTTGGCGTTTGCTGTTGCGTGCCATGCATTCTGCTGTAGGCGAAAACATCTTGTTTCGTTACTCTTCCGCCCGGTCCAGATCCTTTCACTTCTGTGTGGTCTACCCCGAGTTGTTCTGCAGCTTTCCTCGCTGCAAATGGAACTGTGGTTTGGGCAACTATTTCTTGCGAGACCTTTTCTACTTCTGTCTCCTGTGAAGGTGCTTGAACTTCTAGTTTGGGTGCCTCAATAACGTCTTCTGATGTGATTCTTCCCCCCGGCCCTGTTCCAGTTAGGGTCTGGAGATCTATCCCTTTTTCTTTGGCTACACGCTTTGCATTTGGGGACGCGAGTATTCGACCGTTACTTGAGGCAGGCACTGAACTTTCCATTGCATGAACGTCTTCAGAAGTTATTCGTCCGCTTGGACCTGAGCCTGGAACTTCTTGGAGGTCTATTCCCTTTTCTTTAGCGACACGCTTTGCATTCGGAGACGCTAATATCCTATCAGAGCTCTGCGATTCTTCGGACTCTTGTTGCGGAACGCTTTCTTCAATAATTTGGTCCCCGCTTAGCTCAGGTTCACTTGTATCAAGCTCTTCGCTTGATGGGGTTAGCTCTTCAACTGAAGGCTCTTCCTCGTTTTCATTATCGGTCTCTTCTTCGTCTCCAAGGAGCCATCCAACGACTTCACCGGGTTCAAGAGTATCACCGACGTTTGCTACATATTGAACGATGCCGTCAGCATCAGCTTCAACCTCTGCCTCCACCTTGTCAGTCTCAATGAGCATGACAACGCTACCTTTTTCAACCTTTTGACCAGCGTCAACGACCCACTCTGTGATAGTCCCCTCGGTCATGGTGAGTCCAAGTTTTGGCATAAGGATTCTTGTGGCCATGGCTCTCCTAAGTGGAACTAACGAAGTGTTTCTTAATGTTAGCCAAATCCAGCGCTCTATGAGTATTTATAACCCAAGGACCTTCTTTTGATACTGACACGACGATCGTTTCGTCATCTTGTAACACTCGGTCCCGTTCACCATCGAAAGCTAGAACACCAGGACCTTTCATTGATATCTTCTCTTCAAGATCTATTTTTTTGAATGCTTTTATCGGAATCGTTTCGTAGGTTCCAGGTGCGATAGGAGCACGTACCGTAGTATTCCCTTCCCCCATTTTTACATACATTGCTGCATTTTCATTTCGGTCTATAGTCCCAAGTGTCGCAGCTATTGATGAGAGTCCTACTGTAGCTGATTCTGCAATAGCGAAAATCCCTTCTTGAAGATTTGCGACATCCCAGATTGCCCTACTTCCTATAAACTCACCAGAGACTAATACAAGGTCGACAAGAGCAAGGTCGCTTTGGCCATCATCATATTCAACCTTTATCACTTTGGCTTGTTTTGCTACTTCCTTAATAAAGACTAAGTTTCTTGCTACAAGCCCCGCTGCTACTCCTCCAACGGTTGCTTCCATGTGAAATGGGAATACGTTATTCGTTCCCACCGAAAGCGGAAGTAGTGGAAGGTTATGCCACCCTTTAGCTACGTCCCTGTTCGTTCCATCTCCTCCAAAAACAATGACAGCGCCTGCCCCTTCTGATTTTAATGCTTTGGCAGCTTTTTCTGAATCACGACCTGTTCCCATAACAGCTTGATTAATGGGCTCAACCTGCACATTGCCATGAGGTACTCCTTCAAGAGCGCGCTGTATCAAGTGGCGGGTATCATCAAGATACAAGAGCCGGTCTACGCCTGATTCAATAACTCCTAGCGCTGCCCTACGAATTACAGCAATTTTGTCGACATCTCCGGTTGATCCAGCATGACCTACGAGTCTCCTAACGTCTTTGCCTGCGGATGGGCTTGCAATGATCCCAACGGTTGCCACGGCCTAATTTAGCTGTTCCTATGAAGAACGTCTCTTACACCTTTTGCAATACTTTCAGCGTTGGGCACATAGGACTTTTCTAATGCTGGGCTGAAAGGGACCGGGGCGAAAGGTGCAGCAACCCTTGTTACTGGAGCATCAAGGTAATCAAAAGCTTGCTCTTGTATTTGAGCTGAGATTTCTGCACCTATTCCACCATTTTTAACAGCTTCATGGACAATCACGATTCTGTTAGTTTTTTTAGCTGATTGGATCACAGTATCCATATCAAACGGCAGCAATGTTCGAGGGTCAATAATCTCAACTTCTATTCCTTCTTCAGCAAGAGCCGCTGCAGCTTTCTCAGCTTCAGAGACCATTTTCCCGATTGCGACAATAGTTGCGTCAGAACCTTCCCTAACGATATTCGCCTGTCCCAATGGGATCTCGTACAGACCTTCAGGTACGTGGCCTTTGGAACCTAGCATAGCTTTGTGAAGGGTGAAGATTGTGGGGTTGTCATCTCGAACGCATGAGACTAAAAGACCCTTTAGGTCATAGGGGTTAGATGGGTAGACGACTTTGAGTCCGGGTACATGAATTAGCCATGCTTCGAGGCTTTGACTGTGTTGCGCCGCTGCTCCTAATCCAGCTCCACCTGTTGTAGTTATGGTTAAAGGAAGTTTTGCTTTTCCACCAAACATGTATTTCATTTTTGCTGCTTGGTTAGCTATTTGGTCCATTGATACCATGACGAAGTCCATGAACATGAGGTCAACGATTGGTCGAAGCCCTACAGCTGCTGCTCCTATACCCAAACCTATGATCGCTTGCTCTGCAATAGGAGTATCTACGACCCGTTCATCTCCGAATTCTGCGTTCAATCCAGCAAATGATTGGAAAACGCCACCATAGCGCCCAACATCTTCGCCGGCAATGAATATGTCTGGGTCATCACGAAGTAGTTCTGCAAGTGTTTCATTGAAGGCATCGTTGTATCTGATGATGCGTTGTTCTGTTTCAGTAGCTGTCATCTTATGATGCCTCCGTGTATACGTCTGTTAACATGTCAACTTCTGGATCTGGGAGAGGGCTGTTCTCGGCGAATTCAATTGCTTCATCTATTTCTGCCTGTATCTCGGCATGGATTTCTCCGGCTTCTGCTTCACTCATTACTTTTGCTTTTGCTAGTTGTGCTTCAAAGAGTTTGATCGGATCTCTATCCATCCACTCCTGCACTTCTTCATCAGATCGGTAAGTTCTTCCCAGACCACTAACTCCCGCGTGGTCGTAAAATCTATAGGTTTTGCATTCGATCATTGATGGACCTTCGCCGTTTCGTGCCCTAGCCACAGCAACTCTCGCTGCTTCGTAGACTGCGACAACGTCCATGCCGTCTACAATGACTCCGGGCATTCCGTAGGCTGCTGCCCTATCGGCTACGTCAGTTATTGCCATTACTCTGTCTCGGGCGGTGTATTCTGCATACTCATTGTTTTCGCACATAAAGACGATGGGGAGGTGTAGTGCACAAGCCATGTTGGCTGCTTCGTGGAAAGCACCGATGTTAGTAGATCCATCTCCGAAGAATGCCATGGTTACAAGCCCATTGTTTTTATATTTATTTGCAAAAGCTGCACCGACTGCAATAGGTACTCCTGCTCCGACGATTCCATTTGCACCTAACATTCCTAGGTCTAGGTCTGAGATATGCATGGAGCCACCTTTACCTTTGCAGTAGCCGGTTGCTTTACCCATGAATTCTGCCATCATTGGTTTGAATTCGCCGCCTTTGGCTACCAGGTGTCCATGACCTCTGTGGGTAGAAGAGATTTGATCTTCATCTTTTAGTGCTACACAACCACCTGAGGCTACTGCTTCTTCGCCGACATATAGATGAATGAAGCCAGGTATGCGGGCTTCTGATGCTAATTGTCCTGCGGCTTCTTCAAGTAATCGGATTCTTACCATGCGTCGGTGCAAGTCAAAGAGGACTTCTTTTGAAATCTTTGTTTGTTCTTTGGTAGCCATTCAAACTCCGTTCAATTCTTATTTGTAGTTTATCTGGATATTGGTGGATAACTAATCGGCGTTAGCCTTCTTCGCCTAACGCCCACCTGATGCCTCTTCGCAATAGTTCATGATACTGAGGTATCTCCCATGAGCATCTTTCAATTTGCGGGTAGTACTTCACAGCTTCGGTCATATCCCAATGTCCTCGACAGTGTCCGAGGTTGTTATAAAGGATTTTTCCGTTTCCGTGAGATTTGAGGTACATAATTAGGTGAACTGGGTCACAATCTGTCCAATCTGAGTCGATGAAACCCGGAGTTTCTCCCTGCCATTCTGTTTGCATAAGAGGATATAGGCTGTCGCGATCATGATACTCGCACAAGTAGAGTTCATCATCAGTTTCGAATGGCTCTATTCCTTCAACGAGCCAGTGATCCGGATCTGATAATTGAACAGGAAATGGCGCTATTGGTGGATGCGAGATGAACTGACTTCCAAGAAGTTCTGCCCAGATTGGGAAACATCTTGGTGAGCCTACTGGATTGGGTGGATCAAAATCCAAAGCAGAATTTGTGCCATGAAGGGCAAGCCATCTGCCTCCGTTACTGACCCAATCTCTGATGGCTATTTGTGCACCTTCTGAGGGACGGATATCGCATGTGTAGGAAACTAGCATTGACGATGCAGCTATTGAGGCTGTGTCTTCATAGTCTGATCCAACTTTCACTCGGATATAGGGGTGTTCACTGAGAAGTTTCAATAATTCAAGTCTTGCATAGTCAATGTCATGGAAGCGTCCGCCTGCTACGAGATAAGCATCTACTCTTTCAGGATTCTCCTCAGACATTTCTTCTCCTAGAATTCAATTCTCTTGGTGTAGCCACCATCAACTACGATATTGGCTCCTGTTACCCATGATGCTGCGGGGCTACAGAGGAAAGCAGCAACATTAGCTACCTCTTCCGCTGATCCCATCCGGCCACTTGGTTGGTCTTTAACGGTATTTTCATAGAACTCTGGCATTCCCTGCTTAATTTTATCCCATGGGCCATCTTCGAAAAAAATAGGTCCTGGGGCTATGGTATTCACCCTGATGCCCTTTGCTGCAAGTGTTTGAGCAAGTCCGGCGGCGTATACGGTTGCTGCTGCCTTTAGAGCACTGTAACTTGTAGGTCCTGGGCCGAAATGTTCTAATGCCGCAGTTGAGCTAATCGTAAGAACAGCTCCTTCACCTGAAGCGGCGAGTAGATCCTCAGTAGCCCTGACACCACGGACGAGTCCCATGAGGTCAACGTTGTAGTTTGCATCAAATTTTTCGTCGGTTTGGCCTCCGCCACCGCCTGATGCGTTATTGATGAGGATATCTATTCCTCCTAGTTCTTCAGCTGAGCTTTTGAGCCAGTTCTCTAACTCTTCTCCACTGCTTGCGTCAACGGCTGCACCGATGATTGTTCCTTTTCCTTCAAGTGCTGCGAGTGCCTCGTCAACTCCTTCTTGGCCTCTTGCGCATATTGCTACTGACGCTCCTTCTTCAAGCATCTTTGTTGCAATGGCTCGACCTATTCCTCGTGATCCACCAGTTATAGCGACTCTTTTCCCTGTTAACCCAAGATCCATGACTTCCTTTCTTGCGACGCGTTTATCGCATGACTTATGGCTATTGGTTAAAGGTAGAGCAAAAACTTACTGGATGGAAACTAAAGGCCATACATTTAAATTGTTGGCAAAAAAGTATTGAGCATTGTTTTAAATTTCGCTTCTGTTTCTTCCAGTTCGGATTGTGGGTCACTGTCTTCAACTAGCCCAACTCCGGCAAAAAGGTGAGCCGTATTTGCCTTTACTTCTGCTGAGCGTATTCCGACTGCAAATTCTCCATCTCCATTTGCTGATACCCATCCAACTGGGCCTGCGTAGCGTTTGCGATTGATACCTTCAACTTTTTTAATAATTGCCAATGCCTCTGTTTGGGGGTCTCCACCTACTGCAGGAGTTGGGTGAAGAGCGTGTACAAGTTCAAGGATTGAACAGGGAGGGGTTGATAATTGACCTGCCACTTCTGTCCCTAGATGATGGACATGTTCAAGGCTGACAATTTTAGGTTCTGGATCAGCATCTACATACGAACAGAAAGGTAAAAGCTCGTTCAGGAGCCACTCAATAGTTACTTGATGCTCATATGCATCTTTCGTTGAGTCCAAGAGTTTTTGTCTAGATGCTTGATCCGAATCTTCGTCACTAAATCTAGGTGCCGTCCCAGCGAGAGGGTGAGACATCACAGAATTCCCGCTTCTTTTGATAAGCAATTCGGGGGATGCTCCAAGGAATCCATCAATATTGAAAATCATTGATGATTTATTCTGTATGCTCAGCTTTTCTAGAACGTCGCTGATTTGGAAATCCTTTTCTGCCGAAAGCACAAGCTCCCTAGCTAGAACCACTTTTTTTACAGATCCTTCTTTTATGTATTCTTTGATTTCGGTTATCTTTTCATCCCGCCACACTTCGGGCGGTATCGGAGAGTCAATATTGATATTGGATTGGGTCGCGTCTGATTCTGGTGCGTTGATTTGGGCTATTTCGTGAAGGAGTTCCTCTTTCGTTTTTTCTTCATTGCCGGTGTAAATCAGTTTTGTTTCACCTGTTTGGCTTCTTTTGATTAGGAGCGTTGGAATAATCACCTCTGCATCTTTGCTTGGGTCAAACGGGAAAGCAGCAAAGGCATAGATATCTTCCTCAGATATGGAGGTTTCAGAATTATGGTGATCTAATTCAATCTCACCAAATAAATGACTTTCTTCTTTTCTATCTTGATTGCGAGGAATCGTTAGACGTTTCGCTACGCCTATACCTGCAAGAGTCACGCTTGAAGATGACCAATAAAAGTCCTGAACATTGAGCAGGTTAATATCTATCGTGTCACTTAAATGAAATGCTTTTGTTTGCACACTATTTAGGCTAGAGGATATGTAACTGATGTAGCATCCTCTTAGCAGCTTGTGACACATATCATGCGAAGGAGCGAATATGCGCAGAACAGAGACAGTTACTGTCCAAGCAGAGATAGAGCACGCCTACTCCGTTCTTTCTGAATTGACCACCTATACAGAATGGCTTAATTTCATTGACTCAGTTGAATCAGTCGAAAGTGAGGATGATCTGGTTTGGGTGCTCGTCCTCAAAGCCCAATTGGGGCCTTTCTCACGAATGAAAAAATTACGAATGGCTAGAGTTACATCTGAGCCCGGAAAACTGATTAGGTTTGAGAGGAAAGAAATATCCGGTAGAGATGCCTCGGACTGGTCTATAGATATAAATTTCAAAGAATTAGATTTGAAAACTACTGAGATAGCTTTCGTTGTCTCCTATTCAGGGAAATTCTGGACTCGCACTTTAGAAACGGTGTTCAATACATATGTTGATCAAGCACGAACAAATATGAAAGCTTATTTTGTATCTTTGCGACCTCAAAGTGAGGATGAATGAAAGTTGTTTTCGTTATCATTGACGCTCTCCCCAACCGACTAGTGAGCGAGGAATTGACCCCAAATCTTTGGCAATTAGCTATGGAAGGGGGATGGAATCCCAAAGGTGGTCGAGCTGTATTATCAACGGCTACTTATCCTAATCACGCTACCTTTGCTACCGGCCGGCTTCCAGACTCCCATGGAATTTTCGTCAATAAAGTGTGGGATGATGAGAAATTCACAATTGCTTCCTCTATTGGACCTAAGGGGGACACAATTTTTTTAGCCGCAAATAGAGGTAAAGTGTCCACCGCCGCAGTTGTAGGTGATCATCACCTAATTGGGGTTATGGGTGCAGAATCAGCGGACATTTTTTGGCCGCCAGAGGGCAAAAGGGCAGATGTCGATTTAGATGAATTTCGATATTCATCAAATTCTGCAGTCCTGGAAGCAATTGATGTTATTGACCTAGTCTCTGCTGATTTCTCCGTTGTCCATTTCAATGAACCGGACACAGTTTCCCACATCCATGGACCTGATGCAGAGGAAACAAAGTTTCGGGTTAGAGAAACCGATAATGCTTTGGGAAAATTGATTGACCGACTTCAACCGAGTTGGAATGACACTGTGTTGATTGTCGTAAGTGATCATGACCAGGAATATGTAGTGGAATATGGTTTTGACCTAGCCGAGTCACTTAATTCTCGTGGCTTACCAGGTCTAGTTGAATATGAAGGCACCGCTGCAGTCATTCATAAAGGGCCTGCTTTGGCAGAGGTTCTTCAAATTCAAGAAATCGAGGGAGCAATTTCTCTGGATGACGATCACGATCTTGTTTGGGGTAAGCCTGGCCATGTATTTGGACCTTGGCTTGATGGTTTGTTTGGTTCACATGGGAGTCCACGATGCAATAGCCAAGTAGCAGTGGTCGGTGGCGGGCATGTTGAGTCTCAACGTATCGCAAAAGTGATTAGTGTGAATCAACCCAATGCTCAAGATTGGGCTCAGCACATAAACGACTTATTCGAGTTAGATCTTAAACTCTAACGTTTTTACTTTTCGACTTCTTGAGCGAGATTATCGAGGGTTGTTTCCATTGACATTCGCGTATGAGGAGCTCTATCAGGCACACCACTTACTTTGCCACCAATAACGACAAGCGCTTTTTTACGACGGTCTGTCCATGTTTGCGTTACTTTACAGCCTTCGGGAGTCGGTTCTATATCAAAAGTCCAATCTGAACCTCCTATAAGCGGAAATCTCATTTTGAAAGCGAATCGCTTCGGTTCAGTGAATTCCGTAATCTTGACAGGAGCAATCCACTTGTTCCCTTGCCAACTGTTTTTACCCATGAACCTTGCACCGAGTTTTGGTCCGCCATCTTTGGAGAGCCATTTCCCCCCATCATTTTCGGGTGACCACCGACCCATGTTTGCAAGGTCAGTAACTAGATCCCAAACTTCTTGTGGGCCTGCTGATATTTCTTTTGATACAACTATCGTTTCTTCCATAGTTGAACTTTAACGATCAGTCGCTCCAGTGGCAAGCGCCTATTTGAGTACATCCTTGTAAGGAATGTTTTTGTCCACGCGTGGCTCACCTGGTAGACCTAGGACTCGTTCTCCAACGATGTTTCGTTGAATCTCGTCCGAACCTCCAGCTATGCGATAGCCAGGCGCTCCTAATAAGTGTTCGTTCCACTCGTATGTTCCCCACTCTCCGGTATCGGCAGTGATTCGAGGCCCTAACATTTTCGTGATTACGTCGCTCATGAGGTTCATTGATTTAACCCAGATCATTTTTGAAATGGACCCTTCTGGCCCGGGAGCCTGACCTGCCTTCGTTTGAGCTACCACTCGCTGATTGTTAAGCACCATAATGCGGTATTGCGTGTAGAGGCGTGCGAGTTGATCTCTGACTACAGGATCTTCAGTAAGGTTTAGGTGCTCTGCAAGACCTTTCGCTTGAGCCCAGTTACCACCGACGCGTGAACTTCCGTTACTACTTCCTCTTTCAAATCCCAGTACGGTAAGTGCCACTTTCCAACCTTCTCCAATGTCGCCCACTCGGTATGCGTCTGGGATGCGGACATCAGTAAGGAAAACTTCGTTGAATGATGTTCCTCCACTCATTTGTCTGATTTGGCGTATTTCAACTCCGGGAGCGTCCATTGGAATAATGAATACGGTAATTCCTTTATGTTTGGGGAGGTCACTATCTGTTCGACATACTGCCATTCCCCATTCGGAGAATTGGGCTCCGGAACTCCAGACTTTTTGGCCATTTAGGATCCATTCATCCCCATCTTTGTCAGCTCTGGTTGCAACGCTTGCAAGATCTGAACCTGCTGCGGGTTCTGAGAACAATTGACAGCACATTTCTTGCGCACTCGCC
>DLTU01000156.1:0-465 GCA_002500385.1 Candidatus Neomicrothrix sp. UBA7828 | reverse complement strand
GTCACACTATGGGTTTCGTGCCCTCCTGGCGTGTCGTATTCACTTTCAAGTTTTAAATATGCTTTTTCATGGTCTTTGGTGAGCCCCATTCCTCCGAATTCGGGCTCCCATGTTATTTTGTGATATCCAACTTCAGCTTTTCTTTGTGTCCATTTCATCGCATCCGTGATTATGGCTTTTTCTTCTTCGAATGACAGATTGTGAAAAACTGCTACGCTGAATTCGCCTTGCCCCCAAATAAGTTCTCTTTTCCCATCGTTATTAGTGGTCCGGAGTTTTGCATTCTCATCCAACCATTGGCGTGCTTCTAATGTAAACGTTTCAATATCAATCATGTATTAATTATTGACCAGAAATGGGTGTTTTGCTCCATCAGGACAGGAATTCTTTTTTAGAAATCTATGCGAGTATTTCTGCTATTTCTTCAACGATTTGTGGATCTTTATCCTTTGGTATGGAGACGAT